>JAEUKY010000340.1 GCA_016794005.1 Rhodospirillales bacterium
TCCAGCTGTGAGTCCCGGAACCGACGAGCTCTCCGCGGAAGCGGCCGTTGAGCATGGGGCCACCCGACACGACAAGCGATGGAAGGTCGCAGCTTGCGGCCCCCATGACCAGTGCCGGCGTCGTCTTGTCGCAGCCCGTCAACAGCACCACGCCGTCCATAGGCTGGCCGCGGATCGATTCCTCGACGTCCATCGAGGCGAGATTGCGATAGAGCATCGCGGTCGGCCGCAGCAGGACTTCGGACAGGCTCGTCACCGGGAACTCGAGCGGGAATCCGCCCATCTCGTACACGCCGCGCTTCACATAGTCGGCGATCTGGCGGAAATGTCCGTTGCAGGGCGTGAACTCGGACCACGTATTGCAAATGCCGATGACCGGGCGTCCGTCGAAGAGATGGTCCACGCGCCCCTGGTTCTTCATCCAGCTGCGGCGGCCGAAACCGTCGCGATCCTGCCGCTTGAACCACGCGTTGGAGCGCAGCCGGTAATTGCGCGTGTCGTGTCCCCGTTCGGAATCGTCGGCCAATGTCGTTCTCCCTCGTGTGCCGCCTGAAGGCGATCGTTCGGATTGTCCACCAACGGACCGTCACTATAACGATACACCGCGCGGAGTTCGAGCGTCAGCCGCGGACCGGCGGCGGTTTCCGGGTTCGCTCGCGCAGCAGTTGCGCGAACCCGTCCGCCGCCGGAGTGAGAGCCCGGCCGGCCGCCTTGATGATCGAGATATCGCGCTCGATCTTCGGATCGAGCAGCGGACGTCGAACGACCCCGCGGTCGTGCGCGAATACGGACGCGATCGCGGGCAGCACGGCGATCCCCAGCCCCGCCTCCACCAAAGCGATTGCGGTCGCGACCTGGGTGACCTCGTAAGCGGGCCGCGCCGGCCGCCCCATCGTGCCGTATCCCATTTCGACAAGCGCCCGCAGCCCGCTTTCGCGGGTCAGCGCCACAAGCTGCTCGCCGGCTATGTCTTGCCAGCGGACGGTTCTGCGCTGGGCGACGGCCGAGCGGCGGCGCGCGAATACCATCAGCGAGTCGCTCATGAGGCGCTCGTGCTCGATCCCCGGCTCGGCTCCGGCGAACGTGCCGACCCCCATATCGGCCTCGCCGGAACGAACCTTGTCGACGATCTGGTCGGTGCGGACGTCGACGATCGAAACGCGGATTCCCGGATGCGCCCTGACATGCGCGGCAACGATCCGCGGCAGCAGTACGGTCGCAAGCAGCGGCGGGCATGCGACGGCGACATGCCCCCGGACGCGCTTGGCGACGTCGTGGAGGCCTCTCAAGGCCACATCCAGATCCTCGACCAGCTTGGCCGCGTTCGGCAGGAACCCGCTCCCGGCGGCGGAAAGCTCGACGCGACGGGTCGTCCGATCGAAGAGTCTCAGCCCGACTTCGCGCTCCAGCTCGCGGATCATCGCGGAGAGCGACGGCTGGCTCACGCGCAGCTGCTGGGCGGCTTGCCGGAAGCTCGAATATTCGGCGACCGCCAGGAACGCACGAAGATGCTTCAGGGTCACATTCATTGGAAATAACTATCAATCAATCCGAAAATTCCGTCTAGTCCTGCCGCGATTGGAGCGCGCAGTATCCGATCTTCGGGAGGTCAACCTGCTGGTCCGCATTCCGCCCCATACGACATCGACGACGGATGGCGTTGGCGCGCCCCGCCGGCGCATCGAGGACGGGCGACTTCTTCGCGGCGAAGGCCGGTTCGTCTCGGACCTGCGTCCCGACAACTGTCTGCATCTCGCATTCGCGCGTTCGGCCGCGGCACCGAGCCGCATCGTCGGGCTCGACGTCGGACAGGCGCGCTCGATTCCGGGCGTCCGTCTCGTTCTGACGGGAGCCGACACACGCGGGCTCGGAAAGGCCGCGGTCAATCGGCTCGTCCAAGATCTGCGACTCACGGACTGGCCGATCCTCGCCGATGGCAGGATTGGCGCAGTCGGGCAGCCATTCGCCGCAGTCGTCGCCGACAGCGTCGATTCGGCTCTGGATGCCGTCGAAGCCATCCGCATCGAACTCGAACCCTGCACTCGGAAGGACGACGATCGCCCGGCCTTCTCGCTGGGCTGGCGCGATCGCGAAATTGATGCCGCATTCACAGGCGCCGACTGCGTCGTATCGGTCGAAGTTCGCCACTCGCGCGTGGCGCCGATGGCGCTCGAGCCGCGCGCGGCACTGGCGGCTTACGACATCGGTTCCGATCTGCTCACCGTCTGGCTCTCCACGCAGACCCCCCATCGTGCGCGCGTCGATCTTGCCGCAATTCTCGGCCGGAGCGAGGCGAGCATCCGCGTCGTGGCACCCGACGTCGGCGGGGCGTTCGGCGGCAAGGCCTCGCTCTATCCGGAGGAGGCGGCGGTGGCACTTGCCGCACTCCGCCTGCAGATGCCGGTGAAATGGACCGCAACGCGCTCGGACGAGTTCCTGTCGGCCACGCAAGGCCGCGGCTCGACACTGCACGGGGAACTCGCCCTCTCCGCCAGTGGCCGCATGCTTGGACTGCGCGCACGCGCGTGCGCTCCCCTCGGCCATTGGATGGCATATTCAGCGGTCGTGCCGGCGCGAAATGCCACCCGCATCCTGCCGGGCCCATACCGCATACCCGCCGTCGATCTGTCGGCCGAGGGGCGGCATGATCCCCATGCGCCCGTCGGCATCTATCGTGGTGCCGGCCGGCCGGAAGCGGCCATGCTCCTCGAACGACTGGCCGATATGGCCGCACGCCGCCTGAACATGGATCCTGCGGAGCTCCGGCGCCTCAACCTGCTCCCCGACAGCGAATTTCCCGCGAAGCTGCCGGCCGGTGGCGCACTCGATTCCGGTCAATACGTCGGTCTGCTCGACGATGCGCTAGCATTGTCGGGATATGCGGAGCGGCGCCGAAGAAACGAAGCGCGCCGTCGCCAGGGCGAGGTGTGCGGGATCGGCATCGGCTTTTATGTGGAGCCGTGTGGGCAGGGCTACGAAAGCGCCGCACTGCGGCACGACGGCAGCGGCCGGTTCACCGTATCGACCGGATCGACGGCACAGGGGCAAGGTCGCGAGACGGCCTTTGCCCAGATCCTCGCCGATGCGCTGCGCGTGAAACCGGAGGCGATCCGCGTCGTGCACGGCGACACGTCGCTGTGTCCGGTCGGAGTTGGCGCGTTGGCAAGCCGTTCGACGGCGATCGGCGGCAGCGCCATTCTGATGGCCGTCGACAGGCTCGCCGACTCGCTGGGCGGACTTCCTGTCGGCGACTGGTCGGATGCGCCTGCCCACGAAGTGTCGGTGGTCTACGAAGCTCCGGGCGAGGCTTGGAGCAGCGGATGCTGCGTGGCCGCAATCCGCATCGATCGCGACACTGGCGTTCTGACCATCGAGAGCATCGTCTGGGTCGACGATGCGGGTACAGTCGTCAATCCGATGCTCGTCGAAGGTCAATTGCGGGGCGGCCTGGCGCAGGGACTTGGCGAAGCCCTGATGGAACGGATCGTCTACGACGCCGATGGACAACTCCTAACTGGTTCGCTGATGGACTACGCCGTTCCGCGTGCGGAAGACATCCCTCCGGTGACGCTCGCCAGTCGGACCACCCCGTCGCCATCCAATCTGCTTGGCGCAAAGGGCGTGGGTGAGGCAGGCTGCATCGGCGTCCCGGCTGCGATCGTCAACGCCGCCATCGATGCGCTGGCACCGTTCGGCGTGCGGCATCTCGACATGCCGCTCACGCCCGAGAAACTGTGGCGGAACATGAATCCCGGAGACAGCAGATGATCTATGGCCGTACCGACGCGAAGCGCTTTGCGCGCGCAAATCTGAAAGGCGTTTGGGCGGCCGCCCTGACACCCTTCGAAAGGGATGGCGGCGCGATCGATGAAGCGGCCTTCCGTCGCAACATAGACCACTGGATTGGCGAACTCGGCATCGACGGCCTGTTCATCGCGGGCAAGCAGGGGGAGTTCTTCTCGATGTCGCTCGCCGAGCGCAAACGGGCCTTCGAGATTGCAGTCGATGCCGTCGGCGACCGCGCAGGCACGATCATGTCGTGCTCGGACCAGAACATGGATGTCGTGATCGAGCTTGCCCGACATGCGCAGAAGGTTGGCGCGCAGTACATCGTCGTCCATGCGCCTGTCCTGCATTTCCTAAAGGAGCGGGACGAGACGCTGGTTGCCTATTACAGCCACGTCGCGAGCCAGGTGGACATCGGAATCGCACTGTGGAGCCATCCGGACTCCGGCTACCTGATGAGCCCGCAGCTCTGCGCCCGACTGGCCGAAATCCCCAACGTCGTTGCGATCAAATACTCGGTTCCGCGCCCGATGTACGCCGAATTGACGCGGATCGCCGGCGACCGGTTGATCGTTTCGACGGCATCGGAAGAGGAATGGTTCGACAATCTCGTCGAACTCAAGTGGCAGGTCTATCTTTGCTCGAACCCGCCCTTCCTTTTCCAGACGAAGCGCGACCGGCGGATGCGCGACTACACCGACCTCGCCTTCGCCGGCCGGATCGGCGAAGCGCGCAGGATCCGGGACAGTCTCGAACCGGTCCGCGAAGCGTTCCGCAACACGCGGCCCGCCGAGAAGCCGCACGCACACGCAAAATACTGGCAGGACCTTCTCGGACAGACAGGCGGAGCGGTCCGGCGGCCGCTGCTGGAACTCACGCCGGCAGAGAAGGACGCCGTCGCGCGCGCGCTCGACGGTTGCGGACTATTGCGCGGCTGAGCGGGAGGAATCCGGAATGTCGATCGTCGAACCGCCGTTCTCGAAGCCGTTCAACTTCGCCAAGTGGATCGAGGACAACCGGCATATGCTTAAGCCGCCGGTCGGCAACAAGCAGCTCTTCACGAACACCGATATGATCGCGATGGTCGTAGGTGGCCCGAACTCGCGGGTCGATTTCCACGACGATCCGGCCGAAGAATTCTTCTACCAGATCCAAGGCGACATGCTGCTGAAGATCGCGGATCGCGGAAAGATCTACGATTTGCCGATCCGCGAAGGCGAAGTCTTCATGCTGCCGGCCCATGTCCGACATTCGCCGCAGCGCCCGGCCGCGGGCTCGGTCGGTCTCGTCGTCGAAGGACGCCGCCGCCCCGGCGACCGCGACGGATTCGAATGGTTCTGCTTCGGTTGCGGCGCCTTGATCCATCGCGTCGAGATCGACCTGAAGGACATCGTCAAGGACCTTCCGCCGCTGTTCGACGCGTTCTATGCCGACGAAGATGCGCGCCGTTGCCGGGCATGCGGTGCCGTGCATCCCGGCAAGACGCCGCCGACGGGGTGGGTCACCGCATGACTCATGACTTCGAGCGTCGGCTTCGGATTTGCACGACTGTCCCGACGCGAATACAGTCTTTAGGATCCTGCATCAGTGAAACGGGAGCGGCGACGAAATGAAAACCGGTAGGAACGAGCCGCAGATCGCTGTAACCCGCCTGGGCCGCCTGAAGGGAACGATAGAAAACGGCGTCGAAGTCTATCGTGCCGTTCCGTACGCAGCGCCTCCGACCGGCGCCCTGCGATTCAGGCCGCCCGAAACGGCTTCGGCCTGGTCGGGCGAGCGCGACGCGACCGAGCATGGCCCCGTAGCACCGCAAAATCGATCGCGGCTTGCCGTACCTATGGGCGATTTCACGCGCACGCAAGGCGAGGATTGTCTGACCTTGACGATCTGGACGCCGGCTGCAGATGGCAAGAAGCGGCCAGTGCTCGTGTGGTATCACGGTGGAGCCTTCGTAAGCGGCGCCGGTTCGCTCGACTGGTACTCCGGCGCCAGCCTGGCGAAGCACGGCGACATCGTCGTCGTCGGGGTGAACTACCGGCTCGGCATTCTCGGCTTCATGCACAAGCCTGGCCTGTCGGCGACCAATCTCGGCCTGCGCGACCAGATCGCCGCCCTCGAGTTCATCCATGCGAATATCGTGGATTTCGGCGGCGATCCGGATGCGATCACGGTGGCCGGCCAGTCCGCCGGCGGCCTCTCGGTGCTTGCGCTGTTGGCGTTGCCGCAGACACGAAAGTTCTTCAGGCGCTCCATCATCCAGAGTTCCCCGTTCGGCCGCGACCTGAAGGCGCCCGAGGATGCAGCCGTCGTCGCCGCCAAGACGGAGGAGTTCCTCGGCATCCGGAACGACGCGCAGTGGAGCACGGTCTCGCCGACCGACATCCTTGCCGCGCAGGCGAAGACAATGATGCATTACGCACGCTTCGCCGACGTGACGCCGCCCTACTGGCCGGTCGCCGACCGCGAGTTGTTCGGTGCCGACATGGCGGTCTCGGCGCTGGCCGGCGCGGCCGAACGGGAGACGATCGTCGGTTATACGCGCGACGAGTCGACGGCCTTCTTCGCGAAGAACGAGCAGGTCCTGAAGGCCGATGACGCTGCCGTCGAGGGGCGCTTCCGGGACTTCTTCGGCGCCGATGCCCGTGCCGCGATGCGGGAGTATGCCGAACGTACGGGCGAAAGCAGCCCGGTCGCCCTCCTTTCAGCGATGGTCGGCGATGCGGCGTTGGCGGCCAAGTCGCTGGATTTCTGCGACCGTCTCGCCACCGCCGGCAACCCGGCGTGGGTGTATCGTTTCGACTGGGC
Organism: Rhodospirillales bacterium; assembly: GCA_016794005.1. GTDB lineage: Bacteria > Pseudomonadota > Alphaproteobacteria > CACIAM-22H2 > CACIAM-22H2 > Tagaea. Next base: position 6,592 of record JAEUKY010000340.1, read on the forward strand.
AGCACCCGGCAACCCGTTCAAGGCGTGCCACTGCATCGAGATTCCGTTCATGTTCGACTCGCTACCGCACTGGTCCGCGCCCATGCTCGAAGGCGGCGCTCCGGCGGGCATGACGACGCTTGCAGCACAGATGCGCGATTCCTGGATCGCGTTCGTACGAACCGGGAATCCGAACGTCGCCGGCATGCCCGTCTGGCCGCGGTACGAACAGACGTCGCGGACGACGATGCTGTTCGACACGCCATGCCGGATCGCCGACGATCCCGCCGGCCGCAAGCGCTGGCGCTACTGGCCATGAGCGCAACGGCGATCTCTTTCGACGACGTCCGCCTGTCGCTCGGTGGCGACAGAATTTACGATTCGGTCAGCTTTTCCGTGCGGGCCGGCGAGTTCGTCTGCCTTCTCGGCCCTTCGGGCTGCGGAAAGTCGACATCGCTGAGGATCATCGGCGACCTGATCGCGGCGGATTCGGGTGCGGTCAGCGTTCTTGGCCGGCCACCGAAGGAAGCCTGGTCCGACATCGCGTTCGTCTTCCAGTCGCCGCGACTGGTCGCCTGGCGCACGGCGATCGCGAACGTCCTGCTCGGCGTCGAGTTGCGCTTCGGAAAAGCCGAGGCCCGCAGACGTATCGATAGGGCGAAGTCGTTGCTCGCGATGGTGGGACTGGCCGACAGCGCCGGAAAGTATCCGCTGATGCTTTCCGGCGGCGAGCGCCAGCGCGTCTCGATCGCACGCGCGCTCGCCGTCGACCCGACCATCGTCCTTATGGACGAGCCGTTCTCGGCGCTCGATCCCAATACGCGCCGGCGCCTGCGTGGCGAGATCGAACGCATCTGGCAGGAGACCGGAAAGACGATCCTGTTCGTCACACACGATATCGACGAAGCGCTGACGCTGGCCGACCGGATCGTTCTGCTATCAAACAAGCCGACGCGCGTGCTGGAGGTCGTCGACGTTCCGGCTGTCCGGCCGCGTGCGCTGAAGAGCGACCCGACCCTGATCGCCCTGCACGAACGCCTGAATACCCTGTTCCGTTCGCTCGAACCCGATTCCCAAACCGAGGATCCCCAGCCATGAACCAGATCCGCCCGAACCGCCGTGCGATTCTCGCAGGTGCTGCCGCGACAGCATCGCTGCTCGCCGCACCGGCAGCCCTGCGCGCGCAGGCGAAGCCGAAGGTTTCCTACGCCTATCTGCTCGACCCTGCCTACGATGCCGTCGTCTGGGCGATCCGGAACGGAAAGGTCCGGTCCGACTCCATCGACGTCGAGGCGACGGGGATGAACATTCCGACGCTGCTGCAGGTGACGGCTACACGCCAGTACGACGTGGTCATGACCGCCGTCATCGGCGTGCCGGCTGCCATCGCGCGCGGTCTCGACCTGAGAATCCTTTCTGCCGCCCTCTACACTTCGCCGGCGGGCGAAGGCGGCGGCGTATGGGTCAACAAGGGAAGCTCCCTGCGCGATCCGCGCGAGCTCAAGGGCAAGACGCTTGGCTCTTACGGACTGAGGGCTACCGGCTATATGTTCGTGCGCGAAGCGCTGGCGAAGAGGTTCGGGCTAAACATGGCGCTGGAAGGCGGCGACGTCCGCCAGGTCGAGATCGCCGCCCCCAATCTGCCGGCCGCGCTCTCGACCAGCCGGGTCGAAGCGGCGACGCTGATCCACTCGCAGGCCTATCGCGCACTCGAGACGGGCGAGTACGTCAACATCTGCGAGTCCGCCGCGATCAACAACGAGATCCACGGTCGCCTCGTATCCGCCGTCAACGTCGGATACGCCGACCGCCTCGGCGAGCGGGCCGCGCAGTTCCGCGAGTTCAACCGGCTGCTCAAGGCATCGGTTACCTACGCGCTCGCCAACCGCGACGAGGTCTTCGGCGACGTGGCCAAACAGGCGAACATCGATCGGAAGTTCTTCGACTGGTGGTTCGACCGCACGACCGACGTACCGGCGGTTTTCGCCGCCGAGCACGCGACGGCCGTGACCAAGGCGTGGAACATCGGCCTCGGCTTCGGCATGATCGCGGGCGTTCCGGCCGTCGACGCATTGACTTGGGACCAGACGATCCGAGGTTGATCGAATTGCGAGCGGACTCGAATCCGGTAAAGGCGATTGCGGCGGCACTGTTCCTTGCGCTGCTTAGCAGTGCGTGGATCTTTGCTTCCGCGCGACTGCCGCCCTATATGCTGCCGCCGCCCGATCGTGTCCTGCAGGCCGCTGGAAAATTCTTCACGTCCCAGCGTCAGCTCGGCCATCTGTCGGCGACGCTGTTCAACGTCGGCGCTTCGATAGTCGTTGCGTTCGGGTTGGGCTGCATCCTGGCCCTGTTCGCACACTATCTGAAAGCCGCTGCGCCGACGATACACGGCCGTCTCAGTCCGTTCCTGAACGCGTTCCCTGGTGTCGGCTGGACCCTGCTTGCCGTCATCTGGTTCGGCGTCTCGACGACTTCCGTGATCTTTTCGATCACCGTCGTCCTGCTTCCATTCGCGCTCGTGAACCTGCGCGAAGGACTTGCGGCGCTCGACCGGGAAGTCGACGAGATGGCGCGGAGCTTCGGGCGCGACGGCATGCGGCTGTTCGTGGCCGTCGTTTTGCCGGCCCTCGCCCCGTTCGCGGCTGCCACGCTCCGCATCATGTTCGGCGTCGCATGGAAAGTGACGCTGACCGCCGAGCTTTTCGGCGGAAGCGAAGGTCTCGGATATCTCATCAATATCGCCCGGCAGGAGTACGATACCGAGACCATTTTCACTGTCGTGCTGACCATCGTCGTGGCCGTCTATCTCGCCGACCGGCTCCTGTTCGCGCCAATGGAGCGAGCGACCGCTCGCCAGTTCGGGCCGGAGAGGCAACGGTGATCGTGGCGAAGCGCCAATGGCCGGTCTGGTTCGCGAACGCGGCCGTCGCGCTGGCGATCGGCGGATGGGCATTGGGTGCCGGCTCCCTGCCCGAGTTCGTCCTGCCCGGCCCGATCGCCGTAGGCAGGCGTCTGGTCGCGCTGTTCGTCGAACCGACATTCCTGTCTCATACGCTGGCCTCGGTCCTTCGCGTGCTCATGTCGGTGACGCTGGCGCTGCTGATCGGCGGCGGGCTCGCTCTGTTGAACCGCGCCATACCCGCATTGGACTGGGTCGTGCGCGGCCTGATACAGCCCTTCTTCAGCTCGTTCCCGTCGATCGGCTGGGCGATCCTCGCCGCGGTCTGGTTCCAGCCGGGCCATTTCGCGGTCGTCTTCGTACAGGTCGCGATCCTGATCCCGTTCTGCCTGATCAACATCGCCGAAGGCCTGCGCCAGATCGACCGGGAAACGGTCGAGATGGCGAACAGCTTCACGCGGCGCAGATCGCGGATCGTCTTCTCGGTGATGGCGCCGCTTCTGCTTCCCTACGTGCTCGGGGCGCTGCGCATCGCATACGGCATCGCGTGGAAGATCGCGCTCGTGGCCGAACTTCTCGGGGCGACTTCCGGCCTCGGATTCCTCATGCTGCAATCGCAGGGATCGGCCGACATGCCGACCGTGATGGCGGCGTGCGCCGCGGTCGTCCTGCTGTTCGTGACGGGCGAGAAGCTGATTCTGGATCCGATCGCTCGGCGCTTCGCCGTGCGCGGATAGGCCTCGGCATCTCGAATCCAGCAATATCAAGAATTTCTGAATGTACGGACAACCATATTTTTATTGACTTGGCTTTGCCCGCCGCTTGAGGATTGCGATAGTGGGACCGGGAGCATCCGGGCACCCCGGAACGGCCGACAGGACACGCGACCCGACATGGTGACCGCATTCCGATGACGCTCGCAGCCGGCAACGCCCTGCCCGCCTCGACCACCCACCCGGCTGCACGACGGGTGCTCGACGTGCTCGACTTCGCGCTCACTTTCCTCGCGGTCTTCTGTCTCGTCGCGATTTCCGTCCTGACCATGGCCGGAGTTACGTCGCGTTACGTCTTTTCCGCATCGATCACCTGGACGGGCGAGGCGGCGCAGTGGCTTTTCATCTACCTGATCTTCCTAGGCATTCCGCTCGCCCATCGCGAACGAATGCATCTGTCGATCGGCGCGATAGACCAGATGCTTCCCGAAGGTCTCAAGCGCGTCCATCAGGTCGCGGTCGACGGTATCGTCACCTACGCGACGATCGCGATGCTGTTCGGCGCGCGCGAAATCATCGACATGATCGGCGGGACCAGTGCCGCGCTGGCACTCCCGGGCTGGCTGCAGTACGCCGGAATTCCGGCAAGCTGCGTGTTCGGTCTCGTCTATCTCGTCCTGCGCGATCTCGACCGGGCGAACGACCGCTGGCTCGGGCTCCTCGGCGCACTCGCCGGATCGGGCTGCTACGCGGTCTTCAACGGCCTGCACCTGCTCTCGATTCCGCAGGGCGACCCCGCACTCGTCATGACCGTTACGTTCGTTGCGGCGATGCTTCTCGGCGTGCCCGTCGCGTTCTCGATGCTCCTTGCCGTGTTTACGGTCGATCTGTCCTCCGGTGTCCTGCCCGCGCCGGCGATCGTGCAGAACATCGTGCGCGGATCCGGCCAGTTCATCCTGCTCGCGATTCCACTGTTCCTTCTGGCCGGATCGCTGATGAATATCGGCGGCTTGACGCAGCGGCTGGTCGATTTCTCGGCGACGCTCGCGCGCCACTTCCGTGGCGGCATCGCGCAAGTCACGATCATCTCGGCCACGCTCTATTCGGGCGTATCGGGCAGTTCCAACGCGAACGTCGCCCTGAACGCGCGCATGCTCTACCCCGCGATGGTCGCGGGCGGCTACCGTACGACTTTCTCGGCCGCCGTCTGCGCCGCCGCGGCCGTCATCGACAACATCATTCCGCCATCTGTCGCGATGCTGATCGTCTCGGCCGCAACCGGAATTTCAGTCGGCCAGATGTTCGTCGCGGGCATCGTTCCGGGGCTGCTCTATGCTGGCGCCCTGATGCTGACGGTCTGGATCGTCGCGCGCCGTCACGGCTACAAGGCATCGGGGGAACGTGCGGGCTGGGCCGAACGGGCACGCGCCGGCCGTGCAGCGGTCCCGGTGCTGTTCCTCGCGATCTTCATCATCGCGGCCCTGCGCTTCGGCATCGCGACGCCGACCGAAGTGGGCGCCATCGCCGTCGCCTACGCATTCGTGCTCGGCGTGTTCGTCTTCCGCGCCTACAGCCTGCGCGAACTGTGGAACGTGCTCTCGCAGACCGCGATCGATTCGGCCCTGATCGGCCTGCTGATCGGTGCCGCCGTGCCGTTCGGCTTCGTCCTGACGACCGAGCGCGTGCCCGAACAGGTACTCGAGTTCGCGCGATCGTCCCTCGTGTCCGAATGGTCGATCCTGCTGTTCGTCAACGGCGTGATGCTCGCCGCCGGGATGTTCCTCGACATCGGCGCGGCGATGCTGATCCTCGCGCCGCTCTTCTATCCGCTCGTGACGTCCGTCGGTATCGACGGCGTGCATTTCGGCCTCATGGTGATCTGCAACCTGATGCTCGGCGGTCTCACGCCGCCGGTCGGAATCCTCGTCTACATCGCCGCGACCGTGACCAAGCAGCCGGCCATACCGGTCTTCGGCGCGGTCTTGCCTTTCTTTGCCGCCCTCGTGGCGGCGCTCGGCCTCGTCATTTTCGTTCCCGGCGTTTCGCTGGGACTGCTCTGGCTCATGGAATGAAACCTCAACCCGGGAGACACGAAATGACCGCAACGAAGAAGATCGCCGGACTGGCCCTTCTTGCCGCGTTCGGATTTGTCGCGACGACGGCCGGCGATGCCGGTGCGCAGAATCGCATCCAAGGCCGTATCGCGGTGGTACAGCCGGAAACGGCGCCCAACGCGATGATGTGGCACCGCTACCGCGACCTCGCGCGCGAACGCACGGGCGGTGCCGTCGAACTGCAGGTCTTCGCAGGCGGTCAGCTCGGTGGCGAGAAGGAAATGGCCGAGGGCATGCGCCTCGGCTCGATCCAGGGCGCGGATATCACGCTCGCGGCCCTTTCGTCGTGGGTGCCCGAAGGGCAGATCTTCGACCTGCCCTTCATCTTCCGCGACGTCGGCCATGTCGAGCGGGTCGTCAACGGCCCGATCGGCGAGCGCTACAAGGCGTTCTATCGCGCGCAGAATTTCGAGGTTCCGGCCTTCTTCACCTACGGTGCGCGCCATCTCATCAGCCGACAGCCCGTGCTGACCGTCGCCGAGGTGCGAGGCAAGCAGATGCGCGTCATCCAGAGCCCGCTCCACATCAACATCTGGCGCACGCTCGGCGCCAACCCGTCGCCGATCCCGATCACCGAAACCTACAACGCGCTGTCGACCGGCGTGGTCGACATGATGGACATCACCAAGGGCGTTTACGAATCTCTCAAGCTGTTCGAAGCGGCGCCGAACCTGACGGAAACCGGCCATATCTGGGCGGTCGGCGCCATCTCGTTCTCGCGCCAGTTCTGGACGCGACTGTCGCCCGAGCAGCAGCGCATCATGACCGCGACCGGCATCGAGATGGCGAGCTACATCAACAAGCTCCACATGGATCTCGAAGCGCAGGCGATGGTCCGCGTCGGACAGCGCGGCGCCAAGGAACACAAGATCGATCAGGCCCCGTGGCGCGCGGCCCTGCAGCCGGTCCTGCAGGCCGAAGCCGCGAAGTTCGGTGGCATGGAGAAGATCCTGGAGATCGCCAACGCTCCCTGAACCCGGCGGGCTGGCCCTTGGCAAAGGCCGGGGCCGGCCCTATCGTTTCACAGACTGTCCGAAGTCCCGAAAGGATCCGTGCCATGGAAGCCTCGATGCTCGAGGAAGTCGTCCAGAACCCGAACCCGTATCCGATCGTGGCGGAACTCGCCTATCCGGATATCTGGAAGCTGTGCGAGCAGGCACGCGATCTGGCATGGGATCCAGCGAAGCTGGACTTTTCCGACCTGCGCACGGCGGACATTCCCCAGGAGGTCCGCCTGGCGGGCGCCGAATGGTGGTCGCTGCGCGCCTGGATGGAGCACGGCGCCACGCCCTATGGCGCCGAACGCCTGCGGGACGCGATTTTCGGTCACCAGCCTTTCGAGGTGAAGCAGCACGTCGTCAACTTCATCCAGGAAGAGCTGCGCCACCACGAGGCCAGCTTCCGTATCGCCGACGCGCTGGCCAAGTACCAGCCGGTACCGCAATCCGACTACTTCAAAAAAATCATCCCGAAGTTCCACGACGAGAAGGAAGAGCGGCAGATGTCGTTCTTCGCGGGTATGGCGGTCAACACGCTGTTCGAGCAGCTTTCGGGCGAACTGCTCCAGGCGCGCTACGAGAATGCGAAGTTCAGATCGATCCGCGAGGCCTGCGCGCTGATCCTGCGTGACGAGGCGCGGCATATCCAGTTCGGCCGCATCGTGATGCGCCGCTTCTTCGACCAGATAACCGAACAGGACAAGGAGATGCTCGGCAAGAAGTTTGCCAAGAAGCTGCGCGGATCCCTTCTGAACGGCGTCTACGCCGTCGTCAATCTGCCCGAGGACGAACGCAAGCGTTCGGCGCGCGCGCGTGCCCTCGCGGCCGAATACGGTCTCGGCGCGACGCATCCCGACCACGAGGTGGCGATCATCGCCGAGGGCCTCGCGAAGATCCGTGCCGATGTCGCTCCATGGAACGTGCCGATTCCGCCGATCCCCGAAGTCGAAGGCCCGACGAACGGCCCGGCCCGCCGCGCGGCCTGACATGACGGCCCCGCGACGTTCGATCCTGGCAGGGCTTGCGGCGCTGCCGCTGGCGCGGCTTCCTGCCATCGCACAGGAGAACTGGCCGTCCCGGCCCGTCCGCCTTGTCGTCCCCTTTCCACCGGGCGGGCCGGCCGACATCCTCGCGCGCGCGCTCGGCCAGAAGCTGGGCGACAGGCTGGGGCAGGGTTTCCCCGTCGACAACCGGCCGGGTGCCGGAACCGCGATCGGAACGGTCGCGACGGCGCAGGCCGCACCCGACGGCTATACGATCATGATCGGTACCGTCAGTTCGCATGCGATGAATCCAGGACTCAATCCGAAGGTCGGCTACGATCCCGTCGCGGATTTCGTGCCGGTCGCGGGCGTCGCAACCGTCCCGTTCTATCTGGTCGTCAATCCGGCGAAGGTGCCGGCACGAAGCGTCGGCGAATTCGTGGCGCTCGCGAAAGCGCGGCCCGGCCGGCTCACCTACGCGTCGGCTGGCAACGGGACTTCGAACCATCTTGCGGGCGAGTTCCTCAAGATCTCAGCCGGCATCGACCTGCTTCACATCCCCTTTCGCGGGTCGGCTCCGGCGCTCAACGCCGTCGTTTCAGGCGAGTGCGACGCGATGTTCGACCTGTCGATCACCGCACTTCCCCAGATCGGTGCGGGGACCGTGCGGGCGCTCGGCATCGCCGTCCCGATGCGTTCGACGCAAGCGCCCGACGTGCCGGCAATATCGGAGACGCTCAAGGGGTTCGAGGCCAGCGCATGGTTCGGCGTCTTCGCGCCCGCGCGCACGCCGGCGCCGATCGTCGCGAAACTCGCCGCCGAGATCGGCACGGCACTCGACGCCGACGACATGCGCGCGCGGCTGGCCCAGCAAGGAGCCGATCCGCTGAAGATGGCGTCGGGCCCGTTCGCCGAATTCGTGCGCGCCGAACATGCCCGCTGGGCCGGCGTCATCCGCGACGCGAAGATCCAGCCCGACGGCTAGAATGCCAGAGCCAGCGCCTCCCGACGGTGATCCGCGACCGCGATCCGGATCCCGTCGCGAAATCCGGCGAGCGTCACCGACCCCATAAGCCAGTCTGCCGGCGGGCGCAGCGCCAGCCGGTGCCCGCGCGCGGACAGCTCGTCGAGCAGCGGCGTGGGCAGGCTCGCTTCGACGGCGATCTGGTCGCCGCCGATGAAGCTCCATCGCGGGGCCGCGACGGCGAGCTCGGGATGGAGAGGATCGCGCATGAGCCCCATCGCGACCTGCAGGGTCGTCTGGGTCTGGGCCTGCGCGCCCGGCGTGCCGAAGGCATAGGCCCCGTACTCCGGATGCGACATCAGCAGGCCGACCAGCGTGTGGCGCGGCCGCCGACCGGGGGCCGGCGCGTTGAGCCCCGTGGTAAAGGAGGCACCGCGATCGTTCGCGATCCATCCCGTCCGCGCCGACAGCACGCGCGCGCCGAACGGCCGGTAGAGGCTGTGGATCAGCGTGCAGACGTTTCCTTCGGCGTCGGCGGCGGAAACCTGTGTCGTCTCGCCGTAGTTGCGAAGCATGGCAGGCCCTTGCCCCGCACGCGGCCCGATCGCCTCGCGTGACGCGCGCATGGTGGGCGCCTCGAGCATGGCGGCGGCGGCGCGGTGCGGATCGTTTCCGTCGGCGAACTCCTGCAGCCGCGCGAAGGCGGCCTTGTAGGATTCGACCGCCATGTGCGTGCGATAGGCCGTATCAGCATCTCGCACGGCGTCTGGGCCGGCGATACCGATGGAACAAAGCGTCGCGACCGCCTGACTCATCGGCGGCTGGCCGTAGATCGTCCATCCGCCGACCGGCAGGGAGAGCGCGTCGGAACGCTCCGCGCGCTCGGCCAGCGCTTCGCTTGCGGTGACGGCAACGCCGTCCGAACGCCAGTCGACGACCGCACGCTCGAGCTCGCGTTCGGGCGCCCCGTCCGCCGCCCAACGCGCCAGCGACCCGCCAAGCACCGGCAACTTCAGGGTCTCGCCCACCTTCGGCAGCCGCCCGCCATTCGCGGCGGCAAGATCGCGGCGGAAAGATCCGTCGCGCAGTGCCTGCAGGTGGCGGTCGAGCCGCGCACCCACGATCGTACCGCGCTCGGCCAGGCCGATCGCCGGGGCAAACAGGGTCTCGCGGTCGAGTGTGCAGCCGCCGCGCAGCAGCGTCTCGATCGCCGCCGGTGCACCCGGCACGAGGCACAGTCCAGCGCGGTTCTCGGGATCGGTCGGATGCGCGTAACCGGCGGGGGCTGCACCACCCCCGTTCACGGCATATACCTTGCCGCTCCTGTCGCGCCAAAGCGCGAACAGGTCGCCGCCGGGTCCGCACATGTCGGGCATGGCGATCCAGTCGGCCGCTGCCATCGCCACACACGCATCGAGCGCGTTTCCGCCAGCGGCAAGCGTCGCAGCACCGGCAAGCGCCGACGCCGGATGGCCTGCACCCACGGCGCCACGCGTCCCCGCGGCGAGACGACCGCTGCCGTAGGCGAGGCTCATCGCGCGAAATCCGGTGCGGCGTCGCCGGTGGGCTTGCGCATCGCTTCGAGCATCGCGCGCATATCATCGATACCGGCGAGACGCGGATTCATGCGGACCTGCCCGCTGCGGCTGGCCGCCTGCGCTACGGCCTCGCGTGCCGCCGCATCCGGCACGAATTCATCGAGGCTGAGGTCGAGGCCCACCGCATGCCGGGATTTCGCCATCGCTTCGGCGGCCGAGCGGGCCCCGAAGGCATGGGCGATCGCTTCGCCCTTCTCGCCCAGCACCGGCGCGTTGAACGCCGTGACGACAGGAAGGGCCAGTGCATTGCCCAATCCGTGTGGCACATGGTGAAGTGCTCCAAGCGGAGCCGCGAAGGCATGGGCAAGACCGAGATTTGCGCTGTTGAACGCGATCGCAGCCTGGGTCGAAGCGATCAGGCACCAGGCGCGCGCAGCGCGGTGCGTCGGCTCCGCATAGGCGACCGGCAGCCAACGAGCGAGCAGCGTGAAGGCGCTGACCGCGAACGGATCGGTCATCGGCCCCGACATCTTCGAGACATAGGCCTCGACCGCATGCGTGATCGCGTCATAGCCCGACTGTGCCGTCACGCGCGCCGGACACGAGACCGTCAATTCGGGATCCAGAAGCGCGACATGCGGCGTCATGTCCTGCGACCGGAAGATCAGCTTCACGTCGGAGCCGACCTTGCCGGCGATCGCGGACTCGGAAACTTCGCTGCCTGTCCCCGCCGTCGTAGGAACGCAGATCAGCAGGCTTGCATGCGGGGCGAGCTTCTTGCCGAAACCCGCGATTCCTTCAACCGGCCCCGGGTTCGACAGCAGCATGCGTGCGATCTTGGCCGTATCCATCGCCGAACCGCCGCCCAACGCGACGATGAGATCCGCCTTGCTTGCCGCAAGCCTGGCGCGGCACGCCTCGATCGTGTCGGTATCGGGCTCGTGAGTCGGAACGCCTATCAGGTCGGCGGTACCGCCGGGAAGCGCAAGCAGTTCCGCGACTTTCGCCGCGATCGGCTGCGACAGGAAAAACCCGTCGAGCACGATCGCCGCCTTCCTGCTGCCCGCTTCCGCGGCGAGGTCCTTGAGCTTCTCGATCGCTCCCCAGCCATGGACGACGCGACGGTTGGAGTGGACGAAGACGAAGTCGCTGGGGGCGGCGGTCATGGGCGGATCTGGACCTTTCAGGGCTAAATGTACGGATTATCGTACTTTTCGCCGGACGGCCGAGTCAATCCTTGCGCGCGGGCTTCGCCTGGGGCCCGCGCTTGAGCTCGACCTGGATCGAGTAGCGCATCAAATCGGCCCGGTGGACGGAGCGACCGGCCATAACGGGCGCGCCGGCGCGGTCGAAATAGACGAGATGGCGGATCAGGATCGGGCTGCCCGCCGGCAGATGGAGCATCTCGACCTCGTCGATCCCGGAAAGGCCTGCATCGATCTGCAGATTCGAGTGACTGAGCCGTGCCCGCGACCAGAGCGCGTCAAGGATCGAGCCGGATGCCTCGGCGCGCGTGATGTCGCCGGCGAACCGCGCCGGGATGTAGCGCCAGTCGATCGCGACCGGCGACAGAGGGGTCGCGCGCACGCGCTTGATGAAAAGTATCTCGGAGCCCGGCGCGATCTCGAGGTTCTGTGCCACGTCGTGCGACGCACCCACGCGTTCGAAGGCAAGGACCGACACGTGGATAGGCTGACCTTCGGCTGCCCATTGGCGCCTGATGTCCATGCGCGGGGTCAGCTTCTCTTCGACCTTGCGCAGGCTCACCTTGGTCCCGGAGCCGCGCGTGCGGTCCAGAAAACCCGCCTCGACGAGTTCGGCCATCGCGTCGCGAACGGTGGCGCGGCTGACCGAGAACATCTGCTTGAGCTCGTCGTCCGAAGGGAAGTTCCGCTTGGGATCGGTCCACGAACTGACCATCGTCAGCAGCCGGTTGCGGACCTGCACATAGAGCGGGATCGGCGAGTTCCGGTCGATCGGCTCGACGCCCGGCGACCCGGACGGCCGACGGATCCGGTTGCCGCCCATCACGTGGCCCGGACCGAACGCAGTTCGTCGATCAGCGCAAGCACGACGGGGAGCGGTCGGCAATCCTCGAGCAGGCGGACGGCGGCGGCGGCATGGCAAGGATCCGCGAGTACCGAGGTCTCCGAAACGCCGGGAACACCCTGTTCGCGCAATGCGTCCACGCAAATCCGCACGATCTCGCCGCGCATGTCGTCGTCGGGTTCCGGAGCCATCGTCTTCGTATATAGCGCGGACGCGGCCCGTTTGGCAAAAACCGCGCGCCCGGAGCCGACTCAGTCCGCGCGGGCCAGCTCGGCCAGGTTCGGCAGGAAGCGGTCGAGAAACCGCGTCGTCGCGGGCATGAAATGCGAGCCGTGATGGTAGCACGGGTCCAGGCTGGTGACGATCAGCCGCCCGCCGAAGCTTCGTACATCTTCGTACATCAGCGCCTTCCCGTCGCGATCGGCGACGAGCGTGCGCGCATGCGGCGGCAGATCGTACCAGCCGTGCAGGTGCCAGGTAACGTCGGCCTTGCCGATCCCGGCAAGCAGCGGATGGTCGCGCGCGACCGTCTCGACGCCGAGATCGGCTCCCTTCTCCAGCCACCACCAGTAGTTCGTTTCCTCCGGATGGAACGAGACTCCCGGGATCCATTCGTTCTGGAACGTCTCGCCCATCGCGACCAGGGTGCCGCCACCGCAGAGAAAGTCGCGCATGACCGGCCAATGCCGGGATAGACGCAAAGGATTCGTCCGGCACGGCACGAGCAGGACTTTCACGCCGTCGAGCGATGCCGCGTCGAGCGTTTCGGGCCGGATCCGGCGCCCGAAAAGCTTGCCGTAGCGTGGCGTGTCGAACGTCTCGATGTGGTAGGAGGCGCCGGGCTGAAGCGTGGCAAGCATGTCTAGCGCTCCGTCTTGTGTCCGAGCCATCGGACGATGTTCGCCGCCAGACGGTCGACGACATCGGTCTCGTCGCAGCTCGTCCACAGGTCGTTGCCGGCGTGCGACAGCACGGTGCCGCCGTCGGTTCGCCGCCAGACCCAGTCGAGAGGCGCCATGTCCGGACCGACTCCGGTCAGCGCCTGCGCTCCGTCCGGCATCGCGTTGTGGCCGCGGCCGTAGAAGCCCGCAACGCCGCGGCGCGTCTCGAATGCAAGCCGGTCGACCCCGTCGAACACGGGATGCTCGCCAAGCTTCGATAGCCGAAGATGTTCGCGGCCGCGCCCGCCCGCCGCGAAGCGCCCGACGCCGGCGATGAACGCCTGTTCGACATGTCCGTTGATCAGGATGCGGCCGCCGCGAGCGAGCATCATGCCGAGTTCGTCGCGCCACTCCGTCGCACGCAACTGGTCAAGATGGATCGTCAGCACGATGCCCCTCGCCGCCGCGATCCTTTCCTTCGTCAGGTCCCATTCCCACACGCCTTCGAGGTGGCCGTCGCGCACGAACGGTTCGAACGCTGCCGGCAGGCCGCCGTAGTGGGAAAGCACGAAAATTGGTGCGTGGTGACTCATCGAAATCCGGTTGTATCGGCGTGACAATAGTTAATGCAATTGCGAGTTATTTGCAATCGTATCGACCAACGCGCTATACAGATCGTCTCCGATCCGCCGGATTGAGCCGACACCCACGTAAACAATTGGTTTTCAATGAGAATAGGAAAGTCCCTACCCGTCTGGCCGCTGGTCGCGCTTGCAATCGTCGCGACTTGGGCAATCGGCGTTGCCGTGACCGGTGTCTCGCGCGCGCTGCTGCCATCGCCGGCACTTGTCGTCGACGCGGCCCAGGAACTCGCCGGAAGCGGACAACTCGCGAAGCATGTGCGAGTTAGCGTCACGCGTCTCGCCGCCGGCTTCGCGCTGTCGACGCTGCTGGCCCTCATCGCCGCCTTCGTCTTCGCGCGCGTCGCCTGGGTGCGCTCGGTCGTCGAGCCGCCGCTCGAGTTCCTGCGCCAGATACCGCCGCTTGCGATGATCCCCCTGCTGATCCTGTGGCTCGGGATCGGCGAAGCGCAGAAAATCGGAATCATCACGCTGGCGTGCTTCTTTCCGATCTTCCTCGGCACGACCGGCGGCATTGCCCAATGCGATCAGAAGCTGATCGAGGTCGGCCGGGTCAGCGGGCTGTCCCCCAACGAAATCCTGCTACGCGTCGTCCTTCCTTCGGCACTTCCGTCCGTCGTGATCGGGCTGCGCATCGCGCTCGGCCAGGGTTGGCGCGCGCTCGTCGGCGCCGAACTCGTCGCCTCGTCCGCCGGACTCGGCTACCTGATCGAGGACGCGCAGAATCTTGCGCGCACCGACATCGTCGTCGTCGGCGTGATCCTGATCGGCACCCTCGGTCTTGCCAGCGACTGGCTCTTCCGCCACGCCATCGCGAGCGCGTGGCCTTGGGTTCCCGTCGACCGGCCGCACGAATCCAATGCTTGAGTGCCGCGCCATATCCAAGACCTACCGGATCGAAGGACGCGAAGTCGCGGCACTGCGCGACTTCGATCTGCACTTGCCGGCAGGCAGCCTGACGGTGCTCGTCGGCCCGTCGGGATGCGGCAAAACCACGGCGCTGCGCCTTCTCGCCGGGCTCGAGCAGCCGACCGCCGGCGCCATCGTCCGCTCCGGCGGCAAGCCGCTCGGCGTAGGCTACGTGTTCCAGGAACCGCGGCTGATGCCGTGGCTCAGCGTCGCGCGCAATGTCGGCTTCGCGCTGGAAGGGCGGGCCCCCAAGCCGGATATCACCGCGCGCGTCGCCGAGATCCTCGACGTGATGGGGCTCGGCGACTTCGCCGACGCGCGACCCGACCAGCTTTCCGGCGGCATGGCGAGCCGCGCCGGCCTTGCACGTGCCCTCGTCACGCGTCCCGAACTTCTGCTTCTCGACGAGCCGTTCGCGGCACTCGACGCGATGACCCGGCGGCGGCTGCAGGCCGAACTGGTCGCCGTCTGGCAGCGCCTGCGGCCGACCATCGTGTTCGTCACGCACGATATCGAAGAAGCCGCCCTGCTTGCCGACAGCGTCTGCCTGATGGAGCGCGGCGTGATCGCCGAACGCTATGCGAACCGCGTTCCGCGCCCGCGCGACCCCACCGATCTGGCGATCGTCGAACTTCGCCGCGCGATCATCGCCGGCTTCGAGGCCGGCGAAAGCCGGAAGTCCAACACCTGAAGGAGACAGGAAAATGAAGATGTCCGTCCGCCTTGCCGCATTCGCGGCTGCCGCCATTCTGGCGAGCGTATCGCAAGCGAACGCGCAAAAGATCGAGACTCTGCGGGTTACCTACGTCGCCGCGCCTTTCAACGTGCCGTCGATCGTGATGCGCGCAAAGGGTTATCTCGACGAAGCATATCGGCCGCTCGGCATCCGCGTGGAATCCCCGGAAATCACGTCCGGCGCGCAGCAGATGCAGGCACTGGCGGCCGGCGAAGTCCACATCGCCAGCGTGCTCGGCGGGTCGTCGGCAATCCTCGGCCGCGCCAACGGCATCGACGTGAAAGCGATCGCGACCTACAGCCGGGGCGCGAAGGCCTACATGATCATGACCCGCGCCGACGGTCCGGGCACCATCGCGACGCTGAAGGGCAAGACCGTCGCAGGCCCGAAGGGCACCGTGCTGCACCAGCTTCTCGCCGCGGCGCTCGCCAAGAACGGCCTGCGGCTGACCGACGTCGAGCACGTCAACATGGATCTGCCGTCGGCCCGTGCCGCCCTGCTCGCCGGCAAGGTCGATGCCGCGACGCTGGCCGGCAACAACGCACTGGCGGTCGAGAAGTCCGGCGGCCGGGCGATCGCGTCGGGCGACGGATTGCTCGACCCGACAGCCGTGATTGCCGTGCGGGGCGAACTGCTCGACAAGCACCCGCAGATCGTCGCCGCGTACCTCGTCGCCCACCGCAAGGCGCTCGCTTTCATGAAGGCCGAACCCGAAGAAGCGCTGAAGCTTGCCGCCGCCGATCAGAAAATCGACATCGAAGACGCGCGCAAGATGCTGACCTACTACGACTTTGCCCTGCGCGTCACCGACCGGGACGTCGCCAACCTCGCCGCCGACCAGGACTTCATGATCGAGGCCGGGATGCTGCGCAACCGGATCGACATCCGCAAGGACCTGATCGCGCCGTCGGCGTTCGCGCTCGAATAGCAGCGGATGCCACGCGACGAACTTCGAGGACCGGTGCCCGGGCACCCCGCCATGCCGCTATCGACGTCACGCCTTCAGGTGGATCGTCATCAGCACGGTGGACTCGGCACCGACCTCGAAGTCGGCGGCGACGCGCAGCCAGTTGCCAAAGTGCTTCACGCGGAGCGCCGCGACCGCGTCCCTGGCCGCCGGCATCGGCGCCGATGTCCCTTCGGGAACCCAGCGCATGCCGTCGGGCGAGATTTCCACGCGGCACGCGGGCTGCGCGCCCTTCGGATCCTTGAGCGCGCGCACGAAGATGACGGCCTCGCGCGCCCAGCCCGCCTCGTAGGGCTCGCTGGCGGCACTGCCGGACCAGAGTTCGTTGCGCGCGACGATCGCGGTAATGTTCTCCGGCAGCATCAGAAATCTCCCGAAATGCAGACGGAGTCGACATAGAGGAACGCCCTCTTGTCGGTATCCGTTTCCGCGAACATGCAGAAATTCAGCATGCACCAGAGATTCTTCATCGCCGGGATCCGGATCGAATCGAAAGCCGACATGTCGAAGACGCGGTCGTTGCACCGCAGACCGGTCGCCCGCATCGATTCGAGATCGAAGTCGAAGCGCAGGTAGGTCCAGTTGATCTTCGTCGGAATCTCGTTGTAGCAGAGCCGCTGGCCGCCGTCCGGCAGATCGCGCCAGCCTTCCGGCGACAGGTGATAGTGCGTGAACGTCTTGTTCGTGCTGCCGAGCGCCTTGAAGGGTGTCGTCTCGGTCTTGTATTGCCACTTCTGCAGGTGGCTGCCGTTTTCCGCATTGAGGAAGCGCAGGTGCGGCATCACGCGATCGCTGTCGCCGTCGCGGTCCCCGCCCTGAAGGTCGAACAGGAAGCCCACCGAGCGTACGTCCGTCTCGGAGAGCTTCAGCGCGCTGGCTTCGGGCTTGAACGTGAAATAGACCTCGAAGCGGATCGGACCGCGCTTGCGGAAGGTATGGCGCTTGATGGCGACGTTCTGGGCGCCCGCGCGGGGCCGGGTCGCGATCTTCAGCGCATACGAGGAATCCATGCCCCCATGCGAGCCCGCATCCCAGTGGCCGAGCGTCGACAGCATGGCGCTGGTGTGCTGCGCGTAGCCGGGCAGCATCGCGTCGAGATCGTCTTCGTAGTTGCCGACAAGCTGCGACCAGCCGCAATGCCCGCGCGAGAAATCGTCGTGCGAGATGATCCGCGGCAGCGGATCGAAGCGGCTCAGCTCCGGATCGGACCGGAGCATCGCCATGCGGATGGCCTCCGCCATGTCTTGCGTCGCATTCTTCGCGGTCAATCCTGTTCTCCCTTCATTGGACGCGCAGCCGGCGCACGGCGTCCCAGTCGACTTCGATCCCGAGGCCCGGGCCTGTCGGAACCGGAAGCATTCCGTTCTTCTGCCGCTCGATGCCCGGCTTCGCCCCCGTGATCCATGTCTTGAAGGGGCTGGCGTCGCTTTCGCATTCCATCGCCTTCACGTTCGGCATCGCGGCGGCAAGATGCACGCTTGCCGTCTCGCAGATGATGCCCGACATGCCGATATGCGGCGCATACCGCACATCGTGTGCGGCGGCGAATTCCGCCATCCGCCGGGTCTCCGTGATGCCGCCGGAACGCGCCACGTCCGGCTGAAGGTACGAAAGGGTACGGCTCGCGACCAGACGCATCGCCTGGTCGAGCGTGTAGTTGCTTTCGCCGGCCGCAAGAGGCGTTTCGCAACGCCGGTGCAGCTCGACATATCCGTCCTCGTCTTCCGGCCGCAGCGGCTCTTCGAACCAGAAATACCGGTTCGCGGTCAACGCGCGGCCCACCTCGACCGCGTCCTCGAGCGAATAGGCCCAGTTCGCGTCGACGCACAGGTCGATATCGTCGCCCGCGCGCCTGCGCAGACGCTCGATGCGCCGGCACGCGTCCTTGACCGGGTTCGCCATCTTGATCTTGATCCGTGGAAAGCCGGCCGCGAGGTAGCGATCGAGTTCGGCTTCCATCGCCGCATCGTCGCCCCAGTTTACCGACGCGGCATAGACCGGCACCTCGCTGCGCCCCATCCCGCCGAGCAGGCGGTGGATCGGCAGATTCGCGACCTTGCCGAGGATGTCCCATAGCGCGATGTCGACGCCCGAAATCGCCTCGAACAGCATGCCGCCCGAGCGGCCCGAAAGGGCGCGGCGCATGTCGTGCCAGAGCGCGGCTATGTCCGTCGGGTTCCGGCCGACGAGGCGCGGCTTCAGCGACGTCTCGATCAATTCGGCGTAGGCCTTCGGAGAGAAGCGCGCGAGCGCCTCGCCCACGCCGACGATCCCGGCATTCGTGCGTACCTCGACGAGGCAGATCGAGACGTCCGTATACTTCCCCCAAGACGTGACGGTCGGTCGCGGCAATGTCTGCGATAGGGGATGCGCGACGACGTCCGTGATGCGGATGCCGGCGCCATTCGCTGCATTCTTGTCCACGTCCCGCCTCTCCCTCGTTGCGAACGGCAGGTTTCAGGATTAGCCGGAGATGCCTCATCCTGGCAACTACTAAACTTAGTTGCTATGTTACCAATCGACGTGGTAGGGAATCCTTCGCTCGCCAAACGCCGGGAGAATCGATGTCCGCGCAGTCCAGCCGGAAACCCGTCTTCGGGACGCAGCGGGTCGCGACGCCTGCCCGGCTCGCCGACACCGTTTCCGACGCCATCGCTGCCGCTCTTCTCGACGGCCGCATCTCGCCGGGCGAGCCGCTGCCGTCGGAAGGCGAAATAGCGAAGGAATTCGGCGTTTCCAAACCCATCGCGCGCGAAGCGCTTCGCCACCTTACATCCGCCGGCCTCATCTTCACGCAGCAAGGCAAGGTCGCCCGCGCCAAAGGCCTGAACGGCGAGCCGCTGGAGCGGATCTACGGCTACGCCGTGCGCTCGAGCCTGACGCGCCTGCGCGAGGCGAACGAGATGCGCCGGGCGATCGAAACCGGCATTGCGCGTCTCGCTGCCCAGCGGCGCGAGAAGGCGGGGCTCGCCGCGATGGAACTGGCACTCGAAGAGATGCGCGCGGCCCTCGGCGAACCCAATGCATTCACCGAGGCCGACATCCTCTTCCATCTCGGCCTCGCCATGACGACCGGCAACTCGATGATCCGCGTGCAGATGGAAGGCATGCGCTCCGTCCAGCGCGAGGTGTCCGACCTGTTCGCCCGCCGCGCGAACCGTTCGGCCGCCGACTGGCAGGCGACCATCGGCCGCCATCAGGTGCTCTACGAAGCGATCCTTGCCGGCGATGCCCCGCTCGCCGAGCAATGCATCGCCCGCCACTACG
Organism: Rhodospirillales bacterium; assembly: GCA_016794005.1. Lineage (GTDB taxonomy): Bacteria > Pseudomonadota > Alphaproteobacteria > CACIAM-22H2 > CACIAM-22H2 > Tagaea. Next base: position 26,233 of record JAEUKY010000340.1, read on the forward strand.
CGGCCGCCGACATCGCCTCTCTCGAAGTGGCCGGAAAGCCGAAGCGCGAAGCGGTGCGGAAGTGACCGGCATCCAGTTCAACCTCGCAGGCAGGCACGCGCTCGTCACGGGTGCCAGTTCCGGCATCGGCCGCGCGATCGCCGTTGCCCTCGCGCAGGCGGGCGCACGGCTCTCGTTGCATCACTACGGCGACGCCGCAGGTGCCGCGCAGACGGCACGGTCCGCCGGACACGCACCCGTATTCGAAGCGGATTTCACGAAGGCGGGCGCGGCAGCCGGACTGGCGGACCGCCTTCTGGCGGAGGGCGGCCCGGTCGACATCCTGATCGCCAATGCGGCCATCGAGCGGCGCGTTCCCTGGACCGACGTCTCCGAAGCGCATCTGGCCGATCACGTCGCGGCCAATCTCATGTCCCTGCTGGCGCTGTCGCAGCGCCTTGTGCCGCCGATGGCCGAGCGCGGGTGGGGCCGTGTCGTCGCGATCGGCAGCGTCATGGCCGCGCGCCCGCGTGCCGAGACGCTTGCCTATGCGGCGCTCAAGGCGGCCCAGCTCGCGGCACTGCGCTCGATCGCCCGCGACGTCGCGGCGAAGGGCGTCACGATGAACGTGATCTCACCCGGCGCCATCGAGATCGACAAGAACGCCGCGCGATACGCCGAACCTGCCTTCCGGCAGGCCGTCGTCGCCAAGATTCCGGCAGGCAGGCAGGGGCGCCCCGACGATATCGCGGGCCCGGTCGCGTTCCTGTGTTCGGATGCGGCGTCCTACGTCACCGGTGTCGACGTCCCCGTCGACGGCGGCTGGACCATCGGCGACGCGCCGGGCGCCCTTCCGGGAGAAGTGGCCTGATGCGCAAGCCGTCACGCGACCGATTTCAACGATAAGAGAATGGGAGGCAAACGATGAAAGTCCTGAAGCAGTTCCTCGCGGCAGTATCCGTCTTGGCGATCCTTGCGTCGCCCGCGACGGCGGCGGAGCTCCGGTTCACGATCTGGACCGGAAACGAGGCGCATCTGCGGATGCTCAACGGTTTCGCGAACAGCTTCAAGGCTGCGCGCCCGGACGTGACCGTAAAGTTCGAGACGATCCCGCCGGACGCCTACACCCAGAAGCTGACGATCCAGATCGCCGGCGGAAATCCGCCCGACGCCGGCTGGCTGATGGAAGACGCCGCGCCGACTTTCGCGAGCGCAGGCGTTCTGGAGGATCTGGCGTCGACGCTGAACTCGACGAAGGACTACGACTTCGCCGACTTCTCGAAGCCTGCCCTCGGTCTCTGGACCGCGGGGTCCAAGGTCTTCGGCGTTCCGTTCTCGACCTCGCCGTTCGTGATCTTCTTCAACAAGGACATGTTCGACAAGGCCGGTCTCGAGGACCCGATCGCGCTCGCCGCGAAGGGCCAATGGGACATGACGCGCTTCCAGGACGTGGCCAAGAAGCTCGCCGCCGCAAACGGCAAATACGGCTTCGAGTTCAAGGACGGGCAAGGCTACGACTCGCGCATCATGCATGCGCTGATGCCGCCGATCCGCGCCTATGGCGGCGACTTGTGGGCGAACAGGCAATGCGGGCTCGACACGCCGCAGGCCGTCGGCGCGGTCAAGCAGCTCCACGACATGGTCTTCAAGGACAAGTCGATCGCTCCGCCCGGCGAATCCGCCGACTACTTTTCGGGCAATGCCGCGATGACCATCAACCAGATCTCGCGCGCCTCGCTGATGCCGAAGGCCGGCTTCAAGTGGGGCATCGCCCCGCTTCCCGCGGGTCCCGCCGGCGAATCTCCGGTGATCGGCCAGGCCGGCATCGTCGTCTTCGCCGCCGGCAAACAGAAGAAGCTGGCGGCCGAGTTCGTCGCCCACATGACGGACAAGGCGAACGTGGCCACCGCCGCGCAGTTCTTCCCGCCGGCACGCAACAGCGTGCTGTCCGGCGCCGGCTTCCTCGGCTCCAACAACCTGATCCCCGCCGAACAGATGAAGTTCGTGGCCGACGCGATCGCCAAGGGCAAGGTCCTGCCCAGCCACGAGAAAAGCCCGCAGATCCTTGCGGCGATGAAGCCACGCGTCGACGCGCTCTGGCGCGCGGACGCAAACGTGGAGAACTCGCTGAGAGCCGTCTGCGCGGCGATCCGGCCGCTGCTCTGAGGCCACCGAAGTGATGGGGAATCCGGCACCGTCAACCGCGGCGCGCGCGCGACGCGCGTCGTGGCTGACGCTCAAGGCGCGCGAAGCGATGGAGGCCTGGCTTTTCGTCAGTCCCACCGTCGCCGGATTCCTCATTTTCTTCGCCGGTCCTCTCGTCGCCGTCGTCTGGTACTCGCTGACCGAGTGGAATCTGCTGACGCAGCAGATGAAGTATGTCGGGCTCGCGAACTTCCGCGACGCGCTGTTCGAGAACCCGGACTTCTGGCACGTCGTGCGCAATTCGGCCGTCTTCGCGGTCGGGCTCGTGCCGTTCAACATGATGCTGGCGCTTACGCTTGCCCTCGGTCTCTCCGGGCGCTTTCCGGGCGTGATCTTCTTCCGCACCGTGTTCTTCGCGCCCGTCGTCACGTCGGCGGCAGCGTGGGCGATCGTGTGGAAGTTTCTGCTGCAGGGAGAGAGCGGCTTCGTCAACCAGCTTCTCGCCACGGTCGGGATCGCGGGGCCGAACTGGCTGCGCGAACCGGATTGGGCGATGGCCGCCGTGATCTTCACGCGCGTCATCAAGATGGTCGGCCTCAACATGATCCTCTATATCGCGGCGCTGCAGGCGATCCCACGCGACTACGAGGAAGCCGCGCGGCTGGAGGGGGCGACGAACTGGCAGGTCTTCCGCTGGATCACCTGGCCGCTTCTGGGTCCGACCACGCTGGTGATCATGGTCATTACCACGATCGGCTCGTTCAAGGTCTTCGACCACATCTACCTGATGACCGGCGGCGGTCCGGAGAACGGCACGCTCGTCCTCGCCTTCTACATCTACGAGCAGGGATTCAAGTTCTTCAATGTCGGCTATGCCTCGGCGCTGGCGCTGATCATGTTCGCGATCGTGATGGTGCTGACGGTCGTCCAACTCGCGATCCGCCGGAGGGACACGTGATCGGACGATTCGGCCCGAAGCGGCTTCGCATCGTCAGCCGGGTCTGCTGGACGATCGGCCTTTCCGTCGCGGCGATCCCTTTCGTCTTCCCGCTGCTCTGGATGGTCTCGTCCGGCTTCAAGAGTGCGGCCGAGATATTCGGCTCGCCCAGCATCGTGCCGCGCGAGTGGCGGTGGCTGAACTTCGTCGAGGTGTTCACCTACCAGCCATTCGCGCAGCAGTATTTCAACTCGCTCTACATTTCCGTCTCGGTGACGGCGATCACGCTCGTCGTCGCGTCGCTGGCGGGCTACGCGCTGGCGCGCCTGCGTTTCGCCGGCTCGTCGCTGGTCGGCCTCTTTCTCGTCTCGGCGCTGATGGTGCCCGAGGAAGTGACGATCATCCCGAACTTCTTTCTGATGAAGCGCTTCGGCCTCATCGATTCCCATCTGCCGCTGATCCTGCTGCCCGTCTTCGGGCCGCACGGCATCGTCGCGACGTTCCTGATGCGCCAGTACTTCCTCGCCCTGCCGAAGGAGGTCGAGGAAGCCGGTCGGATGGACGGGTTGTCGACCTTCGGGATCTGGTGGCGGATCGCGATCCCGCTGTCGCGCCCCGCACTTGCGGCGGTCGCCATCATCACGTTCCTGCATTCCTGGAACCAGTTCCTCGAGCCGCTCATCTTCGTGTCGTCGCTCGACAAGTTCACGCTTCCGCTGGCGCTGTCGAACTTCACCGATCCGTACGGCGCCCCGCTGTGGCACCTGCAGCTCGCGGCGACGAGCCTGTCGGTCATCCCGATCTTGGTCGTCTACCTGATCGCGCAGCGCCAGATCATCGAGAGCTTCGCGCTGTCCGGCGTGAAGGGCTGAGCGTCTCTCACGTCGCGTCGAAATGCGACACGTTGAGGATGATCCTCACCTCCGGACCGCCGTTCGAGAACGGAAGCAGGATCCTCGCGTAGCTGCGGTAGTCGCGGTGCATCCAGAACAGGCTGCGCTCGACATAGTGGGGTACGCCGGCCCTTACGACGCCGTCGTATTCGGGCTGGATCACGGCGTTGTGGGCACCGTGGAACTCCGCCATGTCGATGCCGGTCATCTCGCGCCCGTGGATTTCCACCATCTTCGTTCCGGCAAGACGGCATCGATAGCCCTGCGGCAGGACGTCCCACATCACCACATGCGGCATGATTTCGGCGATGTCGATCGGGTCGAAATCGGCACGATCCGGGACACGGCGCCTCCCCCGCTTCGCTTCCCAGTACGCCAATGCGCGCAGAATGCGCTCGCTCCTGATCGGGCTGGCGTCGAAGGGTTGCGGGCCTGCGTCGTGAGTCATCCGGAATCCATGGTCCGCGATCGAAGCCGGGCGGGGGCCACGACGTTAGCCGGTTTGGCGGCGTTCGGCGTGCAAAACGTGGCCGGAACCTGATCGCGATCTGTCGCGGCGAGGCGCCTCGGGTGCCTGCGCCGCGAAGAAATATGCATTCGGATCAGTGGATTGGCCTCCCCGCAGGGAAGGTCCCGGAGGGGCAGGATGGTAGCGGCGGAGGGATTTGAACCCCCGACCAAGGGATTATGATT
>JAEUKY010000129.1 GCA_016794005.1 Rhodospirillales bacterium
GCTGCCGCTCGCCCTGTTCGGCGGCGAGGCGCTGGAGGAATTCGCCTGGACGATGCTGTTCGGCATCCTGCTCGCGACGTCGTCGTCGATCTTCATCGCGGCACCGATCCTGCTGTTCCTCGGCGAGGACAAGCTGCGCCGCGGCCCGCCGCCGGGCAAGGACGCGGCCGCCGGCGAAGCCGCCGCGACGCCGTAAGGCCCGCTACCGGTGGCAGCCCCCCCGCCGGCCCCGCATCCCGACCGCAAGGTCGTCGACGCCTATGGCAAGGGCGGTTTCACGATCCGCGGCCAGCTCTTCACCGGCCCCATCGTGCTGCTGCCCGATGCGGTCCTGCCGTGGACATTCGGCGACATTGCGGCGCTTGCGTTCGAGGATTTCGCGGCGCTGACGTCGATCGAGCCGGCGCGCCGTCCCAACATCCTGCTGATCGGAATGGGGCCCCGTACGCAGTTCGTGACGCCCGCCGTGCGGGCCGCACTGCGCGAAGCCGGCATCGTCGCGGACCTGATGGATACCGGTGCGGCTTGCCGCACCTACAACGTGCTGCTGGCCGAAGAGCGGCGCGTGGCCGCCTGTCTCGTCCCGGTCTGAAAACGAAAACGGGGCCCCGGAGGGCCCCGCGATCGTCGTGGCGGTGAAGCCTTCGATCAGGCGGCGATGTTCTGGGCACCCACCATGAAATAGAGCATGGGGATCGAGAACATCGTGTTGAAGCGACTGGTGATCATCGCCGTGCGCGCCGCCTTCTTCTTGGCGTCGGCATCGGCTTCGACCATGCCCAGCGCTATCTGCTGGTTCGGCCAGATGATCATCCAGACGTTATAGGCCATGATCAGGCCCAGCCACATGCCGATGCCGATCAGCTTCGACGCACCCGTGCCCGTCAGCGTCAGGGCGGCGACGAGATAGCCGTTCATCATGGCGAGCAGCAGGCCCGTGATCACGGTCGCGAGGGCGGCCCAGCGGAACCAGTAGAGTGCCGCGGGTGCGATGACCTTGCCGATGGCCGGCTTCTGTTCGTCGGGGATCTTCGGCATCGACGGGATCTGGACGAAGTTGAAGTACCAGAGCAGGCCGATCCACATCACGCCGGACAGCACGTGCAGCCAGCGCACGAAGAACGTCGCCCACGCATAGTCCGGAGCGAACGAGTTGGACAGCAGGGCCAGCACGAGCGCGATCGCGACGCCGTAGGCGAGCGCGCGGTCGAGCTTGTCGAGGCCGATTTTCGCGAGAAGGTCGATCATCGTTGTTGTTCTCCCAGTGGGGGGCGGCTTTCACGCACCGGCCGGATCCGGCGGATGTCCCTGTAGAATCGCCTGGGCCGCACGACGACCAGAGCGAATCGCTCCTTCTATTGTCGGCGGAACGCCGGTCTGCGTCCAGTCCCCGGCCAGAAACAGGTTGAGTGCGGCGGTAACCGGCCCCGGCCGGCGGTTCTCCTGTGCCGGCGTCAGACGCAGCGTGGCGCGCCGTTCCTTTATCGTGCGCGCCGGCGGAACGGGCAGGGCGGGAAGGCCGAGTGCCGCCGCCACGTCGCGCCAGAGCAGGGCCGCCAGTGCTTCGGGCGGGCGTTCGACCAGCGCGTCGGCCGCACTGACCGTGACGCTGACCACGTCGCCGCGGGCGATCAGCCACTGCGCGGTGCCGCCGACGAGCCCGAGCAGGCGCTGTCCGCCGGGCAGGGCGACGGGCACATCCAGACGGTAATGCGCGTTGACGATCGGCGAACTCTCGGCCGGAACGCCGATCTCCGGCACGACGCGCGCCAGCGCATGCGGCGGCAAGGCGAGCACGACGCAGGCGCGCCGGCAGTCGATCTCCGCATCGGCGAAGCGCAGCGCTTCCACGCGGCCGCGCTCGATGCGCGCCCCGTCGAGCGGCATGCCGCCTTCCACGCCGACATGTGCTCGCGCCAGCGCCATCAGCGCCGGTTCGACGAAGGCGCGCGACAGGCCGTTGGCGGCCACATAGGGGCGGCACGCCGCTTCGCCGCGCCCGAAGGTCTGCGCCAGCATCGCGGCAAGCGGACGGGCGGCCGCCTCGCGCGGGTCTGTGTTGAGCACGGCGGTGGCGAGCGGTTCCCACAGCGCCTTGTAGAGTGGGCCGTCGGGATCGAGCCGGTCGGCGACGCGCGCACCCTCGCCGGCGAAATAGAGCTGCAGCGCTTCGGCATAGTCCGAAGGCCGCGTGCCCGGAACGCGTCGGCCGGGCGCCATGATCCACCACGGGATCGGCCCGGCGTTTGGCCGGATCGTCCAGCGTTCGCCGGTGGCGAGGTCGAGGAACGGGAAGGCCGCCGGCACGATGCCCGCCATCTCGCCGCGCGCTCCGATGCGGTCGAGATAGGCGAACGCGTCTTCGTTCGACGACAGGACGACGTGGCCGCCATTGTCGATCTCGCGGTCGAGCAGCGGGTCGTGGAACGACCGGCAGCGCCCGCCGAAATTCGGCGAAGCCTCGTAGAGGCGCACGCGCGCCCCGCCGTCGGCAAGGTCGAGCGCTGCGGACATGCCCGCAAGCCCGCCGCCGACGACATGGACGTCGATCATCGGCTTGCCCACAGCCCGCGCAGCACGGCAACGAGCTTGTCGAGGCGCGAGAGTCGGCGGCCGGCGCGCACGCGTGCGAGCAGCGTGGCGTAGAGCTCGCCCATCACGATCGCGGGGCGCAGCGCATGCCGGTCGAGGCCGGGGAGCATCGCGCGCGCGGCGGCGAGCTTCTCGGCCGCGCGTGCCGCGAACGCGTCGCGCGGCTCGGGAAGATAGTCGCGCCCGCGCGCGGCGTCCTCGTCGATGTCGCGCAGCACGTTGACGCGCTGCAGGGCCTCGCCCAGTGCGAGCGCATAGCGGTGCGCGCCCTCGCCGGACGCGCCGAAGATCGGCAGCGACAGCATCCCGATCGTGCCGGCCACGCGCCGGCAATAGAGGACGAACAGCGCCTCGTCGAACTTCTGCGGTTCGAGATCCATCGCCTGGCCGTCGATCAGCGCGTCGAGTTCGGCGCGCGGCAGGCCGAAGGCGTGCGCATGGGGCCGGAAGGCCAGCGCCACCGGATCGTCGGGCGTGCCCTCGTAGATCGCCGCGACCTGCCGCCGCCAGCGTTCGAGCCCGGCGCGGCGTTCCATGGCGCTGCCCGGCCCGTCGGCGACGTCGTCGATGGCGCGCGCGATGTCGTAGAGCGCGAACAGCGCTTCGCGGCGCGCGCGCGGCAGAAGCCGCATCGCCCAATAGAAGGTGGAGCGCCGCCGCGCGCTCAAGGTGCGATCCCCGCAAGGATGCCGCGCGCGAGTGCCAGGACCTTTTCGAGCGGACCGGGTTCCACGCGTGCGGCCAGCGGGTCGCGCCGGCGCAGCTTGCGCGCGAGCCGGTGCGAGATGTCGACGATGGCGGCCGCTTCCATGCGCAGGCGCCGGTCGCGGATGCCGCGCGCGAGCGGGCGCGCCTGCGCGTTAAGCCCGTCGACCCGTTCGAGCACGCGGTCGTAAACGGCGCGCAGGGCCGGCGTCAGTGCCGGTGCCAGCAGGTCGCGCTCGGAAAGGCTGGCCTCGTCGAGCCATGTCTTGGGGATATAGAGGCGACGCAGGTCGAGCCAGTCGCCGGCCGCATCCTGCAGGTGGTTCTCGATCTGGAGGGCCGTGCACAGCGCGTCGGATGCCGGCCACAGCGCGCGGTCTTCGCCGTGCAGGTCGAGCAGGAAGCGGCCGACCGGGGCCGCCGAGAAGCGGCAATAGGCGATCAGGTCCGACCAGGTGCGGCATGGCCGGCCGCGCGCGTCGGCGAGGAAGGCCTGCAGGAGCTGGCGCGGATGGTCGTTCGTGAGGCCGCGACCGGCGAGGACGGCGCGCAGGGCGAGCGCTTCGTCCGGCCCTTCGCCGCCGTCGGCGAGTGCATGGTCGAACGCTTCGAGCCGGGCGACCTTCGCCTCGGCATCGAGGGCGGGATCGTCGGCCACGTCGTCGGCCGCGCGCGCGAAGCGGTAGAAGGCGTGCACCGCCGGCCGGTGCGCCGGCGCCACGAGCCATGAGCCGACGGGGAAGTTCTCGGTCGTTCGGGTCCGGGTGCTCACGAAGATCGATTCCGCCTGTGACAGCCTCTATATAGCATCGCATGGATGTCGAAGCGCTCGCCGAAGCCCAGACCCTGCTGCGCCGGTTCGATCCCGGCCGCTGGCGCACGACGCTGTTCGCGAAGGCCGCCGAACGCCCGCGGCTGGTCGCACTCTACGCGTTCAACGTCGAGATCGCGCGCGTGCGCGAGACGGTGTCCGAAGCGATCCTCGGCCAGATAAGGCTGCAATGGTGGCGCGAGGCGCTGGCCGAGATCGCGGCGGGCGGGGCCGTGCGCCGCCATCCGATCGTGCGCGCGGTCGCCGACGCGAAGCTCGATCCGGCCGCACTGGGCCGGCTGGTCGACGCGCGCGAACGCGATCTCGACGATGCGGCCTTCGCGGATCTCGCCGAACTCGAAGCGCATGCCGGCGCGACGTCGGGCGATCTCGCTTCCGTCGCGGGCGGCGAGGCGTGCCGCGACATCGGCACGGCCTATGCGCTGGCGGGCAGCCTGATGGCGCTGCCGCACTTCTCGCGCCAGCGGCGCAACGTGCTGCCCACGGCTCTCGTCGAAGCGGCGGGGCTGACGCCCGAGACGATCCACGAAGGCAAGGCGGGCGCGAAGCTGGAAGCCGCCGTGCTGCCCGTCGCGAAGCGGGCGCGCGAGCTGCTGGTGAACACCGACAACGTGCCGAACGCCGTGGCGCTTCAGGGCACGATCGCGAAGCTGTGGCTCGACAGGCTTCAGCGCGCGCGGCACGACGCGTTCGCACCCGGGCTGCAGAAGCCGTATCCGGCCGACATCTGGCGGCTGTTCTTCGCCAACCTATTCGGCCGCTTCTGAAGCGCTGCCGGCGAGCCACGCCGCGAGATCGGCGCGCGCGCGATGCGCATAGGCCTTCTTGCGATCCTGGCCCTTGATGCGTTTGTCCGTACCGGGATCGAGCGGCGGGAAGAGGCCGAAATTGCAGTTCATCGGCTGGAAGGTCTTCGCGTCGCCGCCGCCGGTGAGGTGGGCGAGCAAGGCGCCGAATGCGGTCGTGGGCGGCGGCGGCGCCATCCTGCGGCCGTGCCACTGGGCCGCGGCGAAGCGCCCGGCGAGCAGGCCGATGGCGGCACTCTCGACATAGCCTTCCACGCCGGTGACCTGGCCGGCGAACCGCAGGCGCGGATCGGCTTTGAGGCGCAGCTCGCCGTCGAGCAGCTTGGGCGAGTTGAGGAAGGTGTTGCGGTGGATGCCGCCGAGCCGCGCGAACTCGGCCTTCTCGAGGCCGGGGATGGTGCGGAAGACCCGCACCTGGTCGGCGTATTTGAGCTTCGTCTGGAAGCCGACCATGTTGTAGAGCGTGCCCAGCGCGTTGTCCTGCCGCAGCTGCACGACCGCGTGCGCGCGCCTTCCGGTGGCGGGATCGGTGAGGCCGATGGGCTTCATCGGGCCGAAGCGCAGCGTTTCCGATCCGCGTTCGGCCATCACCTCGATCGGCAGGCAGCCCTCGAAATAGGGCGTGTCCTTCTCCCATTCCTTGAACTCGGTCTTGTCGCCCGCCACGAGCGCGGCGACGAATGCTTCGTACTGTTCACGATCCATCGGGCAGTTGACGTAGTCGGCCCCGTCGCCCTTGTCCCAGCGCGACTGGAACCACGCCTTCCCGAAGTCGATGCTGTCCTTGTGGACGATGGGCGCGATCGCGTCGAAGAAGGCGAGCGAGGCTTCGCCGGTGAGCCCGCGCACCGCCTCGGCCAATGCGGGCGAGGTGAGGGGGCCCGTCGCGACGACCACGTTGTCCCAGTCCGCCGGCGGCAGGCCCGCGATCTCCTCGCGCCGCACCTCGATCAGCGGGTCGGCGTCGATGGCCGCGGTGACCGCGTCGGCGAAGCCTTCGCGGTCGACGGCGAGTGCCGCCCCGGCCGGCACCTTGTGGCGGTCCGCGCTGGCCATCACCAGCGAGCCCGCCGCGCGCAGTTCGGCATGGAGGAGGCCGACGGCGTTGATCTCCCATTCGTCCGAGCGGAAGGAATTGGAGCAGACGAGCTCGGCCAGCCTGTCGGTCTTGTGCGCCTCGGTCGTGCGCACGCCGCGCATCTCGTGCAGCACGACGGGCACGCCCGCCCGCGCCAGCGCCCAGGCCGCGTCCGACCCGGCCAGCCCGCCGCCCACCACATGCACCCGCTTCGTTCGATCCATTCCGCGCGACCTGCTATTGTCCGGAGGCGAATCCCGCCCGGCACGACTTACCGACAGGAAGCCCCCA
>JAEUKY010000131.1 GCA_016794005.1 Rhodospirillales bacterium
GTCGTCGGGCACGCCCAGATCGAGGAACAGGATCGGCCGCTGCCGGCGCGCGCGCAGCGCCGACAGCGCCGTCTGCGGGTCGATCGCGGGCCGGCCGGTCCCCAGCGCCGTGACGACCAGATCGGCGCGCGCGACGGCGGCAGGAAGTTCGGCGAAGGGTACCGCGTGCGCTTCCAGCCGGCGCGCGAGATCGGCCGCACGCGCGGCCGACGGCGCCGTCACCGCGATCTGGCGCAGGCCGGCACGGCGGAAATGCTCGACGAGCAGTTCGCCCATCTCGCCCAGCCCCACGAGCAGGGCCGAACAGCGCGAGGGTTCGCCGTGCACGTCGCGCGCGACCGCGGCGGCGGCGGCGGCGAGCGACACCGGCCGCTCGCCGATCGCCGTCTCGCTGCGCACGCGCTTGGCCGCGGCATAGGCGCGTTCGAGGGCCGCGTCGAGCTCGGGACCCGTCAGCCCCATCTCGCGCGCAAGCGCGTGCGCCGCCTTGACCTGGCCCAGCACCTGCGGCTCGCCGACGACCTGGCTGTCGAGCGAACTGGCGACCGCGAAGACGTGGCGCAACGCCGCGTCGCCCTCGTGCGCGTAGATCTCGCCCGCCGGATCGCGGCCCAGGCGCCCGGCGAACGCGTCGCGGACGGCCGCACGCGCGGCGTCCATGTCGGCGGCCGCGAACTGCACCTCGACGCGGTCGCAGGTCGAGATCAGCAGCGCTTGCGAAAGCCCGGCCCGGCGCAGCCCCGAAAGGAATCCGCGCGCCTCGCCGTCGGGCACGAACAGCGCGTCGCGCGTGGCGGCGGAACTCGAACGGTGGTTTGCGCCCACGACGCCGAGGCGCGCGGGGATTTCGGGCGCGTCCATGGCGGGGGTCTACAAGAAGCGGCGCGCGCGGGGGTCCGGCATCACTCGGCGGCCTTGCCGGTTTCTCGCGCCAGGATTTCGGCGGCCTTCTTCTCGACCATCTCGGCCAGGTGCTCGACGATGTCGCCGTCCTTCAGGCGGTGGTCCTGCTGGCCGGCCACGTAGACCATGTGCGTGCCGTTGCCCCCGCCGGTGAAGCCGATATCGGTCTCGCGCGCCTCGCCGGGGCCGTTGACCACGCAGCCGATCACGGAGACCGTCATCGGCACGGTGATCTTCGAAAGCCGTTCTTCGAGCCGTTCGACCGTCTTGATCACGTCGAACTGCTGGCGCGCGCAGGACGGGCATGCGATCACGGTCACGCCGCGCCGGCGCAGGCCCAGCGCCTTCAGCATGTCGTAGCCGACCTTCACCTCCTCGACCGGATCGGCCGAGAGCGAGACGCGGATCGTGTCGCCGATCCCCGCCCACAGCAGCGAGCCCAGACCGATGGCGGACTTGACCGTGCCCATGCGCAGGGCGCCCGCCTCGGTGATGCCCAGATGCAGCGGGTAGTCGCAGACCTCGGCGAGTTGCTGATAGGCCGCGACGGCGAGGAACACGTCCGACGCCTTGCAGCTGATCTTGAATTCGCGGAAATCCTCGTCCTCGAGGCACTTGGCGTGGCTGAGCGCGCTTTCGACCATCGCCTCGGGGCACGGCTCGCCGTATTTCTCGAGGAATTCGCGCTCGAGCGAACCGGCGTTGACGCCGATGCGGATCGAGCAGCCATGGTCCTTGGCGGCCTTCACGACCTCGCGCACGCGGTCCTTCGAGCCGATATTGCCCGGATTGATGCGCAGGCACGCCGCACCCGCCTCGGCCGCCTCGATCGCGCGCCTGTAGTGGAAATGGATGTCCGCAACGATCGGCACGTTGGCCGCGCGCACGATCTGCTTCAGGGCCGCCGTCGACTCCTCGTCCGGGCACGACACGCGCACGATGTCGACGCCGACTTCCTCGGCGCGGCGGATCTGGTCGATCGTGGCACCGGCATCGGCCGTCGGCGTGTTCGTCATCGTCTGGACGGTGATCGGCGCGTCGCCGCCGACCGGCACCTTGCCGACCATGATCTGGCGGCACTTACGGCGGAGAATCTGGCGATAGGGGCGGACGGTCATCGGGCGCGCTCGGATCCGGGCAGGGGTGATTTCGACCCGCCCTTATAGCCCAACCGCCCTCAGCCGGGCGAGGCGCGTTCTTCGCCCGTTTCGGCCGGGGCTGCCGGGGCCGCGGCGGGGGCCGCCGGGCGCAGCGGGGCCGCTTCGTTGATCGCGGTGCCGGCAAGCAGGCGCTGCGGATCGAGCGAGACAGAACGCTGGACGAAGCCGAGGCGTCCGACGGCGGGTGCCGCCTTGCCGTCAACGCGGATGTCGAGGCCGCCGGCATTGCCGGTCGACATGGTCAGGCCGTCGCGGTCGGGCGCGTTGTACGTCTCGCCGGCGCGCAGGATGCGCGAGAAGATCACGCCGCCCGAAGCGTCGCGCACCTGCGTCCAGCTGTCGGACGTGGCGCGGATCACGATGCGGCCTTCGCTGGCCTCGCCGTAGCTGCGCGGCCCCTCGGTGACGGCGGACGGCGAAGGCGCCGGCGGTGCGACGGGCAGGCTCGCGAGCTGTGCGGGTGCGGGCGTGGGCACGAAGGCGGCCGGCGGCAGCGGAGCCGGCGCTTCGACCGCGGCGGGTGCGGGTGCGGACGGCAGCGAACGCGCGAGCGCTTCGCTCGACGACGGGGCAATCGTGCGCGGCGCGGCGGGCTCGGGTGCCGGGATGCGCGCGGCCAGCGTTTCGGGCACGGCCGTCACGCGCGGGGCCGGTGCGCGCTGGTCGAGCGTGGAATAATACCAGCCGCCGTATGCGCCGACGGCGAGCAGCAGCGAGAACGCGACGACCAGACGGCCGGGCAGCCGGCTTTCGTTGATCGGCGTCGGGAACGTCAGTTCGGTCGGCTCGTCGATGCCGGTCGATTCTTCCTTGAAGCGGCGGATCAGTTCCGCGCTGTCGAGTTCGAGCAGGTCGGCATAGGAGCGCACGAAGCCGATCGCGTATGCGCCGCGCGGCAGGTCCTGGTGGCGGCCCGTCTCGATCGCCTCGAGAAGGGCGCGGCGGATCTTGAGGTGCTTGGCGATGTCGGTGGTCTGCCAGCCGCGACGCGTGCGCTCGGCGCGCAGCAGCTGGCCGACGGTCGCGTTGACCGGCGGAGCCGATGCGGCTGCATGCTGACGCTTGTCGTTCGTCTTCGGCATCGCTCGCTCGAACCAAGGGTCGTCCCGATCGCCCCGGCGGACCGTCAGGGCCGCCAAGACAAGCACTTGACGTGTTTAGCAAATTGCGACAAGCGCGACAACTGCTGCCGGACTGCGTCCGAGTCGCAATCGTTAATGTTCCCTAGACGGGAATATTGTGGTCGCGCGCAAAACTCAGCAATTTTTTCCGAACCGAGTGGTCCCCGAGCTTCACCAGCTCGTCGAGATATTTCGCCAGCGGCGACAGGTCGAGGCTGCGGACCATCGCCTTGACCGGGCCGATCGCCGGGAACGGCATCGAAAGCCGCCGAAAGCCTATTCCGATCAAGGCCATGGCCTCGAGCGGCCGGCTCGCGATATCGCCGCACAGCGTCAGCGGCACGCCGGCCGCCTCGCACTCGCCGGCGATCGCGCGCAGGAAACGCAGGACCGGCGGCGACAGCGCGTCGTAGCGGTCGGCCAGCTCCGGGTTCCCCCGGTCGCACGCGAAAAAGAACTGCAGCAGGTCGTTGGAGCCGACCGACAGGAAATCCACCCGCTTCAGAAGCTGCGGCAGCTGCCAGTAGAGCGAGGGCACCTCGATCATCGTGCCCATGTGGATCGGGCTCGGCAGCGTGCGGCCGCGCTTGCGCTCGCGCGCGATCTCGATCTCGACCAGGTCGCGCGCGGCGTCGAACTCCGCGACCTCGGAGACCATCGGGAACATCAGGTCGAGCCGCCTTCCGCCGGCCGCGCGCAAAAGTCCGCGCACCTGCTCGCGCAGGATCGCCGGACGGTCGAGCGTCAGCCGGATCGCGCGGAAGCCCATCGCGGGATTTTCCTGCGCGACGTTCTCCATGTAGGGCAGCAGCTTGTCGCCGCCGATATCGAGCGTGCGGAACACGACGGGCCGCCCGTCCGCGCGGTCGAGGATGCGCCGGTAGAGATCCGTCTGCTCGACCACGTCGGGCATGCTCGAGCGGATCATGAACGGGATCTCGGTGCGGTAGAGCCCGATGCCGTCGGCCCCGCTGTCGGCCAGATGGTCGACGTCGATGACGAGGCCCGCGTTCATGTTGAGCGAGACCGGCGTGCCGTCCTTCGTGACGGCGGGCAGCTTGCGGATCGCGGCATAGCCCGCGCGCAGCGCGTCGCGCTGGCGGATGGCGAGCGCGAACGCGTCGCGCACGTCGTCGCTGGGCCGCAGGATCGTCTGGCCGGAAATGCCGTCGACGACGATGCCGTCGCCGCTTTCCACGCGGCCCAGCAGCCCCGCCACGCGCCCGACCATCGGCAGGTCCAGCGCGTGCGCGATGATCGAGACGTGCGCGGTCGGCGAGCCTTCTTCCAGCACCACGCCCTTGAGCTTGCGCCGGTCGTATTCGAGCAGCTCGGCGGGCCCCAGATTGCGCGCGACGAGCACCGTGTCGTCGGGAAGGTCGCCCGCGTCGGCCGCCGTGCGGTCGCCCGAAAGATGGCGCAGCAGGCGGTTGGCGAGATCGTCGAAATCGTCGACGCGCTCGCGAAGATAGGGATCGGTCGTCTGCGTCAGGCGCGCGCGGTTGTCCTCCTGCACCTTCTGCACGGCCGCCTCGGCCGTAAGGCCGGTCTCGATGGCTTCCGAGATGCGCTGCAACCAGCCGCGGTCCTCGGCGAACATCCGGTAGGTCTCGAGGATCTCCCAGCGCTCGTCGCCTTCGGCGATGCCGGAAGTCTCGAAGATGCGGTCGATGTCCACGCGCATGCCGCTCATCGCGTCGCGCAGGCGCTTGAGTTCCGCCTGCGGATCGTCGGCGACCATCTGGCGCACCGTCACGCGCGGCTGGTGCAGCACGACCGTGCCGATGGCGATGCCGTCGTTGAGCCTGAGCCCGTCCAGACGCTCGGTCGCCCCGAGCCCCACGTCGTCGCCGCGCAGCATCTCCTCGGGGCTGATGAGCTCGCCGCCCGCGACGAGCTCGGCCAGCACCATCGCGACGGTCTGGAGGGTCTCGGCCTCCTCCTCGGTATATTCGCGGTAGGTCCGGTTCTGCAGCACCAGCACGCCCAGCGTGCGGCCGGCGCGCAGGATCGGCACGCCGAGCATCGAATGGTAGATCTCCTCGCCCGTTTCCGGGCGGTAGGCGAAGTTGGGATGCGACTGGGCGTCGGAAAGGGCGAGCGTGCGCGCGGTCTGCGCGATCTCGCCCACGATACCCTCGCCCACGCGCAGGCGCGTCTTGTGGACGGCGTCCGGGTTGAGGCCTTCGGTCGCGAAAAGTTCCAGCACCTGGCCCGCGCGCATCACGTAGGCCGAGCAAACTTCGGCGATCAGGTCGGCGGCGATGATCTTGACGATGCGGTCGAGGCGCTGCTGGGCGCTGCCCGCCGCCGCCATCATGTCGCGGAGGCGCTTGAGCAGTCGGCGCGTCGCACCGGGCCCGAGCGCCGTATCCATCAGGCGGCTCCCGCCGCTTCGCCTTCGCGCGCCACCAGCGCGTCGAGCGCCTGCCCCACCAGTTCGTCGACGATCTCCGCCGTCGTCTGCTCGCGCGTGACCATGCCGACCGACTGGCCGGCCATCAGCGAGCCGTTCTCGACGTCGCCGTCGACGGCCGCACGGCGCAGGGCACCGGCCCAGTAATGCTCGATCTCGAGCTGGGCCGCCTTCATGTCGAGTTCGCCGCGGTCGACCTTGGCCGCGATGTCGCGCTGGGCCGCATTGAACGCGGCCGTCGCCTTGTTGGCGAGTGCGCGCACCGGGATCACCGGGAAGCGCGGATCGAGCTGCACCGAGGGGACGGCGTCGCGCGCGGAGGCGCGGATGAAAGCCTTCTTGAACTCCGGATGCGCCACGCACTCGCGCGCGCACACGAAGCGCGTGCCCAGCTGCACGCCCGCCGCCCCCATCTCGAGGAACGACAGGATCGCCTCGCCGCGGCCGATTCCGCCGGCCACGAACACCGGGACCTCGCGGATCGCGGGCAGGATTTCCTGCGCGAGGACGGCCGTGGAAACGGCGCCGATATGGCCGCCGGCCTCCATGCCCTCGATCACCAGCCCGTCGACGCCGGAGCGGACGAGCTTCTTGCCGATGACGAGGGCCGGGGCGAACGCGATGACCTTGGCGCCGCCGTCCTTCAGCTTCTTGATGATCTCGCCCGGCGGCATGCCGCCGGCGAGCACGACGTGGCTGACCTTGCCGTCGAGGCACACCTGCGCCAGCTCGGAAAGCTGCGGGTGCATGACGATCAGGTTCACGCCGAAGGGCTTGTCGGTCAGCTTCCGCGTCGCCGCGATCTCGGCGGCCAGCATCTCGGGCTTCATCGAGCCGCAGGCGAGCACGCCGAAACCGCCCGCGTTCGAGATCGCCGCGACGAGGTTGCGCTCGGACACCCACGTCATCGCCCCGCCCATGATCGCGTGCCGCGTGCCGAGCAGCGCCCGGCCGCGCGCCTGCAGCCGGTCGAGCCGGCCGGCGGCGACGTTGCGGGCGGTGGCGGCGACGTCGTTCATGCGGCGTCGAGCTCGTAGGCCGTGTGGAGGGCGCGCAGCGCCAGCTCCAGGTACTGCTCGTCGATCAGCACGGAGATCTTGATCTCCGACGTCGAGATGACCTGGATGTTGATGCCCTTGGCCGCGAGCGTGCGGAACATCGCCAGCGCCACGCCCGCGTGGCTGCGCATGCCCACGCCGATGACCGAGACCTTCACCACGTTGGGATCGGGCTTCAGATCGGCGAAGCCGAGCTTGGACTTCTGGTCCATCAGCAGCTTCACGCAGCGGTCGAGGTCGGCCTTGCCGACCGTGAAGGTCATGTCGGTCGCCTTGCCGTCGTCCGAGATGTTCTGGACGATCATGTCCACGTTGATGGCGGCATCGGCGAGCGGGCCGAAGATGGCGGCGGCCACGCCCGGACGGTCGGCCACCTTGGTAAGGGTCACCTTGGCCTCGTCCCGGCTGTAGGCGATCCCGCTGACGACTTGCTTTTCCACGATTTCTTCCTCGTCGACGACCATCGTGCCCGGCTTGTCCTCGAAGCTGGAGAGGACCTGCACGCGCACGCGGTGGTTCATGGCCAGCTCGACCGACCGCGTCTGGAGCACTTTCGCACCCAGCGAGGCCATCTCGAGCATCTCTTCGTACGTGATCTTGTCGAGCTTGCGCGCCTTCGTGACGATCCGGGGATCGCACGTGTAGACGCCGTCGACGTCGGTATAGATGTCGCAGCGGTCGGCCTTCAGCGCCGCCGCCAGCGCCACGGCCGACGTGTCCGAGCCGCCGCGCCCCAGCGTGGTCACGCGGTTGTCGTCGGTCAGCCCCTGGAAGCCGGAAATGACGGCGACCTCGCCCGCCTTCATCGCGCGGTCGAGCTCGTCGGTGTCGATGCTCTCGATGCGCGCCTTCGAATGCGTGGAATCGGTGCGAAGCGCGATCTGCCAGCCCTGCCACGAGCGCGCCTTGAGGCCGAGCTGCTGGAGGGCGAGTGCGGTTAGCCCGCTCGTCACCTGCTCGCCCGTCGAGACGACCGCATCGTATTCGCGCGGATCGTAGAATTTCGAGATCTCGTTCACCCACGCGACGAGCTGGTTGGTCTGCCCCGACATGGCCGACACCACGACCGCGACTTCGTTGCCGGCGTCGACCTCGCGCTTGACGCGGGCGGCGACGTTGCGGATGCGCTCCACGTTCGCGACCGACGTCCCGCCGAACTTCAGTACCAGGCGTGCCATAGTCCCCTTCGCCTTTCGAGAAATGCCTTTCCGGACATGGGCTTGGGAAAGTATCGTCGCATTCCCCATTGCCCGTCCGCAAGGCGCGCCATATCTACTGTCTTGGCGCGGACAGGGCAAGTTCGCGCTCGATTTTTTTGCACCCGGAGCCTGCCGCCCTTGACCCAGTCGCCCGCCCTCGACGCCGCCGCCGGCCCCAGCGTGGATCCCGCCGAAGTCGCGCGCTTCGCCGCACTGGCCGAGGAATGGTGGGACCCCACCGGCAAGTTCCGGCCGCTGCACAAGTTCAACCCGGTCCGCCTGACGTATATCCGCGACCGGCTGGCCCGGCATTTCGGCCGCGATCCGCTTGCGGCCAAGCCGCTGGCGGGCCTGCGCGTGCTGGATATCGGCTGCGGCGGCGGGCTGGTGGCCGAGCCGATGGCGCGGCTGGGGGCGAACGTCGTGGCGATCGACGCGTCGGCGCGCAATATCGGGATTGCATCCACACATGCCGCGCGCATGGGCCTCGCGATCGACTACCGCCATACGACGGCGGAAAGCCTCGTCGCCGCCGGCGAACAGTTCGATGCGGTGCTGTCGCTCGAAGTGGTCGAGCACGTGGCCGATCCGGCGAGCTTCCTCGGCGATTGCGGCCGGCTCGTGCGGCCGGGCGGGGCGATGGTCGTGGCCACGCTCAACCGCACGCCCAAGGCGTTCCTGCTGGCGATCGTCGGGGCGGAATACGTGCTGGGCTGGATGCCGCGCGGCACGCACGAATGGAAGAAGTTCGTGCGACCCGGCGAGATCGGCGAAGCGCTGCGCGCGGCCGATCTTGCCGTCACCGACATGACGGGTGTCGCCTACAACCCGATCCTCGACAGCTGGAAGCTCGCCCGCGATCTCGACGTCAACTACATGGCCTTCGCGGTGAAGGCCTAGACGCGTTCACGCGTCGTTGCCGCGCACCCACGGGATGCGCGCGACCTGCACGCCTTCCTCGGCCAGCGCCTCGGCGTCTTCGTTGCTCGCCTCGCCGTAGATGTCGCGATGCTCGGTCTCGCCGTAATGGATCTTTCGCGCTTCCTCGGCGAACCTGTCGCCGACATGCTCGAAGTTCTTCTCGACATGCGCGCGCAGCTTGGCGAGCTCCTTGTGGAGCTCGACCGCCTTGGCGACGGCCGGATCGCTGCCCATCGCCGCCTGTGCCGGAACGACCGCGGTTCCCTTGCGCGACTTCTTCGTGCCCGACAGGCGCGGGGCGGACAGGCCCTTGGCGACCTTGGTCGAACCGCAGACCGGGCATTCGACGAGCCCGCGCTTGGACTGGCGCTCGAA
>JAEUKY010000135.1 GCA_016794005.1 Rhodospirillales bacterium
GTGGCTGCCGCGCCGGGCCTGCAGCCAGCCCGGCACCGCCCCCCACGCGGCTCCCGCCGCCGCGGCCGCGAGGATGGCGATCGGGACGACGAGAAGGCCCGGCAGCCCGTCGAGGAAGAGGCAGACCAGTGCGACCGCCAGTCCGGCGATGTAGGCCTGCCCCTCGCCGCCGATGTTGAACAGGCCGGCGTGGAACGCGACCGCGACCGCAAGGCCCGTGAACGTGAAATTCGTCGCGTAGTAGAGCGTGTAGCCCCACGCCTCGGGATGTCCGACCGCGCCGTGGACGAGGATCGAGAGCGCCATCAGCGGATCCTCGCCGATCGCCAGCACGACGAGCGAGGAGAGCAGCAGGGCCGCCGCGAGATTGACGAGCGGCAGCAGGCCCCAGTCGACCCAGGCCGGCAGGCGGTGCGGGCCGCTCATTCGGCCGCCGCCGGCAGCGAACCCGCCATCAGCAGGCCGAGGCGGCGCTCGTCGGCCTCCTCGCGCGAAAGCTCGCCCACGATGCGCCCGTCGAACATCACGAGGATGCGGTCGGCAAGGCCGAGGATCTCGTCGAGCTCGCAGCTGACCAGCAGGATCGCCTTGCCCGCGTCGCGCAAGCTCACGAGCCGGCGGTGGATGAACTCGATGGCGCCGATATCCACGCCGCGCGTCGGCTGGCCGACGATCAGCAGGTCGGGATCGCGGTCGATCTCGCGGCCCAGCACGATCTTCTGCTGGTTGCCGCCGCTGAAATCGCCGCTGCGCTGGGCGGGCAAGGGCGGGCGCACGTCGTAGGTTTCCATCAGCCGGCGCGTGCGTTCGGTCGCCGCACGCCCCGACAGCAGCGGGCCGGAGCCGAGCTCCGGATCGTCGTGATAGCCGAGGATGGCGCTCTCGCTGGCCGCGTAGCCGACGACGAGACCCATGCGCAGCCGGTCCTCGGGCACGTGGGCGATGCGCGCCACGCGCGCGGCCTTGCAGGCGTGCGCATGGCCGGGCGCGCAGAGCGGTTCGCCCTTGTAGAACACGTGGCCGCCGGCAAGCGTGCGCAGGCCCGCGAGCGCTTCGAGAAGCTCGCTCTGCCCGTTGCCGGCCACGCCGGCGATGCCGACGATCTCGCCCGCGCGCACCGAAAACGACACGCCGCGCAGCCGTTCCACGCCGCGCGGATCGACATGGCGCAGGTTCTCGGCGCGCAGCACTTCGGCGCCCGGCTTCGCCTCGGTACGCGCCACGCGCAGCAGCACGCGCCGGCCGACCATCAGTTCGGCCAGTTCCTCCTGCGAGGTCGACGCCGTCGCCTTCGTCGCGACGACCGCACCCTGGCGCATCACTGTGACGCGATCGGTGATCGCGAGGATCTCCTTGAGCTTGTGCGTGATCAGCAGCACCGTGCGGCCCTGGTCGCGCCAGCGCGCGAGCAGGTCGAAGAGCCGCTCGGCCTCCTGCGGGGTCAGCACGGCGGTCGGCTCGTCGAGGATCAGGATGCGCGCGCCGCGATAGAGCGCCTTGAGGATCTCGACGCGCTGCTGGGCGCCCACGTCGAGATCGGCGACCTTCGCGTCGAGATCGACCTCGAGCGAATAGTCGGCCATCAGCTTCGTCAGGCCTTCGCGCGCCGCCGCCTCGCCCGCCGCGAGCAGCGCGCCGCCCTCGGCCCCGAGCAGCACGTTTTCCAGCACGGTGAAGGTCTCGACCAGCATGAAATGCTGGTGGACCATGCCGATGCCCGCCCGGATCGCGTCCTGCGGCGAGGCGATGTCGACCGCGGCGCCGTCGACGCTGATCGTGCCGCCGTCCGGCCTGTAGTAGCCGTAGACGATCCCCATCAGCGTCGACTTGCCGGCCCCGTTCTCGCCCACGATGCCGTGGATCGAGCCCTTCGCGACCGAAAGGTCGATCGCGCGGTTGGCGTGGACGCCCCCGAATCGCTTGTCGATCCCGGCGAGGGCGAGGGCGGGCACGCCGTCCACGGCGCGGATCAGCGCTGCGCCGTGACGTCCGTCACCTGGATGCGGCCGGCGATGATCGCCTCGCGCGCCTCGCTGACCTTCTTTTCCATGTCGGCGGTCACGAGCGCCCGGTTGTGCTCGTCGAGCGCCCAGCCCACGCCCTCTTCCTTGAGGCCGAGGACCGACACGCCGGCCTTCCACGTGCCCTGGCGGGCCTGGATCATCGCGTTGTAGACCGCGACGTCGACGCGCTTGATCATCGAGGACAGCATCGTGCCCGGATGCAGGTGGTTCTGGTTGCTGTCCACGCCGATGGCGAGACGCTTGGCGTCCTTCGCGGCCTGGTAGACGCCGAGGCCCGTGGCGCCGGCGGCGGCATAGACGACGTCGGCGCCGCGATCGAACTGGCCGCGCGCGAGTTCGGCCCCGCGCGTCGGGTCGTTGAAGGCGGCGGGCGTCGTGCCGGTCATGTTCATGAACACCTCGACCGACGGGCGGGCGAACTTCGCACCCTCTTCGTAGCCCTTGTAGAACTTGCGGATCAGCGGGATGTCCATGCCGCCGACGAAGCCGACCTTGCCGGACTTGGTCGCCAGGCCCGCGAGCATGCCGACGAGGAACGAGGCCTCGTGTTCGCGGAACACGACCGACTGCACGTTGGGCAGGTCGACCACGCTGTCGATCAGCGTGAACTTCACGTTCGGGAATTCCTTGGCGACCGTCTCGACCGCCGAGCGGTTGTTGAAGCCCACCGCGACGACGACCGAAGCCCCGCGACGCGCGAGGTTGCGGATCGACTGTTCGCGCTCGGCGGCGTTGCGCACCTCGAACTCGGCGTACTGGACGCCGGTTTCCTTCTTGAACTTCTCCGCGCCGTCGTAGGCGGCCTGGTTGAACGAGCGGTCGAACTTGCCGCCGACGTCGAAGGTCACGGCCGGCGGGTTCTGGGCGAGGGCGGGTCCGGCCGCGAGGGCCGCGGCAAGCGTCGCTGCAAATGCGAGTGTTTTCATCGTTTTCTGGCTCCTCGGGAGGGTCCGTCGCGTTCCCCCGCAATGTGGCAAAGCCGGTGCGGGGAATCAACGCCCGCTTGGCAAGGGCCGGCGCCGCGGCGCAAAGTCCGGCCCGGAGAATCGAGGAACGCCATGCACCAGCCGTTGCCGGGTACCGAAATCGCCGATCTGGACACGCCGGCCCTCGTGGTCGACATCGACATGGTGGACCGCAACATCGCCAAGATGGCGGCCCTCGCCAGGGCTGCCGGGATCGCGCTCCGTCCCCACGCCAAGACACACAAATCGCCCATCTTCGCGCGCCGGCAGGTCGCCGCCGGGGCCGTCGGCGTGTGCTGCCAGAAGGTCGGCGAGGCCGAGGTGATGGTCGCCGGCGGGATCGACGACATCCTCGTGACCAACGAGATCGTCGGGCGCATCAAGACCACGCGGCTGGCGGGCCTTGCGCGCCTCGCGACGATCCGCACGGTCGCCGACAACGCCGAGGCGGTCGCGTGGCTGGGCAAGGCCGCGCGCGCGGCCGGGGCAACGATCGGCGTGCTGGTCGACTGCGACATCGGGCACGGGCGCACGGGCATCGCCGATCCGCGGACGGCCGCCGAACTCGGCCAGACGATCGCGAACACCGACGGGCTGCGCTTCGACGGGCTGCAGGCCTATCACGGCTCGATCCAGCACGTGTCGGGCTGGGCGCAGCGCCGGGCCGCGGCCGAAGCGGCGAACGCCAAGCTCGCCGCGTTCCGCGCGGCCTTCGCCGAAGCGCGGCTGGCCACGCCGATCGTCTCGGGTGCCGGAACCGGCACGTTCGAGTTCCAGGCCAGGTCCGGCTACACCGAATGGCAGTGCGGCTCGTACATCTTCATGGACCGCGAATACTACAACGCGGGCGGCGAGGACGGCGGGCCCTACGCGCCCTTCGAGCAGGCGCTGAGCGTGCTGACCACGGTGATGAGCCTGCCGTCGGAGGACCGCTTCGTCGTCGACGCGGGCCTCAAGACCATGTCGCTCGACGGCGGCGTGCCGGAACTGCGCGACCTGCCGGGCTGGAAGTTCGGCTTCGGCGGCGACGAGCACGGCAAGGTCGCGCGCACCGGCCCCGGTGCCGCGCGCCCGAAGCTGGGCGACAAGATCCACCTGCTTCCCGGCCACGGCGACACGACGATCAACATGCACGACGAGTATTTCGTCGTCTCGCGCGGCCGGCTGGTCGCGATCTGGCCGGTCGCCGCGCGCGGGAAGAACCGCTGACGGTTCAGGTCGCGGCGGCTTCCGCGAGCAGCCACGCGGCGAAGCGCTCGACCTCGGGCCGGGAAGCCGCGGTCGCGCGGACGAGGTAGTAGGCGCGCGCCTCGACGCGCCGCCGCGCGCCGGCGAGCGCCACGAGCCGGCCGCTCTCGATGAGCCCGCGCACCAGCGGCCCGCTCGCCAGGGCGAGCCCCTGTCCGGCCACCGCCGCCTGGATCGTCTGGTCGTAGTGGTTGAAGCTGATCGCGCTGCGCGGCTTCACGTCGGCGAAGCCCAGGGCGGCGAGCCAGCTTCCCCAGTCGCGCGCCGGCGTGGCGCCGATCCCGTCGTAGGACAGCAGCACGGCTCCGGCATAGTCCTTCGCCGTCATCGGCCGGCGCGCATGGACGCCGACGACCGCCTTGCTGCCGACCGGGAACACCTCCTCGCCGAACATCATTTCGGCGCCCGGCGGCATCCCGTCGACCGGCCCGTAGCGCAGCGCCAGGTCGAACCCCTCGCGCCGCAGATCGAGCGTGCGGTTGTTGACCGAAAGCCGCACGTCGACGTCGGGGTGGAGCTTCTGGAACGACGCCAGCCGCGGGACCAGCCACAGCGACGCGATGCCGGTGCTCGCCGTGAGGTTGACCGTGCGCGTCCCGCCGCCGCGCAGCGCCGCCGACGTGGCGGCGAGGGCCCGCAGCGCCTCGGCGACGGTGCGCGCCAGCGTCTCGCCGGCCGGCGTCAGGTCGAGCCTGCGCGTCGTGCGCGCGAAGAGGCGCACGCCCAGGGCGTCCTCGAGCGCCCTGATCTGGCGGCTGACCGCCGACGGCGTGACGAAAAGCTCCGCCGCCGCGCGCGCGAAGCTCAGATGGCGCGCCGCGGCGTCGAAGCCGCGGAACAGGTCCAGCGGGGGCAGTTTATTCATTCCCGATACGCATCAATCCGGTTCCAATTCGTCGTTTGTCGCAGATCGCATTCAAGGAAACAATGGAATTGTCGAAAATCGTTCGACACCAACGATGCACCGAAGGCATCAATCAGCCTGGAGAACGCCATGTTCCAGCACCGAGTTCCCCACCGCATCTCGCTGTCGGCCGGCCGCTATGCCGTGCTCGAAGACGCGCGGGGCACGCGCGTCGCCTGCGCCGACGGCACCTTGTGGATCACCCAGCACGCCGACCTGCGCGACATCGTGCTGCGCGACGGCGAATCGTTCGTCGTCGACCGCGACGCCAAGGTCATCGTCCACGCCATTTCGGACGCGACCTTCGCCCTCGTTTCGCCGCCGGTGCCGGCCGCATCCGGCCCGCTCGGGCAGCGCATGAAGCGCTGGCTGTCCGGCGACGCGGCGTTCGCCACGCTGCGCCTTTCGGCAGGCTAGCGCGCGTTCCGCAGGAACGCGACGACGGCCGCCCGTTCGCCCGCCTGGCCGAGGCCGTTGCCGCCCATCCACAGGCCGGGGACCATCGCCTCGGGATCTTCGAGGAAGCGGGCGAGGCGTTCTTCGTCCCATGCCGGTGCAGCCGCGCGTGCGCGGCGCATGGCGGGCGAATAGTCGAAGCGCGGATCGGCGGCGAAGGCGCGGCCCACGATGCCGGCAAGGTTCGGGCCCGGCCGCTCGGGCGCGTCGGCCTCGGTCGCATGGCACGAGGCGCAGCGCGCCTCGAACAGCGCGCGTCCGTCCTGTGCGGCGGCGGATGCCGCCCCGAGAAACGCCGCGAACAGGAACGCGAAAGCCGCCCTCAAGCGCCGTACTGGATACGCACGAGCCGGTCGTTGCCGCTTTCCCCGCCCCAGGCTTCGCCGTCCACGCCGTCCATCTGGCGCACGTTGGCGTCGAACCTGTCGGACGGGAAGGCGGTAAACTTCTCGTTCGCCGGATCGAAGCGCACGATCGAGTTCGAAGCGAAATCGGTCAGCCACACCTTGTCCGACGGATCGACCCACACCGAATAGGCGCGCGGCCGCTCGCCCGGCAGGCGCCACGCCTTCCACGACCCGTCGCGGGGGTCGTGCATCGACACATTGCCGCTGTTCCATTCGCTGATCCACAGCCGGCCGGCGCTATCGGTCCACACGCGCCTTGCCCCCTGGTTGGGCGTGGGCGGATCGAGCGTGCGCACGCGGCCAGTGGCGAGATCCTCGATCTGCGCAAGGTGGTTCCCGGCGAGCGACACGTACCAGATGCCGCCCTGCGGCGTGCGCGTGATGCCGTAGGGGCCGCGCCCGCGCGGGGCTTCCCACACGTCCATCTTCTCGCTCGCCGGCACGAAGCGGCCATAGATGCCGGCCTGCCCGGTGAACCACAGCGTGCCCGACGCGTCGAAGACGGCGGTGTTGAGATTGGCGTAGCCGAAACGCTCGGGCAGCTTCCACAGCTTCACCTCGTGCGACTTCGCGTCGACGCGCGCGATCGCGTTCTGCCCGCCGTCCGTCACCCACGCGGCCCCGTCGGGCCCGCGGATCACGCCGTGCGGGGCCGAACCCTGCCCGAGGGCGACGACGCGCACCTGCCCGGTCGCCGGGTCGATCCGGCCGAGCGTGCCGTTGCGCTGGCCGCAGAACCAGAAGGTGCCGTCGCCGGCCGCCGTCACGTCGCGCGAACCCACGCGCTTGCCGTCGGCGGCGCGCACGTCGAAATACGTCACCTTGAAGCCGGCGGGCACGCTGGCGGAAGCCGGGCGCGCGGCGCCGAAGGCGAGGGCGGCCGAACCGAGGGCGAGGAAATCGCGGCGAAGCATGGGCTGATCCTTCCGGGGGCTGGAAAAGCGGAGCGTTGTCGCTGTCGGCCAAGAATGCGCCGGCCGCCGGGAACGGGCAAGGGGCGGCTTGTTACGCCCCGCTACCCGCCGTGCCCGGCGGATGCCGACGGGATCACTTCAATACCTGTCCGAACCCGATATCGTGCCCGTCGAGATCGCGAACGGCGAATTCGCGGCAGCCATAGAACTGGTCGCACGGCGCATACGAGATCGTCGCCCCGCGCGCGAC
>JAEUKY010000397.1 GCA_016794005.1 Rhodospirillales bacterium
CTGGCGGTCGCACTGGTCTGCCTCTTCCTCGACGGGCTGCCGGGCCTTCTCGTCGTCCCGATCGCCATCCTCGCGGCCGCGGCGGCGGGAGCCGCGTGGGGGGCGGTGCCGGGCTGGCTGCAGGCCCGGCGCGGCAGCCACATCGTCATCACGACGATCATGTTCAACTTCATCGCCGCGGCGATCATGACGTACCTGCTGTCGAACGTGCTGCTCGACCCCACGCACGGCTCGCCCGAGACGCGCACCTTCGCCGGCCACACGACCTTGTGGAACCTGCGCGACATGGCCGACTGGTTCGGTCTGCAGGCGCCGCGCACGCCGCTCAACGCCGCGTTCTTCCTCGCACTCGCCGCCGCCGCGTTCGTGTGGGCCTATGTCTGGCACAGCCGGGCGGGCTACGAGCTTCGTACCGTGGGCGCCAACGAGCAGGCCGCGCGCTATGCCGGCATCGATCCCGCGCGCACGATCGTGATCGCGATGGCGATTTCCGGCGCGCTCGCGGGCCTGATGGCGGTCAACGAGGTGCAGGGCGCGCAACACCGGCTGCTGCTCGCCTTCACCGGCGGCTACGGCTTCGTCGGGATCGCGGTGGCGCTGATGGGCCGCAACCATCCGGTCGGCATCTGCCTTGCCGCGTTGCTTTTCGGCGCGCTGTACCAGGGCGGGGCCGAGCTGGCGTTCGAGGTGCGCACGATCAACCGCGACCTCGTCATCGTCATCCAGGGGCTGATCATCCTGTTCTGCGGCGCGCTCGAGAACATGTTCCGTCCCGCCCTTGCCGCCTTCTTCGCGCGGACCCGGACGGCGTGATGGAAGACCAGTTCGCCCAGCTCGTCTCGCTGCTCGCCTCGACCGTGCGCCTCGCCGTGCCGCTGGTGCTGGCCGCCCTCGCGGGCCTGTTCGCCGAACGCTCGGGCGTGGTCGATATCGGGCTCGAAGGCAAGATGCTGCTGGCCGCCTTCGCCGCCGCCTGCGGGGCGCATTTCCTGCAATCGCCGCTGGCCGGGCTCGCCGCCGGGATCGCGGTCGCGTGCCTGTTCGCGCTGGTGCACGCCTTCGCCTGCGTCACGCATCGCGGAAACCAGGTCGTCGCCGGCATGGCGATCAACGTGCTGGCCGCCGGCCTGACGCTGGTGCTCGCCTTCGCGTGGTTCGACGAAAGCGGCGGCAGCACGCCCGCCTTGCCCGACGGCGCGCGCTTCCGGCCCGTCGCGCTTCCCTTCGCGGCCGATCTCGCGGGCGTGCCCTATCTGGGACGCGTCTATGCCGGGCTGGTCTCGGGCCACAACGCGCTGGTCTACCTGACCGTGGCGCTGATTCCGGTCGTGTGGTTCGTCGTTTTCCGCACGCGCTTCGGCCTGCGCCTGCGCGCCGTCGGCGAGAACCCGCACGCGGTCGACACGGCGGGCATCTCGGTCGCGTGGCTGCGCTATCGCGCGATGCTGGCCTGCGGTGCCTTGTGCGGGATCGCGGGAACCTATCTGGCGGTGGCGCAATCGGCCGCCTTCCAGCGCGAGATGACCGCCGGGCGCGGGTTCCTCGCACTCGCGGCACTCATCTTCGGCAAGTGGATGCCGGTCCCCACCGTGCTCGCCTGCCTCCTCTTCGCCTTCGCCGACGCGGCACAAGGCCGCCTGCAGGGCGTGTCGCTGCCGGGCATCGGCGTGGTCCCGGTCCAGGCGATCCAGGCGCTGCCCTACGTGCTGACCGTGCTGCTGCTCGCCGGCTTCGTCGGCAAGGCGGTGGCGCCCAAGGCCAGCGGGCTCGCCTACGTGAAGGAGAAATAGCGTGGCAAGCCCGCACGACGCGGCCGCGTTCCTGAAGACGAAGCTGGGGCAGCGCCGCCCATGCGTCGGCATCGTGCTCGGCTCCGGTCTCGGCCCGCTCGCCGACAGGATCGCCGACCCGGTCACCGTTCCCTACGCCGACATCCCGGGATTCCACGTCTCCAGCGTGGCGGGCCATGCGGGCCGGCTCGTCGCGGGCACGCTCGCGGGCGTGCCGGTCGCGTGCCTGCAGGGCCGCGTGCATCTCTACGAAGGCGTCGATCCCGCCGCGATCAAGCACCCGATCCGCACGCTGAAGGCGCTGGGCGTCGACCGGCTGGTGCTGACCAACGCCGCCGGCAGCTTCCACAAGTCGAGCGACGAAGGCTCGCTCGTGGCGATCAGCGACCATATCGCGTGGGCCGGCATCTGCCCGCT
>JAEUKY010000399.1 GCA_016794005.1 Rhodospirillales bacterium
GTTCCGCCGCATCCAGGCCACGCAGTCGCCGTTCGTCTCGCGCGGCGACAAGTCGGGCACGCATGCGGCCGAGCTGCGCTACTGGCAGGACGCCAAGGTCGATCTCGCCGCGACGAAGGGTACCTGGTACCGCGACGTGGGCCAGGGCATGGGGCCCGCGCTCAACACAGCCGCGGGCATGAACGCCTATATCCTCGCGGACCGCGCGACGTGGCTCAATTTCAGGAACCGCGGCGATCTCGCGATCCTCGTCGAGGGCGACGAGAAGCTCTTCAACCAGTACGGCGTGATGCTCGTCAATCCCGCGCGCCACGCGAACGTGAAGAAGGATATGGGCCAGGCCTTCATCGACTGGCTGGTCGGCCCCGACGGCCAGCGCACGATCGCGGATTACAGGATCGGCGGCGAATCGCCGTTCTTCCCGAACGCGATCCCGGCCAAGCCGCGCTCGTGAGGCGGCGCGCTAGAAGCGCATCGAAATGTCCCAGTAGATGCGCAGCGGCTTGCGGTCTTCGGTCAGCGACGGCACGCGGGTCAGCGGCTGGGCCAGTTCGAACGACGAGGAGAGCCAGTTTTCGGGCGCCAGCTTCACGCCGAGGCCGACCGACGCGAGGGTCTGCGTGAACGAAGCGCCGCTGCCGCGCCGGTTCCACGCCCAGCCATAGTCGTAGAAGACATAGGGTTGCCAGCCGGCCGTACCCAGATCGCCGTAGCGGATGTCGAGCGCCGAGCCGGCACCGTTGACGCCCGTGATCTCCGACGGATCGTAACCGCGCCCGAAGCGCCCGCCGCCGAGCGAGAATTCCTCGCCCGAATAGAGCCGGTTGCGCGTCACCTGGCCGGCGAACGTCCACTGCGCCGAGAAGTCGTCGGTCAGCAGCTGGATGCGCCGGATCTCGCCGGTGAACTTCGTGAATTGCGGCTGCGCGTCCGAGCGGCTGCGCTGCAGGTCGTTCGGATTCTCGGTGCCCAGCCCGATGAGGCCCCGCGTCACGCCCGCCGACAGCACGGTCGCGCCCTGCAGGAATCCCAGATGCGAGAACGTCACGCGCGCGTCGCTCGCCAGGTAGCGGTCGCGCGACAGCGGGTCGCCGCGCACGAACGTCGCGGTGCGCGAGACGTAGGCCGACGTGTCGAAGACGAGGTTGACGCGGCGCGAACGGATGACCGGATAGGACAGGCGCGGACCGAGCCGCCAGGCGGTCGTGTGGACCTGCAGCGCCTTCAGCGTGTGGCCGGGCCAGCCCCACGAATAGGTCGTGTCCCAGCCGAACACGAGGCCGTCGTCGCCGATCGGCTGGGTGTAGCGGAACACGCCCTGGCGCAGTTCGCGGTTGCTCTTCCACGACGGAACGGTCGAGCCGCCGACCGTGATCTGCTCGGTCATGCCGAGCAGGCCGTTGAACGACGTCTCGGCATAGACCGTGACCGGCCCCTGGAACTTCGACGCCCGGTTCGACGCCGTGGCGCTGGCCTGGAGGGGCTTCTCCTCGATGCGCACGAGCAGGTTCGAGGAGCCGGGTTCCTGACCGGGGGCGAGCGTGCCGGCGGCACTGACGCCCGCGAGGTCGCCGGCGAGCAGCAGGCCGCGCTCGATGGCGGCGAGGTTGGCCGGCCGGCCCTCGAACGCGCGGCGCAGATAGCCGCGGATGCGTTCGCGCGCGGCGTCCGAGCCGCCGTCGAACTCGATCTGCGACAGGAAGCCTTCGACGATCTGGATGCGGAACGTCCCGTCGCCCACGCGCTGGGGCGGCACGAAGACGCGCGACAGCACGTAGCCGTCGGTGCGGTAGCGGTTCTCGATCGCCTCGGCCACCGCCGTGATCGCCGACAGGCCGAGCGACCTGCCGATCAGCGGCGCGGTGAAGGCCGAGAGCTGCGCCTCGGAGTAGACCGTCGATCCCTCGACGGCGATCCGCGATATCGGAAAGACCAGCTCGTCGACGGCGCGCCGGTCGGGGGCGCGCGGCTGGGCGGGGATCGAGAGTTCGAGTTCGACTTCCGGCACCGGCAGGCCGCGGCCCGGCAGGCGGGGTTCGGCGGCCGGCGGGATGACGACCGCCTGCCCATAGGCCGGCGCTGCCGCCAGAAGCAGCAGCAAAAGGGCATAGGATGCCGGTCGGGCGGGTCGTTTCGAGTCGGCCATCGTCCAACCTTAAGGCTAGTACACGAGCCGCCCGTGGTCGGGCAATCGGCGTGCCCGGCATTTCGTTAAATCTTGTGGATCGATCGGATCGGCGCTAAGTGACTTGGGCGAGGAAATTCCATGCCCGGACGCCTGTTTTCAGCCAGATCCGCGATCGCCGCCGCGATCCTGGCCCTTCTGCCGTTCGCGACGTTCGCACAGCAGCGCCAGGCACCGGCACCGGCAGCGCCCGCCGCGGCGGCGCCGGCGGGCGAGTACCGGCTGGCCGGATTCCGGTCGGCCAATTTCGGCATGACGGCCGACCAGGTCCGGCAGGCGATCCGCAAGGATTTCAACGTCGCCGCCGACAAGATCGAGACGGCCGAGAATGCGGTCGAGCGCACGCAGATCCTGGCCGTGACCGTCCCCGACCTGCTGCCCAGTGGCGGCCCTGCGCAGGTCGCCTACGTGATCGGCTACCGGACAAAGCAGCTCGTGCAGGTGACCGTCACCTGGGGCGGTGGAGTCAACCCGCAGCTCGCTCCCGCCGCCGCGATCGACAGCGCGCGCATGCTGCAGGGCTATCTCGCCGGGCTCGGCTACAAGGCCGACACGGTCGCGACGAACCTCGCGCAGCCCGACGGTAGCATCGTCGTGTTCCGCGGCGACGACGCGCAAGGCCGGCGCACGATCCTGGTGCTCGGCGGCGTGGCGGCCCCCGAAGGCCAGAAGCCGGCCGGGCCGCCGGTGCTGCAGATTTCGTACATCCGCGATCCCGCGACGCCGGACGTGTTCCAGATCCGCAAGGGCGATTTCTAGCCGCGATGTTCAAGCGCACGTTTCCCAAGGGCAAGGTGCTCTTCAAGGAAGGCGATCCGGGCCTCGAAGCCTTCCTCGTCGAGAAGGGCAAGGTGCTGATCCTGAAGAAGGGCACCGAGGCGCCGATCATCGTGGCGAGCCTCGGCCCCGGCGCCCTGTTCGGCGAGATGGCGATCCTCGACGGCAGCCCGCGCATGGCCACGGCCGTCGCGGGCGACGACACGGTCTGCGTGGTCATCAACAGCCAGCAGCTGACCCAGCGCATGATGATGCTGGACCCCGACCTGATGCGCCTGACGATGTCGCTGATGGAGTACGTGCGCTCGACCGTGCCCTACGAGATGCGCGCCAAGGCCGGCCTCGGCGGCGAGGAGACCCCGCAGGACCGGCAGGCGCGCCTGATGCTGCCGCGCCCGGAAGTGGTCGAAAGCTACGGCATCAAGGACCCGATGCTGCGCGCCCTCATCAACATGCTGTGCGATTACACGCGGCGCCGGCTGCCGCCCGCACCCGGCTGATGCGCGCGGGCCTCCTTCTCGCGGCCCTGCTGGCCGGGACGTCGGCCCTTTCCGGATGCCAGACCGCCGGCGGCGGCGGAACCGCGCGCGAAGCCGGCACGAACCTTTCGGGCGAAGCCTGCACGGCCGAGCCGCGCCGCGGCCAGTCGCGCAGCGACGTGCCCGTGATCGACGTGACGTGCGCGGGCAGCAGCCGCGTCGCCGCATCGGCGATCCAGCTCGGCCAGCAGCGCGGCACGCCGGCCGACGGCGAGGCGCGCCGCGCGCATCTGGCCAAGGCGCTGGAAGCCAGCGCCCCGATGCGCGCCCTGGGTGCGCGCGCCACGTGCAATGCGCCCGAATGGATCGAAGCGCCCGGCGAAGCCGACGTGCTGGCGGCAAGCTGCGCGCTGAAGGACGGCGGCTGGCCCTATGTCGCGGTCGGCCTCGCGGCTGGCGACGTGCTCGCCTTCGGCGAAGGCCGGCCGGCGGCGTTCCCCGCCCTCGTGCGCGCGATGCGCCAGGGCCTGCCCGGCGGCGCGCAGGCCGCGGCCCCCGCGACCGCCGCCCAGCGCCAGGCGCTTACGGCGCGGCTGGAAAAGCTCTTCGGCGGCGGGGCCGCGATGGCGGGCGACGCCGCCGGCGCCTACCAGGATTTCGTCGAGCTCGCGCGCCTCTACAACAGCACGGGCAACCACCAGGCGGCCGAGGCGGCGTATCGCCGCGCGCTGGATCTGCAGACCGCCGCGATGGGCGCCGAGCATCCGGGCATCGGCACGACGCTGACGCTGCTGGCGGTCGAGATTTCCAACCAGGGGCGCGGCGAGGAAGCCGACGCGTTCTTCCGGCGCGCCGAAGCGCTGGTCATCAAGTCGCCCGATCCGGGCGAGTATCCGCGCTATCTGGGCTATCTGGGCCTGCATGCGGCCAACCAGCGCCAGTTCGACCGCGCGCTTTCGGTGGCGCGCGACACGATCCAGCGCCGGCGCGACCTGATCGAACGGCTGGGCGGCGGCATCCCGGCCGGGCTCGATTCGGGCGGCGGCGGCTCGATCTTCGGCGGCGCGGTCTTCCTGCAGGCCGAACTCGCGCATGCGCTGATGTTCGCCTCGGCGATGGCGCTGCGCACCGGCGACCTTGCGGGTGCCGAGACATATGCGCTCGAAGCGCGCCGCATCGTCGACCGCACGCCGGGCCTGCCCGCGTGGTGGCAGCCGCAGGCGATCGGGCAGCTGGGCGAGGTGCTGGCCGCGCGCGGCGATTTCCGCAACGCCGAACGCCTGCTCGCGTCGGCCGCCGACCTGCGCGTGCGCGTGTTCGGCACCGGCTGGCCGGTGGCCCAGGGCATGATGGCGCTGGGCCGCGCGCAGGCGGGCGACGGGCGCTATCCGGCGGCGATCGAGAACTATCGCGGCGCGCTGCGCCTCGTGCTTGCCGAGACGCCGACGCGCAACCTGACCTTCGACCAGATCCACCCGTTCCTCGCCGCGGCGCACGCGCAGGCGCGCCTCGAGCCCGCGAAGGCCGCGGGCCTCCACGCCGAGATGTTCGCCGCCGCCCAGCTGATGCGCGAGGGCACGATGGGCCGCGCCGTGGCGCGCACCGCCCAGCGCGTGGCCAGCGAAGACCCGCGCATCGCCGCCCTCGTGCGCGAACACGCCGAGACCAAGCACCGGCGCGACCGGCTGCAGGTCGAGCTGACCGGCGAACTGGGCCGGCCCGTCCAGTCGCGCGACGCCCCGCGCATCGAACGGCTGCGCGGCGAACTGGCGGCGCACGTCGCGCGCATCGCGGCCCTCGACGCCGAGATCGAGCGTGCCGCCCCCGGCTTCGAGCGGCTCGCCTCGCCGCGCCCGGTCGAGCCGGCCGCGCTTGCCAAGGCGCTGGGCCCGCGCGAGGCGATGGCCGTCTACACGGTCGGGCCCGACGGCGCGTTCGCGTTCCTCGTGCGCGCGTCGGGCGTGCATGCGGTCAGGCTCGACACCGACGAAGGCCAGCTCGCCGAGCAGGTGAAGGCGCTGCGCGGCGCCTTCGAGATCCGTGCGGGCAGCGTGGCACCGTTCGACGCGGCCCTTTCCCACCGGCTCTACCGCACGCTCGTCGGCCCGTTCGAGGCGGAGCTTGCCGGCATCGAGCAGCTCTATGTCGTGGCGAACGGCGCGCTCGCGAGCCTGCCCTTCCCGATCCTCGCGTCGGCACCGCCGGCGGCCGCGGCGGCGGGCGACTATTCGCGCGTGGCGTGGCTTGCCCGTCGCGTGGCGATTTCCAGTCCGCCGTCGGTGCGCGCGTTCCTCGAACTGCGCGCGCTTGCCCGCCGGCCTTCGGCACCCGAGCCGCTGCTGGCCCTCGCCAATCCGGATTTCGCGGGCGGGGCCGGGAACGGCCTCGGCGCGCTTGCCGGTGCCTGCCGCACCGAAGGGGCGGTTCCTTCCGCGCTGATCCGGGCACTCGCCCCGTTGCCCGAGACCGCCGACGAAGTGCGCCGCGTGGCGGCGACGCTGAACGCCGGCAGCGACGCGCTGCTGCTGGGCGCCGACGCCACGGCGGCCAACCTGCGCGCGCGCCGGCTCGACCGCTATCGCGTGCTCTATTTCGCCACGCACGGGCTGCTGCCGGGCGAGCTGCGCTGCCAGGCGCAGCCGGGCCTTGCGATGTCGGCACCCGCCGCCGACGTGACCGATCCCGCCATCGACGGGCTGCTCGAATCGGGCGAGATCGCGAGCCTGCACCTGAACGCCGATCTCGTCGTGCTGTCGGCCTGCAACACGGCCGCATCGGGCGAAAGGCTGGGCGGGGAATCGCTGTCGGGCCTGGCCGAGGCGTTCTTCTTCGCAGGGGCCCGCAACCTGCTGGTCACGCACTGGCAGGTCCCTTCGCAGCAGACCGTGGCGCTGACCACCGGCATGTTCGAACGGCTGGGCGGCGACCTGAAGCGCGGCATCGCCGCTTCCCTGCGCGATTCCCAGATGGCGCTGGCGGGGGTTCCGGCCACGTCGCACCCGTTCTTCTGGGGCGCCTTCGTGCTGCAGGGCGACGGGGCGGCGGTGGCGCCGGCGGGCAACCCAAGCTAAGATGCACACCATGCACAAGGCATGGACCCTCCTTCTCGCCGGCCTGCTGCTCGCCGCCCCGCACGCGGGTGCCAACGAGCTCGTCGTGGTCGAGGCCAAGGGCGTGGACCTCGCCCCCGGGGCCAAGGTCGACGGCACGAAGGTGCTGCAGCTCGCCGCAGGCCAGCGCGTGACGCTGATCGCGGCCGACGGGAAGACGGTCAAGCTGCGCGGGCCGTACGAGGAAGCGCCCGCCCCCGCCGC
Organism: Rhodospirillales bacterium; assembly: GCA_016794005.1. GTDB lineage: Bacteria > Pseudomonadota > Alphaproteobacteria > CACIAM-22H2 > CACIAM-22H2 > Tagaea. Next base: position 6,756 of record JAEUKY010000399.1, read on the forward strand.
CGGCCAGGTCGCCAGCATGGGCGACGCGCTCAAGAACCTGATGAACCAGCGCGGTTCGGGCACGGCCCAGCTCGGTGTGGTGCGCGCCGCGGGCGACGCGCCCGAACTGCCGGAACCGTGGATCGTGGACGTGGGCCGTTCGGGCGCGCGCTGCCTGCAGGCCGACGTGGCCCCCGTGCTGTGGGGCCCGAAATTCGCGGCCGCCGCCGACCTCGCCATCGAACCCGCCGACAGGAGCTGGCGCGCGAAGGGCACGTGGCCCGCCGAGACCGACCGCATGGCGCTGTCGGGCCGCATCCCGCTGGCCGACGGCGGCTCGTACGTGTTCGACGTGGGCGGCAATCCCGCCAACGTGACGATCCACCGGATGCCGGCAAGCTTCGCCGATCCGGTGCTGCAGGCCGCCTGGATGATCGAGAAGGGCTGCGAGGACCAGGCCCGCGCGCTGGTGCGCGAAGCGCAGCGCTGACGATGGAAGCAGGTGCCGTCCTGAAGCGCGTCGCGACGACGCTCGTCATCGCGGCGATCGCGGGCAGCCTCACCTTCGGCATCTTCTATTTCTTCCCGTTCCTCGGTACGGCCGAACGCTGGACGCGCGACTTCCGCATCGCGAACCTGTCGCCGCCCGAGCCGCAGCATCCCGACATCGTCGTCGCCGCGATCACCGAGGAAACGCTGTCGGCGTTTCCCTACCGCTCGCCGGTCGACCGGAAGTTCCTCGCCGACACGATCCGCATCGTCGCCGAGAAGGGCGCCAAGGCGATCCTGATCGACGTGCTCTTCGACCAGGAGACGGAAGAGGAGAAGGACGACGCCCTGCGCGAGGCGCTGGCCGACCTGAAGATCCCGTTCTCGATCAGCTATTCGGACTCGCCCACCTACGTCACCGACGAGCAGCTCGCCTATCTCGACGATTTCGTGAAGCCGGCGTGGCGCGGCCTTGCCGACATCGAGCCCGACAAGACCGACGGCATCATCCGCTTCGTGCCGCCGCCGCGCACCGTGAAGGACGGCACGTACGTGCCCAACGTCGCCGCGCGCGTGGCCCAGCTTCTGGGCGCGAAGATCCCCGACAAGCAGAGCATCATCGCCTGGCGCGGCGAACCCGACAGCGCCACGCAGCCCTTCCGCGAATTCCCGTCGCACGCCGTGCGCGTGCTGCCCGAGACGTGGTTCAGGGACAAGATCGTGCTGGTGGGCGCGAACCTCTCGCTGACCGACCGCTATCGCACGCCGTTCTCGATCGGGCGCGACGTGGGCGACAACCGCATGGCCGGGATCGTCATCCAGGCGCACATCCTGGCGCAGATGCTGGAAGGGCGCGTGGCGCCCGAAGACCGCGCCTTCGTGCCGCATCTGGTGACGCTGGCGATCCTCGCCTTGATCGGGGCCGCACTCGGAAGTACCGGCGTTCCGATCTGGGCGCGTCTCGGCGGGGCCACACTCGCGGTCGTGCTGATGTGGGCGGCGGGCTGGTACCTTTTCAAGGCGAACCATCCGTTCGTGCCGCTGGTCGAGGCGCTGACCGGCGGGCGGAACCTGCTGGTGCCGCTGATCGAACCGATCGTGGCGCTGGGCCTGTCGCTGTGGCTGTCCGACGCGTGGTCGGGGCGCGCGGAACGCCAGCAGAAGAAGTTCATCCAGGGCGTTTTCAGCAAGTACGTGTCGGCCGAGCTGCTGAACGAGATCGTCAAGGACCCCAAGAAACTGGATCTTTCGGCGAGCCGCCGGCCGATGTCGCTGATTTTCACCGACGTGCAGGGCTTCACGACGCTGTCGGAAAAGCTGGAGGCGGCCCATCTCGCCGACGTGCTGAACCGCTATCTCGACGGCGGCTGCCGCGAGATCTGGAAGTACGGCGGCACGATCAACCAGTTCACCGGCGACGCGATCTACGCGATGTTCAACGCGCCCCGCGAGCAGCCCGACCACGCGAAGCTCGCGTTGAAGGCCGCCCTCGACATCGACGCGTTCTCCGAGGTGTTCCGTGCCGGCGAACGCGCCAAGGGCGTGGACATGGGCATGACGCGCATCGGCGTGCACACGGCCGAGGCGAACGTGGGCAATTTCGGTTCGCTCGACCGGTACGAGTACAAGGCGCTGGGCGATGCGGTTAATACTGCTGCCCGCCTGGAAGGCCTCAACAAGTACTTCGGGACGCGCATCCTGATCACGCAGCAGACGCGCGACGCGAGCCCCGAGATCCCGTGCCGCAAGGTCGGCGGCGTGATCGTCAAGGGCAAGAGCGAGCCCATCCATGTCTACGAGCCGCTGACGGGCGAGCGGGCCACCGACGAAAACACGAAGCTCTATCTCGCCGCGTTCGAACTGATGAAGGCGAAGGACCCCGGCGCGCTGGCCGCGTTCGAGGATCTGTGCCGGCGCTATCCCGACGACGCGCTCGCCGAATACCATCTCGACCGCCTGCGCGCCGGCGAGACCGGCGAGGTGTTCGCGATGGCCGAGAAATAGGCGACCAGGTGTTACCGTAACCTGTTTAAGCCCTTGAAGTTGCAGGCATGTAACTGCAACCGCGCTTTTCGCGATTTTGTATGCTTTTCCGGGGTTTTCCGAGCCGGAACAACCCCTTGCCCGGTGCAACCACCCTGTTACGCGGGCGCGTGCAGAAATCGCTGGCGCAGGTGCCGGGTGCCGGCATGCGGCGGCGGTCATCGCGGCGCCGCACGCGAATGTCCGGCCACCTGCGTGCCGTCGTCGCGGACATAGGCGCGCACGGCGACCGGCCCGCCGCCGCTCTTCGCACGCGGCGCCGAGCCGCCGTCGCGCTCGTACCATCGCCGGACTTTCGCGAAAGCGGCCGCACGCTCCGGGCCGTCGCCGCGCAAGTAGAGCTTCGAACGCTGGACCGCGTGAACGTCGTCCTGCGTCCAGTCTTCGACCGGACGCGCCAGCACGCGCTGCGCCTGCGGCCCTTCGCTCGCCTTCCAGCCCGGCGGCCAGTTGCTACGGTCGCGCTGCTCATCGTCATCCTCACCCCATCGTTTCCGCGAAAGCCAGATCGGAGTTGCCCTCCCCTCACGATCCGCCGCGCCACTGCCGTCATGTGCGACACCTTCGGTGATTGCCGACTTCGCGCGCTCGAGAATCTCCTCAAACGATTTCGCATCACGTCCGATCTGCGGACCAATCGCGTTGTTGTGGCGGTCCATAGCGAGATCATCTTTGTCCTGCCGGTTGACAAAGTTTCCCTTTTGTTCGTTCGCTTCTCCGAGAAGCCACGCGGCCGCACTTGAATGGCGTCGCGTCATCTCTGCAGACGCCACGATATGCCGAAACGCATCGGCCGGTCCGCTCTGCCAGCCCGGCAAACGCGACTCTTTGGCTGCCGTTTCTGCGCGCGTGTCCACTCGATCGAAGAATCTGTTCGTATACAGGTCGCTCATCTTCATCTCCTCACTTCAAGATCAGTCGTAGCCGGCCGGCGACAGCGTGCGCTCGCAGGGACCTATGCTTGCTCGTCGGGGGCCGGTTCGGAAGGCGACCTGACCGGAGGTGATCTCGGCCAGGATCGTGCAATGCAGGCGGTAGCCGCCGCCCTCTACGAGAATTCGCTCCGCGTCCGGCGGTACGGGCACGGACGGATCGCGGCGCCCGTCCGGCCAGTTTGCGATCTCGAGCAAAGCGGGATCGCGCGTCGCGCGCCGCAACGGATAGGTGAGCCGCACGATGCGGTCCGACGATCCGGCGACGGCGAATTTCCGGTGCGTGAAGAAGGCTTCGCCGTCGAGCCAGAACCAGACCTTCTCCGACTGCGGCGTGCCGTCCGATACGACGATCAGTTCGTAGGACATCTGCAGGTGCCTGTCCCAGAGGGCCCAGATTCCGCACAGCGCGGCACCGGACAGGAATCCGAGGAACGCGGCGCGCCGCCGGCGCGATGCGGTCTCGGGGCGGTTCCGGAAACGCTGGAAGAAGTTCATCGCGGCGGCTCCTCACGCGGTCAAACGGCGCGAGGTATATATCCTGCGGAAGGATTAAATACAACTATAGATACATGTGTAGGAACCACCGTGCTTAAGACGGTGATGCCCGGGGCAAGCCCGGGCATGACGGGTTCCGTTCACGCCGCCATCGACGCGCGGTCGATCAGGTTGGCCCAGCTCTGCATCGACTGGAAATGCGCGTAGGCCAGCGCCAGCCAGCCGCGCTTGCGCCAGTCGATGAAGGCGGCGTCGGGCAGCGTGTCGAACTTCGCGCGGTCGAGGATGCGGAAACCGCCGAGCACGATCTTGCGGCCGTCGTTGAGCGCGAATTCGGCGCGATGGTCGGCGAGCAGGCCGGCGGTGGCGCACGCCGCGGCGAAGGCCTGTGCGGCATCGGCCTGCACCTGGAATTCGCGCGAGAAGGCCAGTGCCTGCGCCACCAGCGGGGCGGGCTTTCCGTCCACGAACAGCGGATCGCCGATGTCGCCGATCGCGTCGGCCGCCTCGTCCACGCACAGCACGAGCTGGTCGCCGACCTGCGCGAAGGCGAAGGGATAGCGGCGCACATAGGCCGGGATGTAGCTACCCGGCCGCCAGTCGCCCGATCCGTCGACGAAGAGGTTCCGGCCCGTCTCCACGCCCAGCAGGGCGATCAGCCCGCCCGGATCGGCGGCGGCGAACACGATGGGATAGTGGCGCGCGGCCGATTCCGCCTCGACCGCGCCCAGCGGCACGGCGTTGGTCGCGGCCGCGTAGCCGAACCCGGCGGGTGCCACGTATCGTTTTTCGCCGTGCGCGTCGCGCGACAGCGCCACCGGGCGGCGATAGAAGGGCGGCTCGCTCATCGCGCCACGAACGCCATGACCGCGCGGTTGAACGCGTCGGGCACTTCGAA
>JAEUKY010000402.1 GCA_016794005.1 Rhodospirillales bacterium
CGCGCCGGCCGGGCGTTTCCTATCCGGTGCTGGTGCCGAACCTGAAGGGGCTGGAAGGGGCCATCGCCGCCAAGGCGGACGAGATCGCGATCTTCGGTGCCGCGTCCGAAAGCTTTTCGCGCAAGAACATCAACTGCTCGATCTCCGAAAGCCTCGAACGTTTTGCACCCGTGGCCGAGGCGGCGCGCGCGAAGGGAATCCGCATGCGCGGCTATGTGAGCTGCGTGCTGGGCTGCCCCTACGAGGGCGAGATCGCCCCGGCGGCGGTCGCCGACGTGTCGGCGAAGCTCTTCGCGATGGGCTGCTACGAAGTGTCGCTGGGCGACACGATCGGCACCGGCACGCCCGCCCGCGCGCAGGCGATGATCGATGCCGTGGCCGCCCGCGTGCCGCTGGACCGGCTGGCGGTGCATTTCCACGACACCTACGGGCAGGCGCTGGCCAACATCCTGGCCTGTCTCGAACGCGGTATCGCGGTGGTGGACAGCGCCGTGGCCGGGCTGGGGGGCTGTCCCTACGCCAAGGGAGCGTCAGGCAACGTCGGCTCCGAGGATGTCCGCTACATGCTCGGCGGGATGGGGATCGAGACGGGCGTGGATCTCGAAGGGCTTGCCGCGGCGGGGCGATTCATCTGCGCCGCCCTCGGCCGGGTGCCCACCAGCCGCGTCGCGCAGGCGCTGGCGGCCCGGGCCTCGGCGAATTAGGCAGTCTTATGGGCGGCTTGCCAAGGGGGGCGGGCGGGCCTAGTGTTCCGGCGATACGCGGCCTTTGCCGCGTCACCCGGGCCCCGCGATGCCGTACCAGCTGTCGAAGATCAAGGTCCTCGTGATCGAGGACAACGCGCACATGCGCAAGCTGCTCAAGGGGCTGCTTGACGCGATCGGCGTGCGCGAGATCGTGGAATGCTCGGAAGGGGCGGCCGCCTACCAGGCGATCAAGCAGAACCCCGTCGACTTCGCGCTGATCGACTGGGAGACCTACCCGGTCAGCGGACTCGAGTTCGTGCGCAAGGTGCGCACCGAGCCCGACTCGCCCAACCCGTTCCTGCCGATCATCATGGTGACCGGCCACACCGAGCGCGAGCGCGTGACCCGCGCGCGCGACGTCGGCGTGACCGAGTTCCTCGCCAAGCCGATCAGCGCCCAGTCGCTGTCGCAGCGGATCGAGGAGATCGTCGACCGCCCGCGCCCCTATATCCGCACGAAGAGCTATTTCGGCCCTTGCCGCCGGCGCAAGCGCGGTGGCACTTATATCGGCGTCGAACGCCGCACGCCGACCTAGCGGCGCGGAAGAACGACCGGAAAAGCGGATGAGTCAGGGCGCAGGCGGCGGACGCAGCTTCCAGGTCATCAACCCGCCCAACCTTCTCAAGCAGAAGGTCGGTTCGGGCGGCCTCGACGCGAACGCGATCAAGAAGGCGGAGAAGGTCTTCGACAGCCTGCGCGGCGAGTTCGAGGAGATCGCGCGCGGCGACGTGGCCAAGCTGTCGCAGGCGGCCGCCTTCCTGCTCGCCAACCCGAACGACATCAAGAAGCGCCAGGAAGTCTACATGCTGTCGCACGAGCTGCGCGGGCAGGGCGGTTCCTACGGCTATCCGCTCGTCACGCGCTTCGGCGACCAGCTCTGCCGCTATCTCGACGCGACCGACATCCTCGACGCGAAGACGCTGATCATCGTCAAGGCCGCCGCCGACGCGATCGCGGTCGTCATCAATTCCAAGGTCTCCGGCGACGGCGGCGAGACCGGCCGCCAGCTCGTCGACATGCTCGACCGCGCGATCGCGATGGCGAAAGGCGAATGACTCTCCACATCGTGAAGCTCTGCGTCGGCTGCGATTCGGTCGAAGACCTCGCCGCGTGGCAGAAGAAGCGCGTCAAGGACATGAAGGCGCGCGGCCAGACCGTGCAGCTCAAGCACGTGACGCGCAACACGCCCAAGCGGGGCGACGAGATCGCGGGCGAAGGCTCGCTCTACTGGGTCATCAAGGGCACGATCCGCTGCCGCCAGAAGATCGTGCGTTTCGTCAGCCGCAAGGACAAGGCCGGCAAGCCCGCCTGCGAGATCCATCTCGACCGCAAGCTCGTGCGCACGCACCCCAAGCCGATGCGCGCCTTCCAGGGCTGGCGCTATTTCGAGGCGTCGAGCGCGCCCAAGGACCTCGACGCGAAATCCGCCGCCGAGATCGGCAAGCTCCCGGCCCAGATGGCCGAGGAACTGCGGGCGCTGGGGCTGCTCTAGTTCGCGAGAGCCCTTTCCAGGAAATCGAGCCGGTCCTGTCCCCAGAACAGCTCGTCCTTGTAGATATAGGTCGGCGCCCCGAAGACCTGGCGGTCGATGGCTTCCTGCGTGTAGGCGTCGTAGATCGCCTTCGTTTCGGCGCTCTGCGCGGCTTCCCACAGGAGCTTGGCGTTGCGGCCGTGCTCGGCGGCGATGGCCTTCAGCGTCTCGGGGTCGGAAATGTCGCGCTCCTCCTCCCACACGGCCTTGCCGATGAAGCCGGTCAGCGCCAGCGCGTTGAGGTCCTTGCGGTCGGCCGCGACGATCAGGCGCGCGGCGGGCTCGGTCGGCACGCGGAAGAACTTCGGCTCGAGATTGAGCGGGATGCCGAGATGCTCGCGCCAGCGCTTGAGTTCCATGAGGCGATAGGCCTGGCGCTGCTTGGGGCGCTGGGCGAGCGGCAGGCCGCCCGACGCCGCGAACACCTTC
>JAEUKY010000028.1 GCA_016794005.1 Rhodospirillales bacterium
TCCCTATCCGATGATGGTGCGCGACTTCCAGAGCGTGATCGGCCGCGAGACGCGCGAGCAGATCATGGGCTTCGAAGGCCGCCTGCCCGACCTGCTGGTCGCGTGCATCGGCGGCGGATCGAACGCGATGGGCCTGTTCCACCCGTTCCTCGACGACAAGGAAGTGGCGATGGATGCCGTGGAAGCCGCGGGTCTCGGTCTCGACAGCGGCAAGCATGCGGCCTCGCTGCAGGGCGGCCGGCCCGGCGTTCTGCACGGCAACCGCACCTTCCTGCTGATGAACGACGACGGCCAGATCGACGAGGCGCATTCGATTTCGGCCGGACTCGACTATCCGGGCATCGGGCCCGAGCATTCGTGGCTGCACGACATCAAGCGCGTGAACTACGTCGCTGCGACCGACGACGAGGCGATCGAGGCCTTCAAGCTGCTTTCGCGCACCGAAGGCATCCTGCCCGCACTCGAACCCTCGCATGCGCTGGCGCACGTCGCGCGCATCGCGCCCAAGATGCCCAAGGACAAGCTGATCGTCATGAATCTCTGCGGCCGCGGCGACAAGGACATCTTCACGATCGGCGAGCGCCTCGGGGTGAAGCTGTGAGCCGCCTTGCCGGACGCTTCGCCGCCCTCGCCAAGGAGGGGCGCGCCGGGCTCGTCACCTACGTGATGGCCGGCGATCCGGACGCCGCACAGGCGCAGGCGATCCTCGACGGCCTGCCGGCGGCGGGTGCCGACGTGATCGAGATGGGCCTGCCGTTCTCCGATCCGATGGCCGACGGGCCGGCGATCCAGGCCGCGGCGCTGCGCGCCCTCAACGGCGGCGCTTCGACGCGCAAGGCGCTCGACCAGCTGCGCAAGTTCCGCACGAAGGATTCGACCACGCCCGTCGTGCTGATGGGCTACTACAACCCGATCTACATCTACGGCGCCGAGAAGTTCTGCAAGGATGCGGCGGCCGCCGGTGCGGACGGCCTTATCGTCGTCGACCTGCCGCCGGAGGAGGACGCCGAACTTCGCCCCTACGCCAAGGCCGCCGGCCTCGACCTGGTGCGCCTCGCCACGCCGACGACCGACGACAGGCGCCTGCCGATCGTCCTCGATGGCGCTTCGGGCTTCCTCTACTACGTCGCCGTGCTCGGCGTGACCGGCACCAAGTCGGCCGTCAGCACGAAGGTGGCCGAAGCGGTCGCGCGCATCCGCCGGTCGACGAAGCTGCCCGTCGCCGTCGGTTTCGGCATCAAGACGCCGGCCGATGCCGCCGCGATCGCGCGCGACGCGGATGCGGCTGTCGTGGGATCCGCACTTGTGCAGAAGGTCGTCGAGGCCGGCCCCGGCGACGCGGCATCGCGCGTGCTCGGGCTGGTTCGCGAACTTTCCGGGGCCGTGCGAACGGCCCGCCAGAAGCAGAGCGCGTGAGGTTCCGGCAATGAGCTGGCTTACAAATTTCGTCCGCCCGAAGCTGCGCGCGCTGGTCCGCAAGACCGAGGTGCCGGACAATCTGTGGGACACGTGCCCCGCCTGCAGCAAGATGATCTTCCACCGCGATCTGGAAGCCAACCAGCGCGTCTGCCCGCATTGCGGCCACCACATGCGCCTGCCGGCCAAGCGCCGGCTGGAGACGCTGTTCGACGACGGCGCGTATGCGCGCATCGAACTGCCGAAGGTCGCGTCCGATCCGCTGAAGTTCCGCGACCAGAAGAAGTACGTCGACCGGCTGAAGGCCGCGCGCGACAAGACCGGCGAGCAGGACGCGATCCTCGTCGCCCACGGCCGCATCGGCGGCATGGGCGCCGTCGTCGCCGTGTTCGATTTCGAATTCCAGGGCGGCTCGATGGGGCTTGCCGTCGGCGAGGGCCTCGTCGCGGCGGCCAAGCTCGCGGTCCTGCAGCAGTCGCCGCTGATCGTGATCCCGGCCTCGGGCGGGGCGCGCATGCAGGAAGGTATTTTGTCGCTGATGCAGATGCCCCGCAGCGTGATCGCGGCCGAAGAGGTCAAGGAAGCGGGCCTGCCCTATATCGTCATCCTGACCGATCCGACGACCGGCGGCGTATCCGCGTCGTTCGCGATGCTTGGCGACATCGCGATCTCGGAACCGGGGGCGACCATCGGCTTCGCCGGTGCACGCGTGATCGAGGAGACGCTGCGCGAGAAGCTGCCGCCGGGTTTCCAGAAGGCCGAATACCTGCTCGAACACGGCATGGTCGACATGGTCGTCCACCGGCACGAGCTGCGCGCGATGCTCGTGCGCCTGATCGGCCTGCTGACGGATCGCCAGCCGCGCGCGGACGTCGTCAAGCTTCCGCAGCCGCAGCTCGAGATCCCCTCCGCCAAGGCGTGAGCGCCGATCCGATACTGGAGCGTCTGAAGACGCTCCATCCCAAGGCCATCGACATGTCGCTCGACCGTCTTGTCGGGCTGATGCATGCGCTCGGCGACCCGCAGGAAGCGCTTGCCCCGGTCGTCCATGTCGCGGGCACCAACGGCAAGGGATCGACCATCGCGTACTTGCGCGCGATGCTGGAAGCCGCCGGCAAGCGCGTGCACGTCTATACCTCGCCCCATCTGGTGCGTTTCAACGAGCGCATCCGCATCGCCGGCGCGTTGATCCCCGATGCCGAGCTTTCCGCGATCCTCGAGGAGATCGAGCGCATCAACGCCGGTGCGCCGATCACGTTCTTCGAGGTGACGACGGCCGCCGCCTTCCTCGCCTTCGCCCGCCGGCCGGCGGACTACGTTCTTCTCGAAACCGGCATGGGCGGACGGCTCGACGCGACGAACCTGGTTCCGCGTCCCGCCGTCGTGGCGCTGACGCCGATCTCGTTCGACCACATGCAGTATCTGGGCGACACGCTGGCCCTGATCGCCGGCGAGAAGGCCGGCATCATGAAGGCCGGCGTGCCGACCGCGATCGGCGTCCAGCCGACGGATGCGGCGGCGGTGTTCGACCGGCGCGGTGCGGAACTGGGCGCTCCGCTGTTCCGCCACGGCCGCGAATGGAACGTCGCACGCACGTCGGCCGGCCTGCGCTATTCCGGCAAGGCCGTGCGCGATCTGCCGCCGCCCTCGCTGCCCGGCCCGCACCAGTACGACAATGCAGGGCTTGCCGTGGCCTGCGCCGAACTGCTCGGGCTCGAGTCGCACGCGATCGGCGCCGGCCTCGCCAAGGCCGAGTGGCCGGCGCGTCTGCAGCGTCTGACGAAAGGTCCGCTTTCCGCTTCGCTGCCGGCGGGAACGGCACTGTTCCTCGACGGCGGCCACAACGACGCGGCCGGCGAAGCGCTGGCCGGCTGGATCGCCGGCCGCAAGATCGATCTGGTCTTCGGCATGCTGTCGACCAAGGACCCGGCGAGCTTCCTGCGCCATGTCGCCCCGTTCGTGCGGCGCCTGCGCGCGATCCCGATCAAGGGCGAGCCGCTGTCGCGCCCGGCATCCGAGATCGCCGCCGCGGCACGCCAGGTCGGCCTCGCCGACGTCGAGGAAGCGGTCGACGAGAATGCCGCGATCGCGTCGCTTGCCGCCGGGGCGGCACCGGACGTGCCCGTGCTGATCTGCGGATCGCTCTATCTGTGCGGACGCGTGCTCGCCGCGAACGGCTAGACGTCGTCGAACAGCAGGCGCACGTAGTTGCGGAAGTGCAGCACCTGTGCGGGCAGGATCGACGGGTCCTTCATCGATTTGCCCAGCGTGATGCCGCCGTCGACGATCGCGGTCGCCATGTCGGCGAGCGTTTCGATATCGACCGGGATGCGCGGCGGTCGGCGCGCTGCGATGGCTTCGAAACGCGCGCGGAAGCGCGCGCGCCAGCGCACGGCGCCCGCCCGCGCGAGCGCGCGCACGTCGGCGCTGAAAAGCTGCTCCTGGTAGACGAACGAGGCGGCAAGGCAGCCCGGATGCGCCTGCGGCAGGTCCGCGAGGGTCTCGGCGAAAAGCTTGAGCCCGATCAGGAAGCCCTGCAGCGGATCGTCCGACAGTTCGTCGCCGCGCGCGAAAAGCTGGTCGAGGATCGCCGCGTCGTTCTCAAGATAGCGCTCGATCAACGCCTGGGCGAGCGCGTTCTTGTCCTTGAAGTGGTAGAAGAACGCGCTCTTCGTGATGCCCACGCCGGCGATCAGCTCGTCGATCGACGTGGCGCCGAAGCCCTTGTCGAGCACGGTGCGCTCGGCAAGATCGAGAAGGCGTTCGCGCGCTTCGCCGCGCCGCAGGGTCGTCGTTTCCGTCATCGCCGCTCCTATACCATAGGTACAGTTGTACGATGAAGGCTGCGGTCCCGATCCGCCGGGGCATTGCCAATCCATTGAATCATCGGGGTTTTGGGGCCATCGCCAACTGCACCACGCGCCTTCTGGCGGCGGGCGGCGACTTCGCCGATAAGCGGCACCCCTTCCACCGGAGCTAGAGAAATGACCACCGATCTGCTGGGCAATCCCGTTTCCTACGGCGACCGCAACGCCGTCGCCGCCCTCGATGCCGCCGCCGACAAGCTGCTCGCCTACCGCGCCGATCCGTTCGCCGAGGTCGAGGCGATCCTCGCCGCCCATCCGCGCTTCGCGCTGGCGCACTGCTTTCGCGCCGGGCTGATTGCGACGGCGACCGACCGCACGCTCGACGGCGAGATGGCGAAGTCGCTCGACGCCGCACGCGCCCTCGTGTGGGACGCCAATCCGCGCGAGCGCGGCCATATCGCGGCACTCGCCGCGTGGGCCAGCGGCGATTGGGCGGGTGCCGTCGAGCTCTGGGGCCGCATCCTGCACGACCATCCGCGCGACACGATGGCCCTGCAGTTCGCCCATGTCGGCGACTTCTTCAACGGGTCGAGCGCCATGCTGCGCGACCGCGTCGCCGGCGTGCTGCCTGCCTTCGCGGGCGACGTGCCGCGCGCCGGTTTCGTGCGCGGCATGTACGCGTTCGGACTGGAGGAGACGGGCGACTACGAAACGGCCGAACGCGTCGGACGCGCCAGCGTCGCCGCCAATCCGCAGGATGCTTGGGCCGTGCACGCGGTCGCGCACGCGCTGGAGATGCGCGGCCGGGCGGCCGAGGGGATCGACTGGCTCGCTTCGACCGAATCCGGCTGGGCACCCGACAACATGTTCGCCTATCACAACTGGTGGCATCTGGCGCTCTGCCGGCTCGACCGCGAGGAGATCCCGCAGGTGCTCGCCCTCTACGACACGCGCATCCGGCCGGCGGACAGCGACGTGGTGCTGGAGCTGATCGACGCCACCGCGATGCTGTGGCGCCTGCATGCGCGCGGCGTCGATGTCGGCAACCGGTTCGAGCAGGTCGCGGCACGCTGGGCCGCGCGCATCGAACACGGCTTCTACGCGTTCAACGACGCGCACGCCGCGATGGCCTTCGTGGGCGCGGGCCGGCTCGATCTCGCGCGCCGGCAGGTCGCCACGCTGCGCGCCGCGATCTCCGGGGCGGGCGTCAACGCGGGCATGTCGGCCGATGCCGGACTGGCGCTGGCCGAAGGGTTCCTTGCCTTCGGCGAGGAACGCTATGCCGCGTGCGTCGAGCATCTGGTCGACATGCGGGCGCGCGCCGCGCGCTTCGGCGGCAGCCACGCGCAGCGCGACGTCGTGTCGTGGACGCTGGTGGAGGCGGCGCTGCGGGCCGGCCAGACGGGTGCGGCACGGTACTTCGCGGCCCAGCGCCTCGCCGCGAAGCCGCAAAGCCCGCTCAACCGTGCATGGGCGCTGCGCGCAGGCGAAGGGATCGCCGCCGCCGCGTAATCCGCGCACAAGCCGATTACGCCGGGTCGGTTTCTGCACTAATCTGGCCCGCATGGTGTTCGGCAAACTATTCGGCCTTGGCGCGGGCAAGACGGGCGCATCGTCCGACAAGGGCGCAGGCGCATTCCTCGCGGCCGCACCGGTCGGGTTCTACGCACTCGACACGGGCGGCCGTTTCGTCTTCGCCAATCCGGCCTTCGCCGAGATGCTTGGCCGGCCGCTTGCCGAGATCGTCGGCGGCCTGCGCCTGCACGACGTGCTTGCCGAGCCGATCCCGGCGGGAACCGCACCCTACGATCCGTTCGGCGGGCTGGGCCTGTCGAAGGGCGACGTGCGCTTCCGCCATCTGGGCGGCGTGCCCGCCCTGATCTCGATCGTGCAGACCTGCGATCCCGCCGCCCCGGACGGAGTCGTCGTGCGCGCGATGGCCCGCGATGCGGAGCCCGAGCGCGAGATGGCGAGCGCGCTGGCGCGCAGCGAACTGGGCTTCCGCCGCTTCTTCGAGAACGCGCCGGTGGGTATCGCGCTGGTCGATCCCGACGGCCGGCTGACCGAGACCAACCGCGCGTTCCAGCGTCTGGCCGGCACCGACCGCGAAGGAGCCGCCGGCCGGAACCTGACGATGTTCGTCGTACCCGAAGAACGCGCTGAGCTGATCGGCAAGCTGCGCCGGCTCGCCGTCGCCTCGACCGGCAAAGACGCGAACGAGCGTGCGCCCGAGCACATCAACGTGCGGCTCGTCGGATCGGACGGCAAGGAACGCATCGTCGCCACCTTCGCGCGCGCGCTCGACGAATCGGCCGGCACGGACGGCGCCACGATCCTGCACTTCCTCGACATCAGCGAGCAGCGCCGGCTCGAACAGCAGTTCGCCCAGTCGCAGAAGATGCAGGCCGTTGGCCAGCTCGCCGGCGGCGTGGCGCACGACTTCAACAACCTGCTCACCGCGATGATCGGTTTCTGCGACCTGCTGCTGCTGCGCCACCAGCCGGGCGACGCGTCGTTCGCCGACATCATGCAGATCCGCCAGAACGCGAACCGCGCGGCCAACCTCGTGCGCCAGCTCCTCGCCTTCTCGCGCCAGCAGACGCTGCAGCCCAAGGTGCTCGACGTCACCGACGCGCTGACCGAGCTCTCGCACCTGCTGCGCCGGCTGATCGGTGCCGCGATCGAGCTCAAGGTCGTGCATGCGCGCGACCTGTGGCTGGTGCGCGTCGACCAGGGCCAGCTCGAACAGGTCATCATCAACCTCGCGGTCAACGCGCGCGACGCGATGGGCAACGGCGGCACGCTGACGATCCGCACGTCGAACGCGACCAAGACCGTGCCCGAACGCTACGGCGACGAGGAAATTCCGCCCGGCGAATACGTGCGCGTCGACGTCGCGGATACCGGGACGGGCATCCCGCCCGACATCATCGGGCGCATCTTCGAGCCGTTCTTCTCGACCAAGGCCATCGGCTCGGGCACGGGCCTCGGTCTTTCGACCGTCTACGGCATCGTGCGGCAGACCGGCGGCTTCGTGCAGGTCGACAGCGCGCCGGGGCGCGGCTCGACCTTCACGCTTCTGCTGCCGCGCTGGACGGGCCCCGCGCAGGAGGAGAACGCCGATTCCTCGCCCGCGCGCCGGCGCGACCTGACGGGTGCCGGCACCGTGCTGCTGGTCGAGGACGAGGATGCCGTGCGGCTGTTCGGCGCGCGCGCGTTGCGCAACAAGGGCTACAAGGTGGTCGAGGCGAAGACGGGCGACGCCGCCCTCGACATCGTGCGCGAGATCGGCGCCACCATCGACCTGATGATCACCGACGTCGTCATGCCGCAGATGGACGGCACGACGCTGATCCGCGAATCGCGCAAGCTGTTCCCGGCGCTGAAGATCGTGTGCATCTCGGGCTACGCCGAAGAACAGTTCCGCCAGACGCTGGCGGGCTTCGACAACGTCCACTTCCTGCCCAAGCCCTTCAGCCTCGACCAGCTTGCGGCGAAGGCCAAGGAAGCGATGCGTCCGCCCGCCTAGGCGACGTCGGCGATCTTCCAGCCGCCGGCATCCGGCGACAGGAACAGCGGCCGCGCGTTCTCGACGCGGGCCGCGGGCGGCAGCGAAAGCAGGGTGCGCACCGCGCGGAAAACGCCGCCATGCGCCACGACCAGCACGGGGCCGGGTCGCGAAAGGGCGCGCGTCATGCCTGCGGCGACCCGCGCGTTGAACGACGCGACCGGCTCGCCGCCTTCCGGCGTGTCGCCGTCGAGCCAGCGGTCGATCGTGTCGCCGTCCGGCGTGCCTTCGCGGTTGCCCCACGAGACCTCGGCGATGGCGGGCTCGAATTCGACCGGCAGGCCGAGGGCGGCGGCCGCGATCTCGGCCGTCACGCGCGCGCGGGAAAGCGGGCTCGCGACGACCGTCGCGATGGCCACGCCCGAAAAGCGCGCGGCGGCGGCATGCGCCTGCGCCAGCCCCGTCTCGTTCAGCGGAATGTCGATGGCGCCCTGCAGCACGCCGCGGCGGTTCCAGTCGGTCTCGCCGTGGCGCAGGAAGAAGAAGGGGACGGACGGGATCGATCCCGTGCCGTCCCCCGGATTTGACGCGTCGCGGGCCATCAGATCGTGCGCGCGACTTCCTCGACCTCGAAGCACTCGATCAGGTCGCCTTCGCGGATGTCCTCGTAGTTCTCGAAGGCCATGCCGCACTCGTAGCCGTCCTGGACCTCGCGCACTTCTTCCTTGAAGCGGCGCAGCGTCTTGAGCGTGCCTTCGTGGATGACCGTCTGGTCGCGCAGCAGGCGGACCTTCGCCCCGCGCTTGACGAGACCTTCCACCACGCGGCAGCCGGCGACCTTGCCGACCTTCGTGATGTTGAAGATCTGGCGGATCTCGGCGTTGCCGAGGAACTTCTCCTTCAGCGTCGGCGAGAGCATGCCCGAGAGGGCCGCCTTGATCTCGTCGATCACGCCGTAGATGATCGAGTAGTAGCGGATCTCGATCCCGTCGCGCTTTGCCATCTCGCGGGCCTGCGGATTGGCGCGCACGTTGAAGCCGATGATCACGCCCTGGCTGGCCTTCGCGAGCGCGATGTCGCCTTCGGTGATGCCGCCGACGGCGCCGTGCAGGACGCGGACCGCGACCTCGTCGGTGCGCAGCTTGGTCAGCGCGCCGACGATCGCCTCGAGCGAGCCCTGCACGTCCGTCTTGACGACGACCGCGAGTTCCTTGGCTTCGCCCTGCTGGATCTTGTCGAACATCTGCTCGAGCGTGCCGCGCGCCCGGGCGGTGGCCGTCGCTTCGCGCGTACGGCGCTGGCGGAACTCGGTCACCTCGCGCGCGCGCGCGTCGTTGTCGACGACCTGGAAGTCGTCGCCCGCCTGCGGCGTGCCGTTGAGGCCGATGACCTCGACCGGCGTGGACGGGCCGGCCGACTGGATCTGGCGGCCGTGGTCGTCGACGAGGGCGCGCACGCGGCCCCA
>JAEUKY010000087.1 GCA_016794005.1 Rhodospirillales bacterium
AGATGGACGGATCCGGCAACAGGCTCGGCGGCGCCGAAGCTTTCGTGAAACTGCTTGCCGCACACGGCGTGGACCACGTGTTCGGCCTGTGCGGCGATACCAGCCTTCCGCTCTACGACGCGCTCGCCCGGCTGGGCGGCCACGGCGGCCACGGCATCCGGCACATCCTGACGCGCGACGAACGTTCGGCCGGCTACATGGCCGACACCTATGCCCGGCTGACCGGCAAGGTCGGCGTGTGCGAGGGCCCGTCGGGCGGCGGGGCGACCTATATCCTGCCGGCGGTGGCGGAGGCGAACGAGTCCTCCGTCGCGATGCTCGCCGTCACGACCGACATCTCGGTTTCCTCGCGCGGCAAATACACGCTGACGGAACTCGACCAGCAGGCGCTGTTCAAGCCCGTGACGAAGTGGAACACCGTGATCGACCGCGCGGCCGACATCCCGTCCGTCGTGCGCCGCGCCTTCCGCGAGGCGACGAGCGGCCGGCCGGGGGCCGTCCATCTGGGCCTGCCCTACGACGTGCAGAAGGATGCCGTCGACGAATCCGACATGTGGGGCGAGCCGGCGCACGGCACGTATCCCTCGCACCGCGTGGCGCCCGATCCGGCGGACGTGGAGCGCGCGGCGCGCGCACTGGCGGAAGCGAAATCGCCCGTCATCGTCGTGGGCGGCGGCGTGGTCATCGCGGGTGCGCAGGCCGAACTGCAGGCGCTGGCCGAACGGCTCGACGCGCCCGTTCTCGTCACGATCTCGGGCCAGGGTTCCATCGCGGACGCGCATCCGCTGTCGGCCGGTGTGGTCGGCTCGAACGGTGGTACTTTGCCCACGCGCGGGCTGGTGCAGGCGGCCGATCTGGTGATGTTCGTCGGTTGCCGTGCAGGCTCGGTCACGACCGAACGCTGGCGCTTCCCGGCCAAGGGCACGCCGATCGTGCATGTCGACGTGGACCCGGCCGTGATCGGGGCGATCTATCCGACCAAGGCCGGCGTGGTGGGCGACGCGAAGCTGGCGTTGGGCCAGATCGTCGCGGCCCTCGGCAAGTCGAAGAACGCGGCCGATGCGGCAAAGCGCGTCGCCGCCGCGCGCGCGGAACGCAAAGCCGCCTTCGACGTGCTGGCACAGTCGAACGACACGCCGATCAAGCCCGAGCGGCTGGTCGCCGAAATGGCGGCCCTGCTGCCCGAAGATGCGGTGATCGTCGCCGACCCGGGCACGCCGTGCCCGTATTTCTCGGCGTTCTATCCCAAGCGCCGCACCGGGCGCTGGTTCGTGACGAACCGCGCGCACGGCGCGCTGGGCTATTCGCTGCCCGCCGTCGTGGGTGCCGCCATCGCGCGCCCGCAATCCAAATGCGTCGCCGTCATGGGCGACGGCAGCTTCGGCTTCGCGTGCGGCGAGATGGAGACGATCGCAAGGCTCGGCCTGCCGGTCACGCTCGTCGTCGTGTCGAACGCGGTCTATGGCTGGATCAAGGCCGGGCAGAAGACCGGCTATGGCGGGCGCTATTTCTCGGTCGACTTCAACCGCACCGACCACGCGGCCGTCGCTTCCGCCTTCGGCCTCAAAAGCTGGCGCGTGGAAGATCCCGCAAAACTCGGATCGACGCTGGCCGAGGCGTTCGCGCATGGCGGGCCCACGCTGGTCGACGTCGTGTGCCAGCCGCTGCACGAAGCCAAGGCCCCCGTCAGCGAATGGGTGGCATGAACATGGCTGCGAACGACGTCTCGATCTCCCCCGCCCGCCTGCGCGAACTGGGCGCCGCGATCTGCCGTGCCGCCGGTTCCGACGAAGCCGAAGCGCGCGCGGTTTCCGACAATCTGGTCGACGCGAACCTGACCGGCCACGATTCGCACGGCGTGGGCATGCTGCCGATCTATATCGACGCGGTGCGCCGCGGCGTGCTGGCCCTCGGCATGAAGCCGACGGTGGTGTCGCAGACGGCGGCAACGCTCGTCGTCGACGGCAACCGCGGCTACGGCCAGACGATCATGGCGGCGGCGACCGACCTGCTGTGCGCCAAGGCGAAGACGGCGGGTGCGGCCGTGCTGGCGTTGCGCAACACGCACCATATCGGGCGCATCGGGGCGTGGGCCGAACAGGCGGCACGCCACGGCCTCGCGTCGTTCTTCGTCGTCGACGTGGCGGGCGTGGACGCGAAGGTCGCACCCACCGGCGGGCGCGAAGGCCGGCTCGGCACCAATCCGATCTGCCTCGGACTTCCGGTCGCCGGCGGGCCGCCCATCGTGGCCGACATGGCGACGAGCCGGATCGCCGTGGGCAAGGTGCGCGTCGCGTTCAACAAGGGCGTTCCGGTCGAAGACGGCATCCTGATCGACGCCGACGGCAAACCCACCAACGATCCGGGCGTGATGTTCCGCGAGGACCGCCCGTCGGGCGCCTTGCTGACGATGGCGGCGCACAAGGGCTACGCGTTGTCCGCACTGATCGAGC
>JAEUKY010000133.1 GCA_016794005.1 Rhodospirillales bacterium
CCCTTGAGCGTGCGCGACTCGACCGGCACGCCGAAGACCGGCAGGCGCGTCATCGCGGCGGCCATGCCCGGCAGATGGGCGGCCCCGCCGGCACCGGCGACGATGCAGGCGAGGCCCGCCTTCACGGCACCGGTCGCATAGCGGTAGAGGCGCTCGGGCGTGCGGTGGGCCGAGACGATGCGCGCTTCGAACGGCACGCCGAGGTCGCGCAGCATGTCGGCCGCGTGGCGCATCGTTTCCCAGTCCGACTGGCTGCCCATGATGATGCCGACGAGGGGCTTCTTGGCCATGTAGTGCGCACTCCCGAAGGGCCCGGCCGGGGCCGGAAAGGGGCGGAGTATAGGCGAGCGGTCCGCCGTGCGGAAAGGCCCGCTTGACCCGCTTTCGGCCCCCAAAATCCGGCCGGTCTGTGCTATGGCTCGTCGCGAGTACGTATTCGCGTCCCGGTACTGGATGAAGATCGGCGATCCAAACCGCATCATCGGCCCTGCGACCGCCGCACCCGTGCGCAAGGCGGATGCGGCCGGCCGCGCGCAGGGCGCTTCGCCCGCCCCGATGTCGGGCGGCATGCGCACGCCCAAGGACATCGCCCAGGTGATGGGCATCCCCGAGGCCGAGTTCACGCCCAAGGTGCGCGACGCGATCATGCGGCTGATGGCCGAGGTCGACAAGGCGCGCCGCGAGGCGGCCCAGGCCCAGTCGCGTGCGGCGCACCTGGAGCGGCTCGCCGACCAGGACAGCCTCGTGCCCGTCTTCAACCGCCGCGCCTTCGTGCGCGAACTGGGGCGCATGCAGGCCTTCGCCGAGCGCTACGACCAGCCCTCCAGCCTCGTCTATTTCGACGCCAACGGCCTCAAGCAGGTCAACGACACGCACGGCCACGCGGCGGGCGATGCGCTGCTGGCGCACATCGCGCGCGTGCTGGTGCAGAACGTGCGCGACACCGACGTGGTCGGCCGGCTGGGCGGCGACGAATTCGGCGTCATCCTCACATATTCCGACAAGCCGGTCGCCGACGAGAAGGCCGCCCTGCTCGCCCAGCGCGTGCAGGAAAGCGAGCTGGACTGGCGCGGCGTGGCGATCAAGCCGTCGGTCGCGTGGGGCGTCTACACGTTCCGCGGCGGCGACGACATCGCGCGCCTGCTGGAAAGTGCCGACCGCGAGATGTACGAGCGCAAGAAGAACGCGCGCGGGACGGCCCCCTGACCCGCGTCAGGCGATGATGTCGGGCAGCAGCTGGCTTTCCAGCCGCGCGATCTGGTCCTTCAGCGCCAGCTTGCGCTTCTTCAGGCGCTGGACCTGCAGCATGTCGATGGGGAAGCTTTCGAGCATGCGCGCGATGACGTCGTCGAGATCGCGGTGCTCGCTCTGCAGTTCCGCGATCTGGCGGCGGATCGTTTCGAATACGGGATCGTCCATCGACGCCGGCGCTTTTTCGGTATGCGGAAGGCAGATTTGACGATGCGCACTCTAGCAGCAAAGTCCGGCCGGCGGAACCAAGGCCTGTGGCGCTTCGCCTTGGGACTTTATGGCCGCCCCGGCGTGGCCGCCGCCTGTCTTTCGCTGCAGGACCGGCACGGCGTCGACATACCGCTGCTGCTGGCCGCGATCTGGCACGGGGCGAGCGGACGCGGCCGGCTTCCGGCGTCGCGCGCGCGCGCCTGGCGGGCCCGCGCGCGCGAATGGCGGCGTGCGATCGCGCCGCTGCGCGCCGCGCGTACCGCGATCCGTGGCGCCGCCGGGACCGATCCCGCGATCGGGCGCCTGCGCAAGTCGATCCTCGCGGCCGAACTCGCCGCCGAAAAGCTGCTGCTGCGCGATCTGGAATCGGACTCCGCGGCATCCGGCGCGACACATGCGCGCACGGTGCTGGCCGATGCGCGCCACAACGCCGAAATTTTCGTTCGCGCCGCGACGGCACGCCGCACGTTAACGAAAATAATTCCGCGACTCGGCGCTTCGGTTTGAAATCAAAGCCCTGACCGAATCCGCCTTGATTAATTTCTACCTCGACATGCAGCCCGCCCGCAGACGGCGTCTTGCGAGGCCGCGGGGACAGGCATAGGCTTTTCGACGTGAGCGCATGAACCAGAACGAAGGAGGTTTAGGCAATGCCGAAATCCGATCGCGTCAGGTCCCTGCAAGCAAAGCACGCCAAGCTCGAACGCGAGCTCAGCCACGAAGAAGCCCGACCCGCACCCAGCGCGCCGGTGATCGCCACCCTCAAGCGCGAAAAACTGAAGATCAAGGACGAGCTCGCCCGAATGTCGGGCTAGCGTTTCCTTCCCCGTGCGGGTCCGCCGGCCTGGCGTCAGGCCGGCGGCAACCGCCGCTTGGCGTAGCTCACGAGCATGTTGCCGAGCACGTCGAGGAACGGATCGCCTGATTTCAGCAGCCCCGACATCGTCACGGTCGCCATCAGCGCCTGCACGCGGCTGGCCTTTTCGCCCAGCGGCGGCCGCACTTCCATCGGAATCGGCTTCGTCCAGACGGGCGTCTCGCGCACGAAGGCCGCGAATAGCTCGAAAATGTCGCGCTGGCTGGCGCTCAGCCCCTTGAGCTTCGTCAGGAACCGCGCGCGGTCGACGATGACCAGCTCGGTCTCCACCTTGGCGCGGGTCGTGGCCATGCGCGGCGCGTTGTCGAGCAGCGCCAGCTCGCCGAACATCATGCCCGGATTGATGACCGCGATCGGCGGCGCGTCGGGATTGGCAAGCTTGATGACCTCGACCTGCCCGGTCTTGACGAGGCACGCGTAATCGCCGCTCTCGCCTTCGCGGAAGACGATCATCCCGGGGCGATACTTGCGGGTCTGGTCGGCCATGGTTGCGGACAATCCTAGAGCGTTTTCGTCCGCTCGCGCAGCACGAATTTTTGGATTTTCCCGGTCGAGGTCTTCGGCAGCGGGCCGAACACGATCGTGCGCGGTACCTTGTAGCCGGCAAGATGCGCGCGCGAGAACGCGATCAGCTCGTCGGCGCTGGCGGCCGCCCCGTCCTTCAGCGTCACGAACGCGCACGGGGTTTCGCCCCACTTCTCGTCCGCGCGCGCCACGACCGCCACTTCGAGCACGGCCGGATGGCGGTAGAGGGCGCTTTCGACCTCGATGGTCGAGATGTTCTCGCCGCCCGAGATGATGATGTCCTTCGAGCGGTCCTTGAGCTCGACATAGCCGTTGGCGTGCATGACGCCGAGATCGCCGGTATGGAACCAGCCGCTCCTGAACGCCTTGGCGGTCGCTTCCGCGTTCTTGAGGTAGCCCTTCATGACGATGTTGCCGCGCATGAAGACCTCGCCCATCGTGGCGCCGTCGGACGGGACGGGCTTCAGCGTCTTCTCGTCGGCCACCATCAAGCCCTCCAGCACCGGATAGCGCACGCCCTGGCGCGCCTTCAGCACGGCGGATTCCGCCGGCGGAAGTGCATCCCATTCCGAATGCCATTCGCACACGACGGCCGGCCCGTAGACCTCGGTCAGGCCGTAGACATGCGTGATGTGGAAGCCCATGCGTTCCATCTTCTCGATCACGGCGGCCGGCGGCGGGGCGGCGGCGGTCATGATCTCGACCACGTGCGTGGGGTCCTGGCGCATCGTCTCGGGCGCGTTGATCAGCATGTTCATGACGATGGGCGCCCCGCACATGTGCGTCACGCCGCGTTCCTTGATCGCGGCGAAGATCGCCGGCGCTTCGACCCGGCGCAGGCACACGTTGGTGCCGGCCATCGCCGCGATGGTCCACGGGAAGCACCAGCCGTTGCAGTGGAACATCGGCAGCGTCCACAGATAGACCGGATGGTGGCCGAGGTCCCAGACCATCGTGTTCCCGACCGCGTTCAGATAGGCGCCGCGATGGTGGTAGACCACGCCCTTCGGATTGCCGGTGGTGCCCGACGTGTAGTTCAGCGCCAGCGCGTCCCACTCGTCGCGCACCTTCAAGGGGGCGAAGTCCGCGTCGCCGCCGGCAAGGAAATCCTCGTACTCCACCTTGCCCAGCCGCTTGCCGCCCGGGCCTTCGCTGTCGTCGATATCGATGACGATCGGCTTGCGCTTCGCCTTCGCCAGCGCCTTGGCGACGACGGGGGCGAACTCGGTATCGGCGAAGATCAGCTTGGTCTCGCCATGGTCGATCTGGAAGGCGATCGTGTCGGCGTCGAGACGGATGTTCATCGCGTTGAGCACGGCACCCGCCATCGGCACGCCGAACGCGCACTCGTAGGCCGCCGGGATGTTGGGGGCGAGCAACGCGACCGTATCACCGCGCTTCACGCCCGCGCGCGCGAGTGCCGAGGCGAGCTTCCGGCAACGCGCATGCGTCTGCGCCCAGGTGCGCGAAATGCGCCCGTGCAGGATCGCCGTCTTGCGCGGCCACACGGCGGCGGCCCGCGCGAGGAAACCGACCGGCGACAGCGGCTCGTAGTTCGCCGCATTGCGGCCGAGGTCGCGCTCCCACTTGCCGGCGCGGGCGGGCGCTGACTTGGCGGATTTGCGGGGCTTCTTCTTGGTCTTGGCGGCCATGGCTTGCGTACCCGGAAATTGGACATCGTGACGCAGCGATTCATGCCACGGCGCCCCTTCCCAAACCAGAGGCGCTGCTGCAAATTCTCTCAAAGATCCGGGGAGAAAACGTCATGCTGGCCTACGCCGAAATCCACGCGCGCTCGCGCCACGATCCGGAAGGTTTCTGGGGCGAGGCGGCCAAGGCGATCGACTGGATCAGGCCGTGGGACAAGGTGCTGGACCCGTCGGCAAAGCCCGCCGCGCGCTGGTTCGTGGGCGGCGAGCTCAACACCTGCTGGAACGCGATCGACCGGCACGTCGCCGCCGGCAACGGCGGGCGCGTCGCGGTCATCTACGACAGCCCTGTCACGGGCACGGTCGCGAAATTCACATACGCCGAAATGCAGGGGAAGATCGCGGCCTTCGCGGGCCTGCTCGCGGCGAAGGGGGTCGCCAAAGGCGACCGCGTCATCGTCTACATGCCGATGGTGCCCGAAGCGCTGGTCGCGATGCTGGCCTGCGCAAGGCTGGGTGCCATCCATTCGGTCGTGTTCGGCGGCTTCGCGGCCAACGAGCTGGCCGTACGCATCGACGACTGCAAGCCCAAGGCGATCGTCTCGGCCTCGTGCGGCATCGAGGGGGCGAAGACCGTCGCCTACAAGCCGCTGCTCGACGGCGCCATCGCCATCGCGCGCCACAAGCCGGATTTCTGCGTGATCCTGCAGCGCCCGCAGCTTGCCTGCGATCTGGTCGCGGGGCGCGACATCGACTGGACGCAGGGTGTCGCCACCGCAAGGCCCGCCGATTGCGTGCCGGTCAAGGCGACCGATCCGCTCTACGTGCTCTACACGTCGGGCACGACGGGCCAGCCCAAGGGCGTGGTGCGCGACAATGGCGGGCACGCGGTCGCCCTCGCCTATTCGATGCGCACGATCTACGACACGAAGCCGGGCGAGGTATTCTGGGCCGCGTCCGACGTGGGCTGGGTCGTCGGGCATTCGTACATCTGCTACGCGCCGCTGCTCGCCGGCTGCACGACGGTCCTCTACGAAGGCAAGCCGGTCGGCACGCCCGACGCCGGCGGTTTCTGGCGCGTGATCGCCGAGCACGGTGTCGCGACGTTCTTCACCGCCCCCACCGCCTTCCGCGCGATCCGCAAGGAGGACCCGGACGGAAAGCTGATCGCCAAGTACGATCTCTCGAAGTTCCGCGCGCTGTTCCTGGCGGGCGAGCGCTGCGATCCGGCGACGCTCGACTGGGCCACGGAAAAGCTGAAGCGCCCGGTCGTCGACCATTGGTGGCAGACCGAAACGGGCTGGCCCATCGCGGCGAACGCATTGGGCATCCCGACGGGTACGGGCGCGATCTTCCCGATCAAGCCCGGCTCGCCGACCAAGCCCGTCCCCGGCTGGGACGTGCAGGTGCTGGGGGCCGACGGCCATCCGGTTCCCGCCGGCGACATCGGCGCCATCGTGTGCAGGCTGCCGCTGCCGCCCGGCACGTTCCCGACGCTTTGGAACGCCGAGCAGCGCTATGTCGACGCCTACCTCGCCGAGTATCCCGGCTACTACAAGACGGGCGATGCCGGTTACATCGACGCCGACGGCTACGTCTACGTGATGACGCGCGTGGACGACGTCATCAACGTCGCCGGCCATCGCCTGTCGACCGGCCAGATGGAGGAGATCCTCGCCAGCCACCGCGACGTCGCCGAATGCGCCGTCGTCGGCGTGGCGGACGAACTGAAGGGCCAGGTGCCGCTGGGCTTCGTCGTGCTGAAAAGCGGCGTCAACCGGCCGGACGCCGAGATCGTGGCCGAGATCGTGGCGCTGGTGCGCGAGAAGATCGGCCCCGTCGCGTTCTTCAAGCAGGCGGTGATCGTCAAGCGCCTGCCCAAGACGCGCTCGGGCAAGATCCTGCGCGGAACCATGCAGAAGATCGCCGACGGGCAGGCCTACAAGCCGCCCGCCACGATCGACGATCCCGCAATCCTCGACGAGATCCGAGAGAGCTTGGTGCCGGCGGGGTACGCGAAGGCGCCTGCCTAGCCGGGCAGCTTACGCTTCGGCCTTCTGCGCCGCGTCCGCGGCGGCGGCGGCCTTCGCGGCTTCCGCGGCCTTGGCGGCGCGGCGCGCGGCGCGCTCCTGCTCCTTGCGGGCGCGCTCGGCCGCGCGGGCGGCCTTGTTGATCGCCTCGTCGAGTTGGTCCTGCGTGCACAGGCCGAGTACGACCGGGTTCGTCGGCTTGATGT
>JAEUKY010000134.1 GCA_016794005.1 Rhodospirillales bacterium
GCGCCGTCGGCCAAGGACCTCGCCTCGCGCGACGTCGTCAGCCGCGCGATGACGATGGAGATCCGCGAAGGCCGCGGCGTGGGCAAGGAGAAGGACCACATCCATCTCCATCTCGAGCATCTCGACGCCAAGCTGCTGCACGAACGCCTGCCCGGCATCTCGGAAACCGCGAAGATCTTCGCCGGCGTCGACGTGACGAAGGAGCCGATCCCGGTGCTGCCGACCGTGCACTACAACATGGGCGGCATCCCGACGAACCACCGCTGCGAAGTGGTGACGATGAAGAACGGCACGGCCACCGTCGTGCCCGGCCTGATGGCGATCGGCGAGGCGGCGTGCGTGTCGGTGCACGGGGCCAACCGCCTCGGCTCGAACTCGCTGCTCGACCTCGTCGTGTTCGGGCGCGCGGCCGCGATCCGCGCGGCCGAGATCGTCCAGCCCGGCAAGCCGCAGCGCCCGCTGCCCAAGGGCGGCGGCGACAGTTGCGTGGCGCGCTTCGACGCGATGCGCCACGCCAAGGGCCCGGCGCCCACGGCGGCCCTGCGCGCCGAGATGCAGCGCATCATGCAGAACAACTGTGCCGTCTACCGCACGGGCGACGTGCTGGCCGAAGGCTCGAAGCTGATCGCGGCGACCTTCGCCAAGAACGGCGACATCGGCGTTTCCGACCGCTCGATGGTGTGGAACTCCGACCTCGTCGAATCGCTCGAATACGACAACCTGATCGCGCAGGCGGTCGTCACGCTGGAAAGCGCGCTCAACCGCAAGGAAAGCCGCGGCGCGCACGCCCGCGAGGATTACCCGGACCGCGACGACAAGGAATGGATGAAGCACACGATCGCGTGGCTCGACGCGAAGGGGAAGGTGGACTTCGCCTACCGCCCCGTCGTGCTGACCTCGCTGACCAACGAAGTGCAGTCGTTCCCGCCCAAGGCGCGCGTCTACTGAGTTCCCGGAAAGGCTGAGCTGATCCCATGGCCGAATTCACGCTTCCCGCCAACTCGACGGTCCAGACCGGCAAGACGTTCCCGCCGCCCGCGGGTGCGAAACGTACCAAGACGTTCAAGATCTACCGCTGGGACCCGGACACGGGCGCCAATCCGCGGGTCGACGTCTACACGCTCGACCTCGACCAGACGGCGCCGATGGTTCTCGACGCGCTGATCAAGATCAAGAACGAGATCGACCCGACGCTGACCTTCCGCCGTTCGTGCCGCGAGGGCGTGTGCGGTTCGTGCGCGATGAACATCGACGGCACGAACACGCTGGCCTGCACCAAGGGCATCGACGAGTGCGCTGGCGACGTGAAGATCTATCCGCTGCCGCACATGCCGGTCATCAAGGACCTGGTGCCGGACCTGACGCAGGTCTACGCGCAGCTGCGCTCGATCGAGCCGTGGCTGAAAAGCGAGACGCCGCCGCCCGACCGCGAGCGCCCGCAGAGCCCGGAAGAGCGCCAGAAGCTCGACGGCATGTGGGAATGCATCCTGTGCTTCTGCTGCTCGACGAGCTGCCCGAGCTACTGGTGGAACGGCGACCGCTATCTGGGCCCGGCCGTGCTGCTGCAGGCCTATCGCTGGATCGCCGACAGCCGCGACGAGGCGACGGGCGAACGGCTCGACAATCTCGAGGATCCGTTCCGCCTCTATCGCTGCCACACGATCATGAACTGCACGAAGACGTGCCCGAAGGGGCTGAACCCGGCCAAGGCGATCGCCGAGATCAAGAAACTGATGGTCGCGCGCAAGTAGCATCGCGCGGCGGACAAAAGAAAACGGGCGGGACCGGCTTTTCCGATCCCGCCCGTTTTTCGTTTCGCGGACCGAGAGG
>JAEUKY010000140.1 GCA_016794005.1 Rhodospirillales bacterium
CGCGCCTGACCTGCGACGGGGCCGGCGGCGAGGCCGACCCCGAGCGTGCCGGCGGCGGCGAGGAACGCGCGCCGCCCGCGCATCTCAGCCCAGCTTCGCCATCGCCGCCGCCGTGTCCGACATGCGGTTGGAGAAGCCCCATTCGTTGTCGTACCAGCTCATCACGCGCACGAGGTTGCCCTCGATCACCTGCGTCTGCGTCAGATCGACGGTCGAGCTCGCCGGGTTGTGGTTGAAGTCCATCGAGACGAGTTCTTCGGTCGTCGTCTCGAGGATGCCCTTGAGCTTGCCCTGCGACGCCGCGACGATCGCCTTGTTGACCTCGTCGACCGTGACGTTGCGCTTGGACACGAACTTGAAGTCGATGACCGAGACGTTCGGCGTGGGCACGCGGATCGACGTGCCGTCGAGCTTGCCCTTCAGTTCCGGCAGCACGAGGCCGACGGCCTTGGCCGCCCCGGTCGAGGTCGGGATCATCGAGAGTGCCGCGGCGCGCGCACGGCGCAGGTCCTTGTGCAGCGTGTCGACGGTGCTCTGGTCGCCGGTGTAGGCGTGGATCGTCGTCATGTAGCCCTTCTCGATGCCGAACGCCTCGTGCAGCACGTAGGCGACGGGGGCGAGGCAATTCGTCGTGCAGCTCGCGTTCGAGACGATGGTGTGCTCGGGCTTCAGCTTGTCGTGGTTGACGCCGTAGACGACCGTCAGGTCGACGCCGTCGGCCGGGGCCGAGACGAGAACTTTCTTCGCACCCGCATCGATATGCTTGGCGGCCTGCTCGCGCTTCGTGAAGATGCCGGTGCATTCCATCACGAGATCGACGTCCAGTTCCTTCCACGGAAGTTTGGCGGGGTCGCGCTCGGCCGTGACCTTGATCTGGCCGCGGCCCACGTCCATCCAGTCGTCGCCCGTCGTGATCGCCTTCGACAGCAGCCCGTGCACCGAATCGTGCTTCAGCAGGTGCGCGTTCGACTTGACGGGGCCGAGATCGTTGATGCCCACGACCTCGAGGTCGGTGCGGCCCGATTCGATCAGCGCGCGCAGCACGAGGCGACCGATGCGCCCGAACCCGTTGATTGCGACTTTGACGGCCATGATGCTCTCTCCTTGCGATACGACTTGTATTGCTACCTCGGCGCAGAACCGAAATCGGCTTCGAGCCGCGCGATGAGCCAGGGATGCGCGAAGTGCGGGACGGCTCCGACGGCGCCGGCCGCTTCGAGGGCGGCGGCGTCGAGCCCGGTGGTCAGCCCCACCGTATCGATGCCCGCGGCGTGCGCCGCGGCCACGCCGGAGCGCGAATCCTCGAACGCGATCGCGTCGCCGGCGGCCGCACCGAGCCTTTCCAGAGCCGTCGCGTACGGGAGCGGATCGGGCTTGCCGCGCGCCAACTCGTCGCCGATCACCAGCGCATCGAAGCGGGCATCGAGGCCGAGGCGCGAAAGCATCATCTCGGCGTTGGCGCGCGGCGCGTTCGTGACGACGGCGGTCTTCAGGGCGCGGCCGGCGGCCCAGTCGAGAAGGGCCGTTAGGCCCTCGGTACGTTCCATCCGGTCCGCAAGGCCGCGGAACAGCGCTTCCTTGCGCTCGGCAAGCTCGCTTCGTCCGGCGGCGTCCGCCTCGGGGAACAGCCAGGCCATGATGCTGTCGTTCGTCGCGCCCATGATTCGCGACTTGTACTCGCCGTGCGTGACCGCCTTGCCGTAGGGGGCGAGCAGGCGCACGTACGCTTCGAAATGCAGCGCGTCGGTATCGGTCAACGTGCCGTCGAGATCGAAGAGCAGCGTGTCGCGCATCGTCAGACGAGCTTCCTCGCCGCCGCCGCGATCGCCTCGGCGGTGATGCCGAAATGCTTGTAAAGATCGGGGGCGGGGGCCGAGGCGCCGAAGCCGGTCATGCCGACGAAGGC
>JAEUKY010000152.1 GCA_016794005.1 Rhodospirillales bacterium
AGCGATGCGCACCGTGCGCGCATAGCCGACGATCGGCTTCAGGTCGGGATAGCGGCAATACATCGGGCGCGTCGTGAAGCCGGACGTGCGCCAGCGCGGGTCGAGCACCTCCAGCGCGTTGCACATCGTCGGCGTGTCGTAGTCCGCGAGCTTGGCAAGATCGCGCGCGGTGAAGGCTTCGGCCATGTTTCTCTCCCCGGTTTTCGTTGCCGGCGAGGTTAGAATGTAGTCATGCGCTATGTCTACGCGATCCTCAACGGCCGCGGCACGATCTACACGGGCCAGACGACCGATCTCGACCGGCGCCTCGCCCAGCACAACGGCGAGAAGCCGGGCGGGGCCAAGTTCACGCGCGGCCGCGGGCCGTGGCGGCTCGTGCATGTCGAGGAATTCGAAAGCGTGGGCGAAGCGCTGAAGCGCGAACGCGCGATCAAGCGCGACCGGAAATTCAAGGCGGGGCTGAAAAAGAACGGTCGTGCCGCAAGACTTGCCTGACGCTTGTTGACGAGTGTTGACCGTCAACAGGTCATCCCCTTGAAAGAACTCGAAAACCCTTGTTGACGTTGACGGCGGAAAAAGCCGTCAAGCAAAGCTTGCTGCCGCAAATCCGACGAAACGGGGGATCGCCCGGCCTCGACCTGCCGGCATGGGCGCCATATTCACTTGTCAAAGAGCACGCGGGAGCTGCCGAAATATAGGAATACGCGCAGGCGTTGTCAAGAAAATAGCCCTAATACACTTGCATTCCCCGGAACGCCGTCAGGCGTTCGCGCGCCGCTTGGCGATCGCGTCGTATTCCTTGAGCTCGGCAAGAATGCCGCCGAGCTGCTTGAGCGGCACCATGTTCGGGCCGTCGGACGGCGCCTTGTCCGGGTCCTGATGCGTTTCCATGAAAACGGACGCCACACCGATGGCGATGGCGGCGCGCGCAAGTACAGGCACGAATTCGCGCTGGCCGCCCGACGTCGTTCCCTGCCCGCCCGGCTGCTGGACCGAATGCGTGGCGTCGAACACGACCGGGTAGCCGTTCTCCGCCATGATCGGCAGCGCGCGCATGTCGGATACCAGCGTGTTGTAGCCGAACGTCACGCCGCGCTCGCACTGCAGGATCTTCTCGTTGCCCGTGCTCGCGATCTTCGCGACGACGTTCTTCATGTCCCACGGGGCCAGGAACTGGCCCTTCTTGACGTTGATGGCGCGCCCCGTCGCACCGGCCGCCAGCAGCAGGTCGGTCTGCCGGCACAGATAGGCCGGGATCTGCAGCACGTCGACCGCCTCGGCCACGGGCGCGCACTGCGAAGCGTCGTGCACGTCGGTCAGCACCGGGCAGCCGTATTTCTCGCGCACCTCGGCGAGGATCGGCAGGCTCTTCTCCATGCCGATCCCGCGCGCCGAACCGATCGAGCTGCGGTTCGCCTTGTCGAAGCTGGTCTTGTAGATGAGCGGGATGCCGAGCTTGCCGGTGAGTTCGACGAGCGCATGGCTCATCTCCATCGCATGCGCGCGGCTTTCCAGCGCGCACGGCCCCGCGATCAGCGCGAAGGGCCGGTCGTTGGCGATCTGGAAATTGCCGAGCGGGACGTTCTTGGACTGGGTCATGGACCCGACCTTACACCAGACGGCTCTGCGTGACCGCCGCCTTGACGAAGCTCGTGAAAAGCGGATGCGGCTCGAAGGGCTTGGACTTGAGCTCGGGGT
>JAEUKY010000167.1 GCA_016794005.1 Rhodospirillales bacterium
CGAAGGCCGCACGCATCTGGCGCAGGCGTGCTTCGATTTCCTCGGCACGCGCGCCGATCTCGACCTGCTCGGCTGGGGCGAGGAAGACATCTTCGCGCACTGATTTCGGGACCGGCTTGCTGCATCGCAGCATGAATTGCGACGCGGGCATCCCCGATTTGCGCCACGGCCTGCCGAAGAAGATCGCTTGACTGAAAATAATCTATATTTCCCAATTATTTAGGACAATTGACTTCGCGCCTCGAGAACAGGCATAATTTTTGCCTTAAGCAGGGTCCGGTCGAGCCGCACCCTGCCCCCCCTTGTGCAGGTCCGACCGGTCATCCCGAGCATGCCAGCGTCCAAGCCGAAGCCCGCCGACCCCGAAACGGAACGCGCCGCGCGCGATCTGTCGGTGGCGCGACAGGCGATCCAGGTCGAACGCGCGGGTCTTGCCGCACTCGAGGCAAGCCTCGACGGCGATTTCGTGCGCGCCCTCGACCTGTTCGCCGCGGCGACCGGGCGCGTCGTCGTCTCGGGCATGGGCAAGTCGGGCCATGTCGGGCGCAAGATCGCGGCAACCCTCGCCTCGACCGGCACGCCCGCCCAGTTCGTCCATCCGGCCGAGGCCAGCCACGGCGATCTCGGCATGATCACGCCGGCCGATGCGGTGCTCGCACTCTCGAATTCCGGCGAGACGGCCGAGCTTTCCGACCTCGTCAGCTACACGCGCCGTTTCGCCATCCCGCTCGTCGCGATGACGGCAAAGCGCAAGTCCGCCCTCGGCGTGGCCGCCGACGTCGTGCTCGCCCTGCCGCCGGCCGAGGAAGCCTGCCCCGTCGGCCTCGCCCCCACGACGTCGACGACGATGCAGCTCGCACTCGGCGACGCGATCGCCGTGGCGCTGATGGAACGGCGCGGCTTCACGGCGGAGCATTTCAGCCGCTTCCATCCGCGCGGCAGCCTGGGGGCGCGCCTGGCCAAGGTCGGCGACCTGATGCATGCCGACCTGCCGCTCGCCACGCGCGGCACGAAGATGTCGCAGGTGCTGATCGGCATGACCGAGAAGCGCTTCGGCTGCGTGGCCGTCGTCGACGCCGAAGGCTGGCTCGAAGGCATCGTCACCGACGGCGACCTGCGCCGGCACATGTCGGCCGACCTGCTCGACCGCCCGGTCGAGGCGGTGATGACCGCCAATCCGCGCGCCGTCGCCCCCGACACGCTGGCGGCCGAGGCGCTGAACCTGATGAACGCCCACAAGATCACGGCGCTGTTCGCGTGCGAGACGCGCGGCAAGCGGCGCCGGCCGGTGGGCATCGTGCATATCCACGACCTGCTGCGCGCGGGGATCGCCTGATGGCCGTCGACCCGCTGCGCGACGATTCGGTACCGCCGCGGCCCGTCCCGGTCCCGACGTCGCGCGCGCGCGACGAGGAAACGCCCGCCCCCCGCGCGCGCCTTGCGGTGCTGTCGCCCGGCACGCCGCGCGCGCACAACCAGTTCTACAGCCAGATCGTCGGGCTGATGAAGTTCGTGCTGCCGGCGGCGGCGATGGGGATCGCCGCCCTCGTGCTGCTGTGGCCGCAGTTCAATCCGCTCGACCCGCGCTTCCGTCTCGCGCCCGTGCAGGTGTCGATCGAGGATCTGGAGAACCTGCGCATGGTCCAGCCGCGCTATGTGGGCGTGGACGAGCGCAACCAGCCCTTCACGATCGTGGCCGAGCAGGCCACGCAGGCCAAGGGTTCGTCCGACACGACCGATCTTTCCTCGCCGCAGGGCGACCTCGCGATGGCGTCGGGCACGTGGCTCGCGATGACGGCCGAACACGGTCTCTACCACCAGCCGGAAAAGGCGCTGGAGCTGTGGGGCGGGGTCAGCCTGTTCCACGACGGCGGCTACGAAATCTCGACCGAGCGCGCGCGCGTCGATCTCGACCGCGGCATGGCGCAGGGCGAACTGCCGGTGCAGGGCCAGGGGCCGAACTCGCAGCTGAGCGGTTCGGGCTTCCGCATCCTCGACCGCGGGGCGCGCGTCGAGGTGACGGGCAAGTCGCGCGTCGTGCTGTTCCCCACGCCGCGCAACGCGCCCGCCGCAGTACAGACCGCACAGCAGCCCCCGCAACCGCCGCAGATGGGGCCCCGCCGATGAGAATCCTTCTGGCCGCCCTCGCCCTTCTGGCGGCGACGCCCGCCACGTCGATGGCGCAGGCGCTCGACATCGGCCGCGGCGGATCGGGCGCGCCCATCGAGATCACGGCCAGCAACGGCATCGAGTGGGACCGCGACGCGCAGCGCTACATCGCCAACGGCGACGCGGTCGCCAGGCAGGGCGACACGACCGTGCGCGGCGACCGGCTGGTCGCGTGGTACCGCCCGGCTGCGACCGGCGGCACCGAGATCTTCCGCTACGAGGCGATCGGCAACGTGAAGTTCCAGACGCCCACGCAGACGGTCGAAGGCGACCGCGGCGTCTACGACGTGGCGAGCGAGGTCGTCGTCGTCACCGGCAAGGCCCTGCGCCTGACCACGCCGACCGACACGCTGACCGCGCGCGACACGCTGGAATACTGGTCGGCGCGCGAGATCGCAGTGGCGCGCGGCAACGCGATGGTCGTCTCGGCCGACCGGCGCATGACCGCCGACGTGATGACCGCGCACTTCACGCAAGCCCAGCCGGCGCGCCCGGCACCGCCGCCGCCCGCGCGCAACGCCCGCACGCCCGCGCGCAACGCGCCCGCACCGGCCGCGTCGACAGGCGGCGACCAGCGGCTTTCGCGCATCGAGGCGTTCGGCAACGTGCACGTCTCCACGCCCACCGAAATCGCGCGCGGCGACCGCGGCATCTACAACATGCAGACGGGGATCGCGCAGCTTGCCGGCAACGTGCGCCTGACGCGCGGCGACAACCAGATGGCCGGCGACTTCGCCGAGGTGAACACGAATACCGGCATCTCGCGCCTGCTGGCGCGCCCGTCGGAAGGCGGCGACGGCCGCGTGCGCGGCCTGCTCACGCCGCAGCAGGCCCAGCAGGGACGGCCCCGCCAATGACCGATCGCCCGCATCCCGTGCGCACGGCGACGCCCGCCCCCGCGGCGGTCGCGGATTCGCCGCTGCGCGTGGTCGCGGACAATCCGGGTCTCGTCGTCCACAAGATCGGCAAGCGCTACAAGGGCCGGCCGGTGGTGCGCGAGGTCTCGATCAGCGTCCAGCGCGGCGAGGCGGTCGGCCTGCTCGGCCCCAACGGTGCCGGCAAGACGACGTGCTTCTACATGATCACCGGGCTCGTCACGCCCGACTTCGGCTCGATCCAGCTCGACGGCGTGGACATCACCGACCTGCCGATGTACCGCCGCGCGCGGCTGGGGATCGGCTACCTGCCGCAGGAAACGTCGATCTTCCGCGGCCTGACGGTGGAGCAGAACGTGCGCGCGGTGCTCGAGCTGATCGAGCCCAACCGCGACCGGCGCGAGGCCGTGCTCGACGAGCTGCTGGCCGAGTTCTCGATCACGCATCTGCGCCGGGCCCCCGCCCTCGCCCTTTCCGGCGGCGAACGTCGGCGCGTGGAGATCGCGCGCGCGCTCGCATCCCAGCCGCACTTCGTGCTGCTCGACGAACCGCTCGCCGGCATCGACCCGATCGCCGTGGGCGACATCCGCGATCTCGTCAGCCACCTGAAGGACCGCGGCATCGGCGTGCTGATCACCGACCACAACGTGCGCGAGACGCTCGAGATCGTCGACCGCGCCTACATCCTGCACGACGGGCAGGTGCTGATGGGCGGCACGCCGGAGGCGATCGTCGCGTCCTCGGACGTGCGGCGCGTCTATCTGGGCGAACGGTTCTCGCTATGAGCGGGGCATGGCCGGCATGAACCGCCTCGCCCCGCGGCTGGATCTCCGGCAGAGCCAGCAGCTCGTCATGACGCCCCAGCTGCAGCAGGCGATCAAGCTGCTGCAGCTCTCGAACCAGGAAGTCGCCCAGTTCGTCGAGGAGGAGCTGGCGCAGAACCCGCTGCTCGAGCGCGACGAGCCGGGTGCCGAAAGTGCCGCCCCCGAGGTTCCGGACGCCGGTGCGGGCGAAGCGCCGGCCGCGGCACCCGAGGAACGCCTGCTCGATTCCGTAAGCGGCGCGACGGAGACCAAGGAAGCCCCGCTCGACATCGACTACGACAACAGCTTCTCGCGCGGCGCCGACGAGCCCGTCGGCGAAGGCGAGTTCCTCGGCGAATGGAAGGGCACCGGCGGTCGCTCGGATTTCGAGGATTCGGAATTCGGCCTCGAACAGACGCTCGCCAGGCAGGTCTCGCTGCGCGAACACCTGCTGGGCCAGGTCGGCGTCGATTTCGCCGAACCGGTCGAACGCGTGATCGCCGCGCGCCTCGTCGACCTGATCGACGATTGCGGGTACCTGACGACCGAAGTCGCCGATCTCGCCGACAAGCTCGACGTGCCGGTGGCCGACGTGGAACGCGTGCTGCTGCGCTGCCAGCGCTTCGATCCGGCCGGCGTCTTCGCGCGCAGCCTGAAGGAATGCCTCGCCCTGCAGCTTCGCGAGCGCGACCGCCTCGATCCGTGCATGGCCAAGCTCCTCGACAATCTCGACCTGCTCGCCAAGCGCGACGTGGCCCAGCTCCAGCGCCTGTGCGGCGTCGACGTCGAGGACATCCAGGACATGGTGGCCGAGATCCGCACGCTGGACCCCAAGCCGGGTCTCGCCTTCGACGGCGCGCTGGCCAGCCCCATCGTGCCCGACGTGCTGATGCGCCTGGCGCCCGACCGCAGCTGGATCGTCGAGCTCAACCAGGACACGCTGCCGCGCGTGCTGGTCAACACGCGCTATCACGCGCGCGTGCAGACCTCGGTGCGCAACAAGCAGGAGAAGGAATTCATCGCCGAGCGGCTGCACGCGGCCAACTGGCTGGTGAAGTCGCTGCACCAGCGCGCGCAGACGATCCTGAAGGTGTCGGTCGAGATCGTGCGCCAGCAGGACGGCTTCTTCCGCAGCGGCGTGCGCCACCTGAAACCGCTGGTGCTGCGCGACATCGCCGCGGCGATCGACATGCACGAATCGACCGTCAGCCGCGTGACGACGAACAAGTTCATCGCCACGCCGCACGGCATCTTCGAGCTCAAGTACTTCTTCACGTCGTCGATCCCGGCCTCGGGCGGCGGCGAGGCGCATTCGGCCGAAGCGGTGCGCCACCGCATCAAGGGCCTGATCGACGCCGAGACGGTGCGCGACGTGCTGTCCGACGACCGTATCGTCGAACTGCTGAAGGCCGACGGCATCGACATCGCGCGCCGCACGGTGGCGAAGTATCGCGAGGCGATGGGGATCGCGTCGTCCGTGCAGCGCAGGCGCGAAAAGGGTTCGGGGTTCTGAACCCGCTGCAATACAAGCCGTTTTCCGAAACCGCTTGACCCCGGACGGGGCCGGGCGCACGCTTTTCTCGGGTAGGGCCACGATGCGAATTCGCAGCATTTCGTCCGGCTTGACGAAGATCGGCCAGCGCCCCTATGTTCCCGGAAATTCCGGGGGTAGCGGGGGCCGCAGTCGTGTCGCGGGTCGGCCCCGGGCCTCGTTCCAGAACCCCATTTCCCTTCAACCAACGCACAGATCGAAACCATGCAGCTGTCCGTGAGCGGCAAGCGCCTCGACGTCGGCGATTCGCTGAGAAGCCATGTTGCAACGGCGCTCGGCGGCGCCGTCGACCGCTATTTCGGCAAGGCGATCGAAGGCAAGGTCGTGTTCGAGCGGCAACGCCATCTTTTCCGCGCCGACATCTCGGTGCATGTCCGGCGCGGCATGACGCTGCAGAGCCACCACGAGGCGGCCGATCCCTATGCCGCGTTCGACGGTGCGGTCGAGCGTCTCGACCACCGCCTGAAGCGCCACAAGGGTCGCATCGCCGACCGCAAGCGCGGCAAGCACGCGGTCGCCGACGAGGCCGCGTTCGAGCCCGCGCGCTACGCGGTCATCGAGCCGGAAGCCGAAAGCCTCGCGAGCGAGCCCGCCGCCGCCCCCATCGTCGCCGAGATGACGACCGAGATCGCCACGCTGAGCGTGGGCGAAGCGGTCGCGCGCCTCGACCTGGGGCAGAAGCAGGTGCTGATGTTCCGCAACCGCGCGAACGGCCAGCTCAACGTGGTCTACCGGCGCGCCGACGCGGCGATCGGCTGGATCGACCCGGGTGCCGCCGGCAACGGTTCGGGCAAGCGCTAGGAACGGGACGAGAGCCAGACATGGAATTCACCGAATTCATGACGCCCGAATGCGTCGTCGCGAGCCTCAAGGCCACGTCGAAGAAGCAGGCGCTGCAGGAACTCGCGAAGAAGGCGGCCGAGATTTCGAGCGCCGACGAACGCCAGATCCTGGAAGTCGTGATGGAGCGCGAACGGCTGGGCACCACGGGCGTGGGCAACGGCATCGCCATCCCGCACGGCAAGCTGCCGGGGCTGAAGCGCCTGTCGGGCGTGTTCGCGCGGCTGGAGAAGCCGATCGATTTCGAATCGATCGACGAGCAGCCGGTCGACCTGATCTTCCTGCTGCTCGCACCCGAGGGTGCGGGTGCCGATCACCTGAAGGCGCTGGCGCGCGTG
>JAEUKY010000195.1 GCA_016794005.1 Rhodospirillales bacterium
CTTGAAGATCTGCACGCCCAGCGTGGAGCCGAACAGGCCGCCGACGAGCAGCACGCCGCCCATGCGGAAATCGACGTTGCCCCGGCGCATGTGCGCGATGACGCCCGAGACCGACGCGGCGACGATCTGGGCGGCTTCCGACCCGACCGCGACCGTCGCGGGCACGCCGATGAAGATCAGCAGCGGCGTCATCAGGAAGCCGCCGCCCACGCCGAACAGGCCCGAGAGGAAACCGACCCCGCCTCCCAGCAGCAGCAGCAGGAAAATGTCGACCGATATCTCGGCAATCGGCAGGTAGATGAGCACGAGACCGCAAGCGCCTCCGGACAGTCCCGGCAGAATGCGCCCGTGCCCCCCGCCCGGGCAAGCGGTTCCGGCCCGTCAGGGCCTCAGGAAACCGACCAGATCGTAGATTTCGCGGATGTGGCGCTGGGCGATGGCGCCGGCACGGTCCGCACCCCGGCGCAAGATCGCGTCGATGGCGGCCGGATCGGCCATCAGGCGGTTCATTTCGGCCGTGATCGGCGACAGGACGGCGACGGCCACGTCGGCAAGCGCCCCCTTGAAGGTCGAGAACTGCGCGCCGGCGAACTCGGCCACGACCGCGTCGAGCGACTTGTCGGTGAGTGCGGCGTAGATGCCCAGCAGGTTCTCGGCCTCGGGCCGGCCTTCCAGCCCCTTGACCGAGTCGGGCAGCTCGTGCGGATCGGTCTTGGCGCGCTTGATCTTCTGCGCGATCGCGTCGGCGTCGTCGGTCAGGTTGATGCGGCTCTGCTCCGAGGGCTCGGACTTGCTCATCTTGCGCGTGCCGTCGCGCAGGCTCATCACGCGCGTGGCGGTGCCGAAGATCTGCGGCTCGGGCAGCGGGAAATATTCGACGCCGTAGCGCCGGTTGAAGGCGCCCGCGATGTCGCGCGCCAGTTCCAGATGCTGCTTCTGGTCCTCGCCGACGGGCACATGCGTCGCCTTGTAGGCGAGGATGTCGGCCGCCATCAGCACCGGATAGGCGTAGAGGCCGAGGCCCGCGTCGTCGCGCTGCTTGCCCGCCTTCTCCTTGAACTGGGTCATGCGGTTGAGCCAGCCCAGCGGCGTCATGCAGCCAAGCGTCCAGGCGAGCTCGGCGTGGGTCGAGACGGTCGACTGGTTGAAGATCGTGCACGCCTCGGGGTCGATGCCGCAGGCGATATAGGCCGCGGTCACCTCGCGCGTCGCCTTGACGAGCGCGGCCGGTTCCTGCGGCACCGTGATGGCGTGCAGGTCGACGATGCAGAAGATGCATTCGAAGTCGCGCTGCAGCTTCACCCAGTTGCGGATGGCGCCCAGGTAGTTGCCCAGATGCAGGTTGCCGGTGGGCTGGATGCCCGAGAAGATGCGGTTCATGGCGGCGGGTTTATCGCCGCTCGGCGGGCACTTATCAAGTGCGGCGTTGGAAGATCGCCCGGAGATCGCCGGGCAGGGCCGCGCGCGCCGCCCAGGCCGCCAGCCCGTAGCCGGCAAGCCCCAGCCCGATCAGCCCGGCCAGCGCCAGATAGCGCGAAGCGCCGTGCGGGGCCAGGAACGGGGCCGCCGGCCCCAGCGCCAGCCACAGCAGCAGGGCCATCGTGGCGGCGGCCGCGATCTGGCGGGGCAGGCGCGAACGCAGCCGCGCGTCGGCGACGAAATTCCCGTTCCGCGCGAGGGCGCGCCACAGCAGGCCCGCGTTGAGCGTCGCCGACAGCGCCGTCGCGAGTGCGAGCCCCACATGCCCGATCACCTGCATCGACGCGAAGCCGACGACGGTGTTCACGGCCACGCACAGCACGGCGATCCTGACCGGCGTGCGCGTGTCCTCGCGCGCATAGAAGGCCGGCACCAGCACCTTGATCGCGACATAGGCCGGCAGCCCCACCGTGTAGGCGACCAGCGCCAGCGCACTGGCGCGCACGTCGGCCGCACCGAAGGCGCCGCGCTCGAACAGGGCCGCGACGATGGGCTCGGCCAGCACGATCAGCGCCGCGGTCGCCGGAAGTGTGAGCAGCATCGCGCCTTCGAGCGCTCGGTTCTGCGTGGCCTGCGCGTCGGCAAGTTCGCCGGTGCGCACCTGACGCGACAGGCGCGGCAGCAGGGCCGTGCCGATGGCGATCCCGATCACCGCCAGCGGCAGTTCGTAGATGCGGTCGGCGTAATAGAGCCAGCTGATCGACCCCGCCGGCAGCAGCGAGGCCATGATCACGTCGACCACGAGATTGACCTGTGCCGCCCCCGAACCCAGGGCCACGGGCAGCATGCGCTTCAGCAGCGTCTTCACCTCGCCCGACAGGCGCGGGCGCGGCAGGCGCAGCGGCAGGCCCGCCCGCCGGCACGCCCAGGCGAGGAACAGGAACTGCGCGATCCCCGCCGCCAGCACGCCCCACGACAGCGCGTGCCCCGGCGTGGGTAGCGTGCCGACCAGCGCCAGCAGCCCGCCGATCATGCACAGGTTCAGAAGGATCGGCGTGGCCGCGACCGCGGCAAAGCGATCGAGGGAATTCAGCACGCCGCCCTGCAGCGAGACGAGGCTGACGAAGAGAAGGTAGGGAAACGTGATGCGCGTGAACTCGACCGCCAGCGTGGCGCGCGTCGGATCGCCCGCGAAGCCGGGGGCGATGACCGCGACGATCCACGGCATCGCGAACTCGGCCACGGCCGTCAGCGCGAACAGCGCCACGAGCAGGATCGAAAGTGCGGATTCCGCGAAGCCGCGCGCGGCGACCGTTCCGTTCGCGGCGAGCGTGCCCGCGAACATCGGCACGAAGGCCGACGCGAACGCGCCCTCGGCGAACAGGCGGCGGAAGAAGTTCGGGAACTTGAACGCGACGAAGAACGCGTCGGCGACCGGCCCCGCCCCGAGATACGCCGCCACCAGCATGTCGCGCACGAAGCCCAGCACGCGGCTGGCCATCGTGTAGACGCCGACGGTGACGGCGGGGCGGGCGAGCGACATCGACGGTTTCAGCGCTTGGGCCCGATCTGCCCCGCCGAAAGCCCCCACAGCGCCAGCCACGGCGCCCAGGCCTGGCGCGTGATCTCCATCCACATGCTCATCGGATCGGTACCCGCCCCCATCGGGCCGGACAGCGCCATCATGTCGGGCAGGGCCGGCAGGTTCGGAGCACCCTTGATCAGCAGGCCGATCGTCTCCGGTCCGCTGGCGTCGGCGGGCCGGTGGACGATCTCCAGCGTCATGCCGGGCAGCGTGGCGCGCGCGCGGATCTCGTCGGGCGGGGAAGGGGGCATGTTGCTACTCCGCTGCTTCGGTGCCGGCGCGCTTTCGAACCTTCGGCGGTTCGGCGGGCGCGTCCGGATCGGCGACCGCGGCGAGCATCGTCGTGCGGATGCGCGCCAGCTTCGTTTCGTCGAGCACCTTCTGGCCGAAGATGTCGACCACGTAGAAGACGTCGACCGCGCGCTCGCCGTAGGTCGTGATCTTCGCCGTGCGGATCGACAGGCCAAGCGACGTGATCGCGGCGGTGACGTCGTAGAGGAAGCCCACGCGGTCGCGGCCGTTGACCTCGATCAGCGTGTGGTACTTCGACGCGGCGTTGTCGATCAGCACGCGCGGCGGCACGGTGAACACGCGCATGCGGCTGGGGATCGCCGGCCGGCGGGCGAGCTGCTCGCGCAGCCGCAGGCGGCCGCCCAGCGCGTGCTCGATATGCGTGGCAAGGCGCGCCAGCTTCTCCGGCCGGTCGTAGGCCGACGGCTGCCCGTCGAGATCGCTGGGCACGGCCTGGATCGAGAACTGGTCGAGCGCGCGGCCGTTCGACAGCGTGAAGACGTTGGCGGCCACGATGTTGGCGCCCGCCACCGCGATGGCGCCGGCCATGCGCGCGAACAGGCCCGGATGGTCGTCGGTATAGATCGTGATCTCGGTGATGGCGCGCGCGCGATCGATGCGCGTGTCGATCGCCAGCGGCATCTGCCCGCGCTCGGCCTCGCGCACGAAGCGCGCGTGGCGCGCCTGAGTGCCGGCATCCAGCGACAGCCAGTAGGCCGGATAGCCGAGGCCCGCGAACCAGGCGAAGTCCCGCTCGCTCCAGTCCTTGAGCTCTTCCTTGAGGCGGGCCTGCGCCGCGGCCACGCGTTCCAGCGTGCCGCTCTCGCCGAAATTGCCGGCAAGCCCCTCGGTCGCGCGGTAGTAAAGCTCGCGCAGCAGGGCGGCCTTCCAGTTGTTCCACACGCCGGGGCCGACCGCGCGGATGTCGGCGACGGTCAGGCACACGAGCAGGCGCAGCCGCTCGGGGCTCTGCACGTGCTCGATGAAAGCGCGGATCGTCTGCGGGTCCTGGATGTCGCGCTTGAAGGCGGTGGCCGACATCCACAGGTGCGCGCGCACCAGCCAGGCGACCGTCTCGGTCTCTTCCTCGCTCAGGCCCATGCGCGGCCCCAGCTTCATCGCGACTTCCGCACCCAGCACCGAATGGTCGCCGCCGCGGCCCTTGGCGATGTCGTGCAGCAGCATGGCGAGGTAGAGCGCGCGGCGCGATTCGATCTGGTGGATCACCTCGCTGGCGAGCGGATGGTCGGCCTTGAGCTGGCCTTCCTCGATGCGGTGCAGGATGCCGATGGCGAAGATCGTGTGCTCGTCGACCGTGTACACGTGGTACATGTCGTGCTGCATCTGCGCCACGACGCGCCCGAAATCCGGCACGAAGCGCCCGAACACGCCGGCCTCGTTGAGCCGCCGCAGCGCGATCTCCGCGCGCCGGTCGGTCAGGATGTTCATGAACAGCCGGTTGGCTTCCGGGTTCGCGCGCAGCGTGCCGTCGACCAGCCGCAGCGACTGGCGGATCAGCCGCAGCGCATAGGGGTGGATGTCCAGGTCGTTCTCCTGCGCCACGCGGAACAGGCG
Organism: Rhodospirillales bacterium; assembly: GCA_016794005.1. GTDB lineage: Bacteria > Pseudomonadota > Alphaproteobacteria > CACIAM-22H2 > CACIAM-22H2 > Tagaea. The sequence goes on from JAEUKY010000195.1 coordinate 4,871, forward strand.
CAGGAAATTGACGGGGTCCTTCTCGAACGCGTCGCCGCGCGCGACGGTCAGCCGGCCGCTCTCGATCGCGAAGCGCCCGTCGGCAAGCTTGGTCGCGTCGCGCTTGAAGAGCTTGCCGACCGCCCCTACGTCGAAGCGCGCCTTCTTGCCTTCCTCCAGTTCGAGGGCGGCGCAGAAGATGCGCGTGAGATCGCCCACGTCCTTCGCGACGAGGAAATAGTGCTTCATGAAGCGCTCGACGCCGCGCGTGCCGCGGTGGTCGGTATAGCCCATGCGCCGCCCGATCTCGGCCTGCACGTCGAAGGTCAGCCGGTCTTCCGGCCGGCCGGTGACGTAGTGCAGGTGGCAGCGCACGCTCCACAGGAATTCCTGGCACTTGTCGAACTTCGCGGCCTCTTCCGACGTGAACACGCCCTTCAGCACGAGGTCGGAGACGTTGTCGACGCGATGCAGGTACTTGCCGATCCAGAACAGCGTGTGCAGGTCGCGAAGCCCGCCCTTGCCGTCCTTGACGTTGGGCTCCAGCACGTAGCGCGAATCGCCGGTGCGCTGGTGGCGCTGGTTGCGCTCCTCGAGCTTCGCCTCGACGAATTCGGCCGCCGTGCCCTTGGCCACCTCGGTGAAGAAGCGCTTCTTCAGTTCCGCGAACAGCTTGTCGTCGCCCCACAGATAGCGGCTTTCGAGCAGGGCCGTGCGGATCGTGTGGTCCTCGCGCGCCAGACGCAGGCATTCCTCGATCGAGCGCGTCGCGTGCCCGACCTTCAGCCCCATGTCCCACAGCATGTAGAGCTCGAACTCGACGAGCTGCTCGATGCGCGGGTTCGACTTGTACGGCCGCACGAACAGCAGGTCGATGTCGGACTGCGGCGACATCTCGGCGCGGCCGTAGCCGCCGACGGCGGCGATGGTCACGCGCTCGGCCATCGTCGGGTTGGCGACCGGATAGACGTGGCGCTCGGCGAAGTCGTAGACGAGCCGCACGAGCTGGTCGATCAGGAAGGCGTTGGCGCGCATCGTCTGCCCGCCGGTCGCCGTGCGCGATTCGAAGCGCTCGCGGATCTCCCTGCGGCCGTCGGCCAAGGCCGCCTTCAGCGCTTCGAGCGCGCGCGCGCGGCGCTGGTCGGGCTTGCCCTCGGTCGCTTCGGCGATCTCGGCAAGGCGCGCGTCGATCGTGCGTCGGTCGAGGATCGCGCGCTGGTTTGCGACCTCGCGGGGCAGGACGTCGAGTTCCATGGCGACCGTATATATAGTGGGATTCCCGACTTGCCGGGAGGTTCTTGATTTGCGCCGCATTTCCGCCCTGATCGCCGTCTTTCTCGCCGGCTGCGCGCCTGCGGCACCGCCGCCAGGCCTGTCGGCCGGCCTGCTGCCCGACGGGGCGACGATCGAGATCCGTGCGCGCGACCGCCTTGCGCTGACGGCGGCCCGGCTGGTCCTGCCCGACGGGACCGCCGTCGCGGCCGACCGGCTGTCGGCGTCGGGTGGCCGCGTGTCCGAAGGCCGGCCCAGCGTCGGCGTGGGCGCGTCCGGCGGGTCCAGCTCGGGCATCGGCACGGGCATGGTCTTTTCGGTGCCGTTCGACTGGCTGTCGGGCGGGCCGCGCGACGGGCTCGTCGATTCGGCCGCGCGCATCGCGATCCCCGATCCGGCGGCCTGGCCGGCGATCGCGGACCGCGCGAAGCTGCAGCTCGAATTCGGCCGGCCGCCCGGCGAGACGCGCCGGGTGGAAATGCCGGCACCGGGGCGCTAGGGTCGGGCGCATGGAAAACCGATTCGCCCGCCGGACCCTTCTGGGTTCGCTGCTTGTCTTTTGCGCCGCCCCCGCCTTCGCGCAAGGTTCCGACCTTTCCGCCGCGACGCGCACGCGCTCGGGTCTCGGCATCGTCGACGTGCGCGTGGGCACGGGCGAAGCCGCGTCGTCGGGCCGCACCGCGCGCGTCCACTACACCGGCTGGCTGCTGGAAAACGGCGCGCGCGGGAAGAAGTTCGATTCCTCGCGCGACCGCGGCCAGCCTTTCGAGTTTCCGGTCGGCGCCGGGCGCGTCATCAAGGGCTGGGACGAAGGCGTGGCCGGCATGAAGATCGGCGGCCAGCGCACGCTGGTGGTACCCGCGGACCTCGGTTACGGCGCGCGCGGGGCCGGGAACGCGATTCCGCCCAATGCCGCGCTGGTTTTCGACGTCGAGCTCTTGGGTCTGCGCTAGAGTCCGCCCCGGGCAAAATTCCCGGGGAGGAAACGATGTCGTTCGTCCGCATGGCCGCTTTGGCGGCCGCCGCATTCCTGTTCGCGCTGCCGCACGCGCACGCGCAGCGTCCGCCGATCCAGACGACGAAGGTCTCGGGCACCGACAACGTCTACGTCTTCCGCAATGGCGGGCATCAAGCGATGTTCGTCGTCACGCCCGACGGCGTGATCGCGACCGATCCCGTCGCCTACGGCAAGCCCGACGGCGGGCGGCAGTATCTCGAAGAGATCCGCAAGGTGACCGACAGGCCGGTCAAGTACGTCGTCTACAGCCATCACCATTTCGACCACATCGCCGGCGGCAAGGCGTTCAAGGACGCGGGTGCCGTCTTCGTCGCGCACCGCAACGCGGCCGTGCGTCTGAAGGCGCTGAAGGATCCGCACACGGTGCTGCCCGACCAGTCCTTCTCGAAGTTCCGCACGCTGGAACTGGGCGGCACGAAGCTCGAGCTGCGCTACATGGGCGTCAACCATTCGGACTCCACGCTCGTGATGCGCCTGCCGAAGGAAAAGATCATCTTCCTCGTCGACACGATCCCGGTCGGCCAGTTCCCGGCGCGCGGCTTCATCGACATCGACCCCTTGAAGACCGAGACCTTCATCGAAGACGTGCTGAAGATGGACTGGGAACGCATGATCCCCGGCCATCCCGGCCCCGGCGACCGGCTCGGCACCAAGGACGACGCGCGCAACATGCTGCAGCTGCTGCGCGACGCGTCGGCCGAGATGAAGGTGCTCGCGCAGGCCGGCAAATGCTGGGAGCCGGCCGAGAAGGAGTTCGCGCTGCCGAAATACAAGGACTGGCCGGGCTACGAGAACGGCCTGCCCTTCGTCGCGCGCCGCTATTGCGGCGTGTGGGGCCGCGGGACCTGAGCTAGTTGCCGCCCAGCGCCGCGCGCACGCCGCGCCACAGCGCCACGGTCTGGGCACCGCCCGGATCGCGCGCGCCCGCGCGCGCGGCCAGATGCACCATGACGAGCTTCGCGGCCGGATCGACGAACACGGTCTGGCCGTAGACGCCCTGCAGCGCGAAGGTGCGCGTCGGCCCGGCGAACAGCCAGGTCTGGTAGCCGTAGCCGAACGTGCGCGAC
>JAEUKY010000226.1 GCA_016794005.1 Rhodospirillales bacterium
GCGCGCCGGTTCTCGATCACGACGACCTGCAGGCCGTTGGCGAGCTCGAACGTGGCGGGCGAGAAGACCTGCGCGTGCGCGCCGGACCCTGCGGCAAACGCCGCGAGAAGGCCGAGTGCGAGCACCTGGCCGCGCATCGGGCTCAGAAGATGCCCTCGAAGAAGCCGCGCTGGCGCTTCTTGATCGTCGGGATCTCGCCCTCGTTCGCCGGGCGGCCGGCGGCCGAGGTTTCACGCAGGCGCTGGGCCTCGCGCGCGGCGTCGAGCTGCTGGCCCGCGGCCGGATCGTTCGGACGCCAGAAGAGCAGCCGGTCGACGAAGGTCTTGTCGGCTTCGGCGAGACTCTGCGTCTCGCGGTCGATCTGCTCGCGGATGCCGGGATCGATGCGGTCAGCACCGATGCGCCCCAGAAGCTGCTGTTCGCCCGCACTGCCCGAAGCGGCACGGCCCGCGGCACTCTGCACCGCCGGACGGTCGGGGCCGAACACGGCGGTGCGCGCGGCGTCCTGCGCCGACGCCTCGTTCGGGCGCGCGGCACCCGGTGCGGGCGGACGCAGGCCGAAATCGGGCGGCACGGTCAACGGAGCGCGGCTGACGATGCGGAACTCGTCCGGCGGCGCCTTTTCCCAGCCGAGGACCTTGCGCGCCTCGCCGCAGCCGCCGAGCGCCAGCGACGCCGCGAGAAGCAGCAGCGGGACGGAACGCCGGGGTGCGGGAAATCGAATCTTCATGGCTCTATTTTAGTCCGCTTCGCGGTCCGAAGAAAGCGTCGTAGAACAGACATGCAACACCGACCGTAATCCCCGCATCCGCCACGTTGAATGCCGGCCAGTGCCAGCCGGCCGCGTGGAAATCGAGGAAATCGAACACCGCCCCGAAGCGCAGCCGGTCGACGACGTTGCCGACCGCCCCGCCCACGACGAGGCCCAGGGCGAGAACGACCGTGGCGTTCTCGGCATTCCGCAGCCACCAGACGAGGCCCGCGACGATCGCCATCGCGAGGGCCGCGAACAGGTGGGCGGCCGACGACGAGCCGGTGTTGAACATGCCGAAGCTGACGCCGTAGTTCCACACGACGACGAGATTGAAGAACGGCAGCAGCTCGACCGACGGGCGGAAGCCTTCGATCAGGTAGCGCAGCATCGCGAACTTCGTCAGCTGGTCGAGCACCAGCACGCCGGCCGCGATGAGGAGCCCCCGCTTCAGCTTCGCGTCGGGCGTCATGCGCCGACCACGTCCGCGCAGCGCACGCACAGCGACGCGTGGTCCTTGCGCGATCCCACTTCCGGCAGCACGCGCCAGCAGCGCTCGCACTTCGTGCCGGCGGCGGGCTTCACGGCGACGGCCACGCCCGCGACGTCGGGCAGGCGGAACGCGTCGGCGGGGGCGGCCTGCCGGCTGAACGCGTGCGACGAGACGATGAAGATCTCGTTCCACGCGTCGGCCGACATCGAGGCGGACACCTCGTCGCTCTCGACATGGACCGACGGGGCCGCCTGCAGCGACGAACCGATCTTCTTTTCCGCGCGCGCGACTTCCAGCGCCCCCGTCACGACGCGGCGCAGATCGCGCAGCTTCGCCCACTTGGCGGCGAGGGCGTCGTCCTTCCACGCGGCGGGCGTCTCGGGGAACACGTGCAGATGCACCGATTCGTCCTCGCCCGGATTGCGCGCGCGCCAGGCTTCCTCGGCCGTGAAGCACAGCACGGGGGCGAGCCACTTCACGAGGCGCTCGTAGAGGGCCGCCATGACCGTGCGTGCGGCCCGCCGGCGCACCGACGACTTCGCGTCGCAGTAGAGCGCGTCCTTGCGGATGTCGAAATAGAACGCCGACAGGTCGACCGCGCAGAAGTTATGAAGCTCGGTGTAGAACGCGGTGAACGCGAAGTCGTTCACGGCCGTGCGCAGGCCGGCATCGAGCTCGGTCAGCCGGTGCAGCACGAAGCGCTCCAGTTCCGGCATCTCGGCCACGGGCAGCGATTCGGACGCCTCGAACCCGTCGAGCGCCCCCAGCAGGTAACGCAGCGTGTTGCGAAGGCGGCGATAGTACTCGGCCTGCTGCTTCAGGATCTCCGGCCCGATGCGCAGGTCTTCCGAATAGTCCGATGCGACGACCCACAGGCGCAGGATATCCGCACCGTACTGCTCGATCACCTGCTGGGGGGCCGTCACGTTGCCGAGCGACTTCGACATCTTGCGGCCCTGCTCGTCGAGCACGAAGCCGTGCGTCAGCACCGCTTCATAGGGTGCGACGCCGCGCGTGCCGCACGC
>JAEUKY010000279.1 GCA_016794005.1 Rhodospirillales bacterium
TTCTCGTTCGTGTTCGTCGAGTTCTCGCAGACCAAGCGCGCCTTCTCGAACACGTTCGTGATGGCGGCCGCGACGGCGACATGCGGGGCCGCGATGGCGCTCGTCATCGCCTATCTTGCCGCGCGCCGCGCCACGTTCGGCGGACGGGCGCTGGAGTTCCTCGCGACGGCCCCGATCGCGATCCCGGGCATCGTGCTCGGCGTGGGCCTGTTCCTCGCCTACACGCGGGGGCCCGTCGTGCTCTACGGCACGCTGTGGATCCTGTTCTTCGCCTATATGACGATCGAGCTGCCGGCGGCCTTCCAGCAGATGCGCGCCTCGTTCCGGGGGCTCCATCCGGAACTGGAGGAGGCCTCGCGCATCCTCGGCGCCGACCGGCTCGCCACGCTGCGCCGGATCACGGCGCCGCTGCTGAAAAGCGGCGTCATCGCCGGATGGTGCCTGATCTTCATCGGCGTCGTGCGCGAGCTGTCGGCGGCGGTGATGCTGGCCTCGTCCAGCACGAAGGTGCTTTCGGTCGTGATCTTCGATCTCAACGAAAGCGGAAATCTCGGCGCGATCGCGGTGATCGGCGTTTCGATGCTGGTCGTCACGTTCGCAGTCGTCGGAATCGCAAACTGGGCGTCCGGCGTGGGTGCGGGTCCGCGCCTGCGCGCCGGCTGACGGTAGAAAAAGGGGGAGGAAGACATGCAGATGAAATCCTGGATCGCCGGTTTCGCGGCAATCCTCGCCGTCGCCTCGGCCGACGCTGCGGCGCAGGCGAAGTATCCGGTCTCGCCGGTCAGCCTCGTCACGCATTCCAGCCCTGGCGGCGGCAGCGACGTGTTCCTGCGCGAGCTGATCAAGCACCTGACGCCGGTCATGGGAACGAGCTTCGGCGTCGACAACGTGCGCGGCGGCAGCGGTGCCGCCGCCATCGCGAAGGTCGCCAAGTCGCCGCCCAACGGCGGCATGCTCTATGCGACGACGCCGACCTATATCCAGACCTCGCTGCTGTCCAAGCCCGAGATCGGCTACGACGGGCTCGATCCCATCGCGATCGTGTTCCTCGATCCTGAAGTGATCTACACGCGCACCGAAAGCCCCTTCAGGTCGGTCGCCGACGCCATCGCGTACGCCAAGGCGAATGCCGGCCGCGCCAAGTGGGGGGCGGCGAACCCCGCGTCGCTCGAACGCATCGCGCTGGAAAGGCTGAAGAAGGCCGCCGGCGTGCAGGCGGCCGTCGTCAGCCACGAGGGCGGCGGCGACCTTATGATCAACGTGCTCAACGGCACGCTCGATTTCGGCATCGGCGAGATCCAGGAAATCCGCGCCCAGCTCGACGCCGGCAAGGTCCGCCTGCTCGGCGTCGTGACCGACCGGCGCCTGCCGGATTTCGCGAACGTCGCGACGGTCAGGGAGCAGGGCTTCGACGTGGTGGTGACGAAGTTCCGCGGGCTTGCGGGCCCCAAGGGCATCCCGGACGACATCGCGGCGCAGTGGGAGCGCGCGATCCGCCAGGTCGTCGCGAGCGACGCGTACAAGGCCGAGTACTCGAAGGAAAGCCTCGTGCTTTCCGTGATGGGCCGTGCCGAGGCGCGCGCCTTCACGCAGAAGTTCGCCGAAGAGATCGCCGGAACGCTGCGCGAGCTGGGCGTCATCAAGTGACGCTGTCGCGCGACACCGGCCTTGGCGTCCTCGCGATCGTGCTGGCGGGTGCCTATTACGCCGAGGCCGGGAACATCCAGCAGAGCCTGCTGGCCGATGCGGTCGGCGCCGACGGCGTGCCGCGCATGCTGGCCGCGGGCATGGCTTTGACCGGTCTTGCCCTCGCCGGGCGCGGCTTCGTGCGCCCGGCGGCGGGCAAGGGCGACGATCTGCCGGCGTCGGCGCATCTGCGTGCGGCGGGGTTGCTTGCGATCCTCGTCGTCTATCTTCTCGCCGTTCCTGTCGCGGGCTATCCGCTGTCGGTCGCGGCCCTGATCGCGGCGGTGGCGGTCTATGCAGGTGCACGCGCGAACGCGGCGCTCGCGATCACGTCCGTCGCGGGGGCCGCCGCCTTCTGGTTCATGTTCAAGTGGCTCCTGGGCATCCAGCTGCCGGTCGGGATGCTGTCATGGGGCTGAGTACGCTGCTGGCATCGCTCGCCGGCGTTGTCTGGGGGATCTTCGGCGGCGCGCTGCCGGGCATTTCGCCGTCCATCGCGATGGCGCTGCTGCTGCCCTTCACCTACGGGATGGAACCGGTCACGGCGATCGTGCTGCTCGCGTCGGTCTATGTCGGCGCCGAATATGGCGGCTCGATCCCGGCCATCCTGATCCGCACGCCGGGAACCAACTCCGCCGCCGCGACCACGATCGACGGCTACGAGCTTGCCCGGAAGGGCCGTGCGGGCGAGGCGCTCGGAATTTCCCTCATGTCCGGACTTGTCGGCGGACTGTTCGGGCTCGTCGTGCTGGTGCTCGCGACCGAACCGCTCGCGGCGGTCGCACTCGCCTTCACCCCGCCGGCCTATTTCGCGCTCGGCATTCTCGGCCTTTCGGTCATCGCCAGCCTGTCGGGCGGATCGCTGCTGAAGGGACTGGTCGGCGCGTTTCTTGGCCTGATGGTCGCGACGGTGGGAACCGACCCGGTTTCCGGCGTGCCGCGCTTCACGTTCGGCAGTGCCGAGCTTCTCGGCGGCATCCGCCCGATCCTGATCATGGTCGGGCTGTTCGCGGTGGCCGAGATGCTGGAGCAGATCTCCTCGCCCGGCTGGGACCGCGCCGACGGGCGCGACACGCGCCTGAAGCTGCCCGGCCTCGCGACGTGGAAACGCATCTGGAAGGCCAACGCGATCGGCTGCGGTATTGGCACCTTCGAGGGTGTGACGCCCGGTGCCGGCGGCACGATCGCCGCCTTCATGGCGTACAACGAGGCGAAGCGCTGGTCGAAGTATCCCGAGGAATTCGGCAAGGGCTCGGTCGAGGGCGTGGCCGCCCCCGAGAGCGCCAACAACGTCGTCACGGCGACGGCATTGGTCCCGCTGCTCAGCCTCGGCATTCCCGGCTCGAACTCGGCCGCGATCCTGCTCGGCGGCTTCATGATCCACGGGCTGATGCCGGGGCCGCTGCTGTTCCAGAAGGCGCCGGACGTCGTCTACGGTCTTTATGGCGGCCTGCTCGCGGCCAACATCTTCATGGTGCTGGTCGGGCTCGTGATCCTCACGCCCTGCATCTGGCTGGTGAACCGGCCCAAGCCTTATCTCATCGCGTTCATCCTGGCGCTCGTGTGCACGGGCGTGTTCGCGATCGAGCAGAGCCTGTTCGATCTCGGTCTCGTGCTGGGTGCGGGCGTGGTCGGCTACGCGATGCGCCGCTTCGGCGTGCCGGTGCTGCCGATGGTGCTGGGCGTGGTGCTCGGCTTCCTCGTCGAATCCAACTATCGCCGCAGCCTCGTGCTGTCGGGCGGCGATCACGGCGTGTTCCTCCAGGACCCCGTGTCGCTCGGCCTGCTCGCCGCCGCGCTGCTGCTGACCGGCTATTCGCTGATCCGGGAGTTCAAGCCGAAATGATCGTCGCCGAAACGCTCGCCGAAGCCTGCCTTGCCGCCAAGCCCACGCCGGCCGCCGCCGCGATGGCGCAGACGCAGCTGATCGACATCGCGGGCATCTGCGTCGCCGCGCGCGAGACCGATTTCCTTACGGCCGCACGCGCGGGCGTCGACGAAGGGGGGCCGTGCACCGCGATCGGCCTGC
>JAEUKY010000349.1 GCA_016794005.1 Rhodospirillales bacterium
GCGGGGACGAGGCGTTTCATGGGCGGATGCACTCCCTGTTTCCGGTGAGCCTCCGGACTATACAGGATCAGTTACATTCCGATGACGGCCCGTTCAAGTCCGTTCGATTCAGGCCCCGGCGCGGGCGAGCGAACGCGCGCGCGCCGTCATCAGCCGCGTGGCGAGGGCCGCGAGCGTGCGGTGCAGCCCGCCCTGCGGACGCAGGCCGACGGCCTTCAGCGCCATCCCGATACCCCGGTCGATGTGCCTGGCCCGGTAGACCGAATAGGCGCGTCGCGCATAGGCCCGGGCACTCGTGCGCCGGTCGTAGGGGGCCGGCCACTGGTTGGCCGCGTAGTAGGCGTAGGAAAGCTCGTCGTCCTCGGATTCCGCGATGCGGCCGATCCCGGTCCACAGGCGGCCCCAGCGGCCGAGGTTTTCGGCGCCCTGGTAGCGGCGCATGTGGTCGTAGAAAAGCTTGTAGTGGCGCAGCTCGTCGGCGGCGATGTGCCGGCAGACCTGCCGGAACACCGGCTCCTCCGACGCGTCGGCGAGTGCCGCATAGTACGAGCTTGTCCCCGTCTCGACGATGCAGCGCGCGATCAGTTCGGCCGTGCGCGAACCGCGCACCGAGGCCGACGCGTCGAGCGGGATGCGATAGCCATCGACGAAGCGCGCGAACGCGGCGTCGAAATCCCACGACGGATCTGCAAGCGTGGCCCAGCGCGCCAGCGCCTTGCCGTGCTGAACCTCTTCCAGCGCCCAAGCGTCGATCGCCGGACGGATCGTCTCGTCGCCGGCGAAGACGTTGTTGAGATAGATCGCGTAGTCCGCGCCGTTGTGCTCGACAAGGGCGGCCGCCTTGGCGACGCGCAGGATTTCGGGGTCGACGCGGTCGGGCCGGAAGGCCTTCCAGTCGATGTCGTCGAGGGTCCAGTGATGCATGGCGGATATATGACCGCCCGGCGGCCGGTCCGCAAGCCCCCCGCGCGCGCCGGTTCAGGCGAGTGCGACGACCACGCGGCGGTTGCGCTTGCCCTTGCTCTCGATCTTCTCGACCACGACGCGGCCGATCTCGCCGGTGCGCGCGACATGCGTGCCGCCGCACGGCTGCAGGTCGACGCCCGCGACCTCGAGCAGGCGCAGCCGGCCCGTGCCGCGCGGCGGCTTGACCGACATCGTGCGCACGAGATCGGGCTTCGTATCGAGCTCGCTCTCGTCGACCCAACGCGGGGCGACCGCATGGTCCTCGCCGATCAGCCGGTTGAGCTCGCTTTCGATGTGCGCCTTGTCGAACACCGTCTCGCCCGGATCGAAATCGAGGCGCGAGCGGTCGGCGCCCACCTGCCCGCCGGTCACGCCGGCCGGGATGACGGCGCAGAGCAGGTGCAGGCACGTGTGCATGCGCATGTGGCGGTGCCGGCGCGCCCAGTCGAGCTCGAGCGTCACCGCGTCGCCGGGTGCGAGCACCGGCTGGTCGGGGGCCGGAACGTGCAGGATGCCGCCTTCGCCCTTGCGCGTGTCGGCGACGGCGACGCGCGTGCCGTCGGCGCGCGCGAGATGGCCCGTGTCGCCCGGCTGCCCGCCGCCGGTCGGATAGAAGATCGTGCGGTCGAGAACGATGCCGTCGGCGCGCACCTCGCGCACGACCGCTTCGGCCGTTTTCAGGTAGGAATCGTCGCGGAAAAGCTCGGCCGTCATCGTCGTCCCTTTCGCAGGGCTGGGTTGCACCGCCCGTCCGACCGGATTGTCTTGACGGGCGGAGCGGAATGGCGAGAGTCGTTGCTTATGGCAAGAACTGTCAACCCCGCCGACGAGGCGCGCCGTTTCCTCGACGCGCTCGACGAGAAGGCCGAAGGCATCGCCCAGGTCGTCGCGCGCACGAAGGACGACGTCGCCCGGTCGAGCTACTCGGCCTACAAGCGCTTCGCCGACGCGGTCAACGACTTCGACAGCTTCTGCATCCTGATCGAATACCGGATCAAGAAGGTGCCCGACGGCGACGAGCGCGTGGCGCTGGAAGCGCGCTTCCGTTCCGCGCGCGTGGGCCAGATGTCGCGCCAGCTCAAGACGTCGATCGAGCTGATGGGGCTGGTGGCGACGGCGAAGGAACTTCCGCTGGGCGCGAAAGACCTGTTCCTGCGCGAGCTGCGCGCGATCTACACGCTGAAGAACGCGCTTTCCGGGCCGCCCTTCTCCGACGGGCTGCAGGGCGAGACCGTGCACGACGTCGAACTCGCCGAAAAGATCCTGCGCGAGATCATCGAGCGCGCGCCCGCCCTTCTCGACCTGTCGATGTCGCTCGACGCCGAGGGCGAAGAAGGTGCGGCGGCGGCGAATTAACACATTTTTTGGCGTAGAATCCGGCTGTTTTGACCTGACAAGCGGCGCCTTCCGGCGCAAATTGCCCGTCGGGCCTTGCGGCACTCGAACGGGAAGCATCTGGACAGCGAATGGCTGAAGGCGGGGAAAATCCGACGACGCGGGCGCCGACCGGTTCGCGCGACGTGCCGCTGGGCGAACGGTTCAAGATCCGGCCCGGCCAGACCGTCATGGATCTCGCCACGCCCGCGGCCGAAGCGTTCGTCGCGGTCGACCAGACCCAGCCCGACACGGCGTGCGCCGCCCTGATCGCGCGGCCCGAACAGCTTCCGCGCGTTTCGGCCTGTTCGCAGATCAAAGGTCTCAATCACGTGGGCGGCGCCAAACTGCTCGACCACGGGCCGGTCGACTGGCCGGACGGCACGCGCCGCTACGCGATGATCTACGAGACGCCGGCGGGCGCGGCCCTGCTGCGGCGCAACGCGGCGATCCAGCCGATCGACGCGCGCATGCTGGTGCGCAACTTCATCTCGCCCGTGGCGCAGATGCTGGCCGAGTACGTGCGCCGCGGTGTGGCGCACCGCGCGATCCGGCCCGACAACGTCTTCTGGTACGATTTCGGCCAGTCCAAGCTGATCGTGGGCCCCTGCACCGCCGGCCCGCCCGGTGCCCGCCAGCCCGCGCAGTTCGAGCCGCTGGAACTGGCGATCTGCGATCCCTACGGGCGCGGGCCCGGAACGGCCGCCGACGACATCTATTCGCTGGGGGCGACGGCGCTGGCACTCGCCATGGGGCGCTGGCCGATGGCCGACGCCGACGACCCGGCGGTCATCGAGCGGCGCATCGAGGTCGGCAACTGGGACGCGCTCGCCGGCAAGTACAACCCGCCTTTCGAGCTCTACGATTTCTTCCGCGGCACGCTCGCCGACGATCCGGCCGAACGCTGGACGCTGCCCACGCTGACAAAATGGCTCGACGGCGGCAGGCCCACGCTGCCGCGCATCACCAGCTTCGCCAAGGCGCGCGAGCCCTTCCTGTTCGAAGGCAAGCTCTACCGCACCGGGCGCGAAATCGCGGTGGCGCTGTCGAAGAACCCCTCGCAGGCCACCGCCGCGATCCGCACCGGCACGCTCGCCGACTGGGTGCGCCGCGCGCTGCCCGACGACATCGCCGCCAAGAAGGTGCAGACGATGTCGCTGCCGGAAAGCCCGGCCGGGCGCGACGGCGATCCCGCACTCGTCGCGCGCATCTGCATGGCGCTCGATCCGAGCGGGCCCATCCACATCTCCGGCATCGCCGTGCGGCCCGACGGCGTGGCGCCCGCGCTCGCGCGCGCCTACCTGAGTGCCCGCGACACGCTGCCGGCCTACGATTCGATGTTCCGCGCGGGCCTGCATCTGGAATGGGTCAGCACGCAGCAGGCGGCGCAGAACCCGGCCGGGCGCACCGCGCGCAAGCTTTCGGCCTACGAGCGGCTGTCGCGCTGGGCGATGGAGCCGGTCCCGGGCTCTGGCCTCGAGCGCTGTCTCTACGAACTCGACCAGCGCCTGCCGTGCCTGTCGCCGCTGTGCATCGACCAGTGGGTCGAATCGCCGGGCGACCTGCTGCCGGCCATCGACGCGGCCATCGCCGACGGCGACCAGAAGGGTTTCGACCGGCACATCGCCGCGTTCATGGCGGCGCGCGGTGCGGCCGACGAGACGGCGCTGAAAGGCCTGATGGGCGGTGCCGCCGACGAGGAGGCGCGCATGGCCTCGCTGCGCCTGCTCGCCCATCTCCAGGAAACCTATCTGGTCGGCTCGCTGCCGAACCTTGCCGCACAGTGCGCCGTGCTGGTGCGCCCGACGCTGGAGCAGTTCCAGCGCATCTCGACCAAGGAACTGATCGCGCGCAAGAGCGAGGCGGCCATCGGCCAGGGCGACCTTCAGGCGCTGCTTTCCATCGTCGACGACCGCGTGGCGCTGGAAGCCGACAAGAAGGGCTTCGATTCGGCGAAGAACGAGTACGCCTCGGCGAGCGAGCGGCTCGGAAAGTCCGATCTGGTGCTGCTCGACCGCGGCCGGCAGGCCACGTATCGCGGGCGCGAGACCGCCACGCTGGCGACCGGCTCGCTGGCGCTGGCGACCTTCTTCGGCGTGCTGGCGGCCTACCTGCCATGAAGCGCGGTGCGGACAATCTCGTGGCGCGCGCCCAGCAGCGCTCGCGAAGCTGGGCCAAGCGGCTTGCCCCCGCGGCGTGGCTGCTGGGGGCGACGTCGGCGATCCTGATGCTGGTGATGTGGCCGATGACGGCGATCTATCTTGCCGTCGCCAGCCTGCCCACGCTCGCCATGGCGCTGGTCGACGACGATCCGGAACGGCGCGGCACGCTGTGCGTGGGCGCGCTCAATTTCGCGGGCAGCCTGCCCTTCGCACTTCTTTCGCTGGGCGGCGGGCTCAAATACGTCCCGCTGACCTGGGGGACCGCCTATGTCTACGCCTATCTTGGCGCGGTCGTCGGCATCGTGCTCTATTTCGCCATCCCGTTCCTGCTGCGGCGCATCGTGCGCGTCGAGGAAGAGCGCGAAAAGCGCCGCCTGACCGAACGCCAGGAAGCGCTCGTCGAGGAATGGGGAGCCAACGTCTCGAGCATCAAGCTCGATTTCAGCCGCAGCGACGAGATCCGCTAGACGGCGCCAACGGGAGGAAATCCGGGAATGAAGAAGATCGCATTGGTCACGGGTGCGGGTTCCGGCGTGGGGCGCGCCGTCGCCGTCGCGCTCGACGAGGCGGGCTTCACGCTCGTGCTGGTCGGCCGTCGCGCCGAAGCGCTCGACGCCACGAAGAAGCTGCTGAAGGGCGAATCGCTCGCCGTTCCCACCGACGTCACCGACGACGCGGCCGTCGAGAAGCTGTTCGCGACGGTCAAGGCGAAGTTCGGCCGGCTCGACTTCCTGTTCAACAACGCCGGTGCGGGCCTGCCCGCGACGTCGATCGAGGACGTGACGCCCGCGCAGTGGCGCTCGATCGTCGACGTCAATCTCAACGGCATGTTCTACTGCACGCGCGCGGCCTTCCGCCTGATGAAGGAGCAGTCGCCGCAGGGCGGGCGCATCGTCAACAACGGCTCGATCTCGGCCCATGTACCCCGCCCGGGCTCGGTCGCCTACACCGCGACCAAGCACGCGGTGACGGGGCTCACGCGCTCGGCCTCGCTCGACGGGCGCAAGTACGACATCGCCTGCGGGCAGGTCGATATCGGCAACGCCGCGACCGAGATGACCGCGCGCATGGCCAAGGGCGTGCCGCAGGCCAACGGCACGATGGCCGTCGAACCGACGATGGCGGTCGACAACGTGGGCAAGACCGTCGCCCTGATGGCGAGCCTGCCGCTCGACGCGAACATCCAGTTCGTCACCGTGATGGCGACGAAGATGCCGTTCATCGGCCGCGGCTAGGCGGCCTTCCGGGCTTTCGCCTTCATCGCCTCGGCGGCGCGCCAGAACCCCAGCCCCGCCCCGTCGACGAAATGCACGTGCCGGTCGGCCGAGAAATCGCCGACCAGGCACGTGATCGTCGTGGCGTCGGCGCGCGCCGTACCGTAGCGGATCTCGCCCGCTTCCTCGGCGCGCGCGAGCAGCGCTTCGATGCGCGTCGCCTCGTCGTCGGTCACGTCGAGCACCAGCCGCGGGCCGCCGGCCGCCTTGCGATAGTCCGAACGCTCGGCCATGCCGCGCTTGTACGTGGCGACGTCGACCGGCCCCAGCCGGCCGCCGAGCAGATCGGCGGCCCGGATGATCAGCGCGCCGGCGACCGCCGAAAGCACGCGCAGCACGCGCCGGCCGCGCGGCTGGGCCTTCGCTTCCAGCCACAGCGAGCGGAACCCGGGCACGCCCTTGGGTTCGAGCCGTTCGCCGTCGGTCCCCAGCGGAGCCGCGTCGCGCGTGGGCACGACCATGTCGATCTCGGCGAAGATGCGGCCCAGCGTGGCGAGCCCGGCGGCACCGGTCTGCGTCGGATCGAAGATCACGCAAAGCACCGTGCCGCGCCGCGTGGGGACCGGCCGCCAGCGGCACGACAGGCCTTCGAGGCCGGGCAGCGGGCCTTCCTTTGCGGGCACGTGCCAGCGCGCGTCGGCCTTGACCCAGGCGTCGGCCGCCACGACCCCGTCGCCGAGGAACAGGCCGAACGCGTTGTCGTTGCCGAAATCCTGCAGGGCGGCGAACACGTCGAACCCGGCGGCGCGCAATGCGGCGACCGGCACGAGCCCGACGCGCAGGTCGATTCCGTATTCGGCCTTTGCCCAATGCGCGAGCGCGCCGAGGGCCGCCTTCGTCTGGTCCATGCGCTCGGGCGGAACCGCGGCGATGGCCCCGTCGCCGCCGAACTGGCAGGCGACGACGTCGCCTTCGCGGCGCACGGCCTCGCCGAGCACGGCGACGGCGCCGCCGGCGACGAAATTGACGTCGCGGTCGCGTCCGGCGGCGGCCAGTTTCGTGCTGCCCGTGACGTCGGCCACGGCCAGCGACCAGTCGCCGGCAAGGCGCGCGTAATGGCCGGGATCGACCCCGTGGCGGGCGAAATCCGAAATGCTCGGCAGGTCCATGGCGCGATCCTAGCCCAGCCAACCCCGTCCGAGCCCACCTATGTCATACACTTTTGTTAAGAATTGTATGGGAGGCTGGGTGCAATGCCCGGTTCCCGTTCCGAAACGGTCGATTCGGCCCCCACCTGCGACCGCACGGCGATTCCTTCGCCGCGTGCCCGGGCGCTGTTCGACTGGTGGAGCGGCCTGCTCGCCGGGCGCGACATGCCGGTGCGCGGCGACTTCCTCGCCGAGGAACTCGTCCCCTGGTGGCCCGACCTGATCCTTTACGACGCCGTGCCGTCGGACGGCGCAAGCCGGTTCCGCTTCCGCGTCCATGGCGCGAACGCGGTGAGTTCGGATGGCGGAAATTTTACGGGACGCTTCCTCGACGAGGTGATGCCGGCACATCTGGCCGAGCCGATCCTCGGCTGCTATCGCGCGGTCGAACGCAGGCGCCTGCCGCTCTATTCGCAAGGCCACTGGCGCAGCCCGCAGGACTACGTCGTCGGGTTCGAACGGCTCATCCTGCCGTTCGGCGCCGGGAATCTCGAGCATGCGCTGACGTTCCTCGTGCGCCACGAGTCCGCCCGCGGCGGCCGCGATGGCGCCGGCCTTGCCGGACCGTCGCCTTTCATCAACGACATGCTCGCCTTCGTTGCACCGTGATAGGATCGTCGGAAGGGAGAAGCGCCATGAAAACCGCGACAACGCAGCGCTGTTCCAACTGCCTTTACTGGCTGCCGCCGGCCACGCCCAAGCCGACCGGCGAGAGCGGCACGGCCTTTCTCGGCCTGTGCCGGCGCTATCCGCCCGTACCCGTATGGACGAACATGCGCGTGAACAGCGCCACCGCCTCGTCCTTCGACAGCGACTGGTGCGGCGAATGGCGCAACGCCGCCGGCTGACGGCCGTCGAATGCAATTTGCAAACGCCTGACGGAAAAGCCGGACTCGGGGCATTCGGTTAACCGACGGTTAGAGAATTGTAGTCCAGTCTTCGGCGTGAAATTCAGGGACGGCGGATGATCCGACAGCGGCTGAAGCGCGTGCGTGCGGCGATCGACAAGGTGGATCTCGGCTCCGCCCTGATCGTGCTGCTCGTCGCCTGCGCGATCGCGGTCCTGTGGGCGTTCGTGTCGACGGGCGTGGGGCGCATGCAGGCGGTCGACCGCCAGACCGCGCGCGAGAACGCCGAGCAGCTCGCCCAGCTTCTCGAAGGCGAGGTCTCGCGTTCGATCGGCGTGGCCGTATCGACGCTCGACCGGGCCGCCGACGCGATCGGCCGGCCCGACCAGTTCGACCATTTCCGGTCCGTGCTGCGCGACATCGAGTGGAGCCATCTCGAGATCACCTCGATCGCCATAGTCGATTCCTCGGGCTTCGGGCGCGTCGCCAGCGTCCAGGCCATTCGCGACTACGACGGCCGCCAGGCGGAAGCCTTCGCGCACCATCGCGACAACATCTCGCACGCGATCTACCTGAGCCTGCCGTTCGAGGGATCGGGCTCGGGCCAGCGGCGGATTTCCGTTTCCCGGCGGCTCGACGGGCCCGACGGAAGGTTCGCCGGCCTGATCGCCGTCACGCTGCGCTACGAGTACTTCCACGATATGCTGGCGCGCGCGCGCCAGGGGGCGAACGGAACAGTCGCGCTGCACCGGACCGACCAGTACCTGTTCGCGCGCGTGCCGGCGGCGCCCACACTCGTCGGCCGGTCGTCGGCGGCGGTCAATCTGTGGCGGTACTACCAGGACCGCGACGCCGACACGTTCGAGATCGAGCGGAGCCAGTACGACCGCGTGCCGCGCATCATCTCGTACCGGAAGGTGCGCAACTTCCCGCTGATCGCCGTCGTGACGCTGGCGCTGGAAGATCTCGCCGTGCGCGGCGCGGAGATCGGCGCCCTGCCCCACCGCGCGGCGACCGGTGCCACCGTGGTGCTGCTCGCCATCGGCGTCGTCGGCGTCGTCGCGATGCGCCGCGTCCACCGCATGCGCCGCACGGCCGAAGTACAGCGCAAGATCGCCGAGCTCGACCGGTTCGAGGCGGACAACGCGCGCATCAAGGCGCAGCGCGAGTACGAACGCGCCGAGCACGCCAGCCGCGCCAAGTCCCGCTTCCTCGCCAACATGAGCCACGAGCTGCGCACGCCGCTCAACGCCGTGATCGGCTTCGCCGAGACGGTCCGCGGCGGCTACGTCGAGCCGGTCGGTCCGCGCACGCGCGAATACGCGGCCCACATCTTCGACAGCGGCCAGCACCTGCTGAGCCTGGTCGACGACCTGCTCGACCTGACCCAGTTCGAGATCGACGAGCGCAAGCTCGAGCTCGAGCCGCTCGACGTGCACGCGGTCGTGTCCACGGCGGTCGAGCGCATGTCGTTCCAGTACGCGCAGCGCCGCATAGCGCTCGAGATCGCCGGCGAGGCGGACGCGGCCGTTCCGCTCAACCGGCGCGCGCTGATGCAGATCCTGCTCAACCTGCTGGCCAACGCGCTGCGCTTCGCGCCCGTCGACGGCCGCGTCGTCGTCGGCATCGCAAGCACGCCGGACGGCACGGAAATCTCCGTTTCCGACGACGGGCCCGGCATGCCGGCCGAGATGATCGCGCGCATCGGCGAGCCGTTCCTGCAGAACACCAACCCGATGACGTCGAGCAGCACGGGCACCGGTCTGGGCCTCGCCATCGTCAAGACGCTGATCGAGCGCCAGCGCGGCCGGCTGTCGGTCGAATCCGATCCGGGCAAGGGCACGAAATTCACGATGCATTTTCCCCTGCCGTCGCCCGAATCGGGCGACACTGCGGCCGAGGCGGCGAAAATCGCCAGCTGACGCCAGGGGAGGAAATCCGTGAAGCCGCTCGAACCGCCGCTGCTGAAGGCGCCGCAAGGCGCTTGCGACTGCGCCATCCATGTCTACGACGCGACGACGCCCGCCGTCGCCACCGCGACGATCCCGCCGCCGGCCTGGGCCGATGCGGCGGCCTACGGGAAGGTCCGCGCGCGGCTCGGCACGTCGCGTACGGTGATCGTCCAGCCGACGGCGTACGGGCTCGACAACGAGATCACGCTCAAGGGCGTCGAACAGCTGGGCGCCGACGGCACCCGGGCCGTGGTCGTCGTCGACGAGACCGTCGGCGACGCCGAGCTTGCCGCGATGGCCGCGCGCGGCGCGCGCGGGGCGCGCTTCCACATGCTTGCGGCCGGGTTCCTCAGCTGGGAGACGCTCGGCAAGGTCGCCGCGCGCATCGCCCCGCTGGGCTGGCACATCCAGCTGCAGATGGACGGCCGCCTGCTCGCCGAGCGCGCCGACATGCTCGCGCGCCTGCCCTGCACGCTGGTGATCGACCATATCGGCAAGTTCCTCGAGCCCGTCGCGACCGACCATCCGGGTTTCCGCGCGCTTGCGCGCCTGCTCGAAGGCGGCAACACGTGGCTGAAGCTGTCGGCGGCCTACGAGGTGTCGCGCAAGGGCCCGCCGGACTGGCCGGATACCGGCGCGCTCGCGCGGGCCGCGGTGCGTATCGCACCCGACCGGATGGTCTGGGCGTCGAACTGGCCGCACGTCTCCAAGCTCGACGATCCGCCGGACGATGCCGGGCAGCTCGACACGCTGCTGCACTGGGTGGACGACGGTATGCTGCGCCGCCGCATCCTCGTCGACAACGCCGCGAAACTTTACGGCTTCGCGGGTTAATTTGCTGCCACCCCCATCGGTTGTGGCAAGTCGACGTAATTAACCATAACCGATCCATCCGATGGCTCGACGGAGCGGACGCGCATGTTAGGATTTTTGTAGGACATTCGTTCGAAGATGCCGTCGCACTCCCCCCGGATGTGTCCATGGCCGAAGCGCGTTCCGAAACCAATCTTTCCAGCATCGTCGATGCGGCCCCCATCGGCGTGCTCGTCGTCGACCAGACCGGCCACATCGTCTACGCGAACGCGGTGCTCGCGCGCATGTTCGGCTACGCGGCCGAAGAGATGCGCGGCCGGCTCGTCGAGATGCTGCTGCCGGAATCGAACCGGCACGCGCACGTCGCCTGGCGCGACGCGTTCCTGCGCTCGCCCGAGCCGCGCGCGATGGGCAGCGGGCGCGAGCTGCGCGCGCGCCGCGCCGACGGCACGCTGTTTCCCATCGAGATCGGCCTCGGCGTCGTGGGCGACGGCGACCGCGCGCAGGCGATGGCGTTCGTCATCGACCTCACGCACCGCCACCGGCTGGAAGCGCAGTTCGCGCAGATGTTCGCCGCGATGCCCTTCGGCCTGCTGCTGGTCGATTCCGCGGGCCGCATCGTGATGACCAACGCGCGCACCGACGCGATGTTCGGCCATCCGTCCGGCGCGCTGAAGGGCCAGTCGCTGGAAGTGCTGATCCCCGCGCGCATCCGCCGCCAGCATGTCGGCTACCGCGACGGCTTCGCGCAGGCACCCTCCGTCCGCGCGATGGGCACGGGGCGCGACCTGATGGCCATGCACAGCAGCGGGGCCGAGTTCCCGGTCGAGATAGCGCTCGCCCCCATCGAGCAGGGCGACGCGCGGCTGACGCTGGCCGCCGTGACCGACATCTCGCTGCGCAAGGACCTGGAAAACAACCTGCGCCAGGCCAACGCGAATCTCGAGGAGTTCACCTACGTCGCCTCGCACGACCTGCGCTCGCCGCTGCGCGGCATTTCCGACCTGCTGGAATGGATCCGCGAGGAGCTGGACGAGGCCCGGATGACGCCGTCGGTGCGCGGAAATTTCGACCGCATCCAGCTTCGCGTCGCGCGCACGGAACGGATGATCGACGACCTGCTGACCTACGCGCGCGCCGGCGCCCTGGAAAGCGAGATCAGCCGGGTCACGCCGCGCGAGATGCTGGAGTCGCTGATCCTGCTCGTGAACCCGCCGCCGGCCGCGCGCATCCAGATCGACATCGGCGAGGACGTCGCCCCGTTCAACGCCGCCAGCGTGCCGCTGCAGACGGCCTTGCGCAACCTGATCGAGAACGCGCTGAAGCACGCCGGGCGCGCCGATCCGCTGATCCGCGTCTCGGCGCGCAGCGAGGGGCGCTATTGCGCGTTCCACGTCGAGGACGACGGCCAGGGCGTGCCCGACACCGCGCGCAACCAGATCTTCCGCCTGTTCCACCGCGCCACGACCAAGACCGAGGGCCACGGCATCGGACTTGCCGTGACGCGGCGCATCGTCACCCGGCACGGCGGCGAGGTCGACTATCGCGGCGAGAGCGAGCTCGGCGGGGCCCATTTCCGCGTTCTGTGGCCCAGCGTGCAGATGCGCAAGGTGGCCGAGAATGGCTGAGCGCGCCTTCAACATCCTGCTCGTCGAGGACGACGACGTGGCGGCCGAGGCGGTCGTGCGCGGCGTGCGCCGGAACGGGCAGGACTGGAAGGTCGTCGTGGCCGAGGACGGGCTCGAAGCGCTGGACGTGCTGCGCGGCCAGCATCCCAGCAAGAGGATCGCGCGGCCCTACATGGTCGTGGTCGATCTCAACATGCCGCGCATGAACGGGCTGGAGCTGATCGAGGCGCTGCGCGCCGACGACGAGCTGCGCCGGTCGGTCGTGTTCGTCCTGACGACGTCGAGTTCGGAGACCGACCAGCGCCGGGCCCGCGAGCTGGGCATCGTGGGCTACATGGTGAAGTCGGGTGCGGGCCCGCGGCACGCCCACTTCGTCGACCAGATACGGAATTTCCGCCACGCCGCTTTTCCGCCGGACTGAAAGATGCTCGCGACAGAAACCGAAGCCGTGCCCGACCGGAACGTCCGCATCCTTCTCGTGGAGGACGACGACGTCGACCGCGAGAAGATCCGCCGCTTCCTCGGCCAGTATTCGCGCCCCCACAGCCTTTCCGAGGCGATCTCGCTGGGGGAGGCGTCGACCGAGATACGGCGCTCGGGCTACGACTGCATCATCCTCGATTTCCGTCTCGGCGACGGGTCGGGCACCGACCTGATCCCGTTCATCCAGGAAGTCCTCGGCCGCGAATGCCCGATCATCATGGTGACCGGCATGGGCAGCGAGACGAGTGCGGTCGAGGCGATGCGCGAGGGCGTGTTCGACTACCTGCCCAAGGCGGGGCTCGACCGGCGCAAGCTGCACCAGGCGCTCGACAACAGCCTGCGCTGGAGCGAGATGCAGCGCCAGCTGACCGCCGCCGAACAGCGGCTGCGCCGGCAGAGCCTCTATGACGGACTGACCGGCCTGCCCAACCGCAACCTGTTCTTCGACCGGCTGGAGCACGCCTGCGCCGCGTTCGCGCGCGACCGCGCCGGTTTCGCCGTGCTGATGATGGACCTGAACCGCTTCAAGGAGGTCAACGACACGCTGGGCCACGCCGCGGGCGACGAGGTGCTGCGCGAGGTCGCAAGGCGCCTCTCGCCGCTGCTGCGCCAGTCCGACACGCTCGCCCGCCTCGGCGGCGACGAGTTCGCGGCCATCCTGCCCGGTGCCGGCAACGCCGAAATCGCCAGCCATCTCGCGGGCCGCCTGTCGGCCGCCCTGCACGTGCCGATGACGGTCGCGGGCAAGCGGCTGGTCGTGGGCATGTCGGTGGGCGTGGCGTTCTGCCCGAATCACGGCACCGACGCCAACCAGCTGATGTCGCGCGCCGACCGGGCGATGTACCAGTCCAAGCGGCGCATGCTGTCGGTCGTGATCGACGCCGGATCGGACGAAGCGCCCGCCCCCAGCAGCCAGGTCGTGATCGGCCAGATCGAGCAGGCGATGCTGCGGCGCGAGCTCGTCCTGCACTACCAGCCCAAGGTCGATCTCGTGTCGGGCGAGGTCGTCGGGCTCGAAGCGCTCGTACGCTGGAACCGCGGGCCCGGCGACGTCGTGCGCCCCGCCGATTTCCTGCCGGCGGTCGAGCAGTCGCGCCTGCTCGATTTCTTCACCTACCACACGCTCGAACTGGCGCTGCGCCAGGCGCGCGAATGGCTCGATGCCGGGAACGGGACGCCGGTGGCGGTCAACCTGTCGGCGCGGATGCTCGAACGCGAGACGCTGGAGCGCGACGTGCTCGACCTGTTCGAGCGCTACGCGGTGCCGCACGGGCTCGTTAGTTTCGAGATCACCGAGACCGCGCTGCTCGTCAACGTGCCCGCGGCGCGCGAGGCGGTGCGCCGGCTCGGCGAGCACGGCATCGCCTTCTCGATCGACGATTTCGGCGCCGGCTACGCGTCGTTCTCGTATCTGCGGGACTTCCGCGTGCGCGAGATCAAGATGGACCGCACCTTCATCTCGTCGATCTCGGCCGGCAGCTTCGATGCGGTCCTGCTGCGCAGCGTCGCCGTGCTGTGCGCCGCACTCGGCATCCGCGTGGTCGCCGAGGGGATCGAGGATCTCGCCTGCCGCGACGTGCTCGCGGCCGAGGGCTGCCGCTACGGGCAGGGCTACGCGATCGCGCGGCCGATGCCGGCCGGGGACCTTCCGGCCTGGTCCGCGCGCTGGAAGGCCGAATTCCGCTCCGCGAATCGCGATTCCTGATAGGATCGTAGCCGCCCTTCCGGGAGCGCGCCTCCGCGCCGACGCATCGGTCGCCGATCGGACCCCGCATGCGCGTGCGCGACGATTACCGGACCCTTTCGGGCAAGGACAAAGCCTCCATCCTGCTGCTTTCGCTGGGCGAACAGGTCGCGACCAAGCTGTTCGCGCTGATGAGCGACGAGGAGATCAAGGAGATCTCCCAGTCGATGGCGGGACTGGGCAACGTCAATTCCTCGATCATCGAACGGCTGATCGTCGAGTTCGCCGACCAGATCTCGGCCACCGGCTCGCTCGTCGGTTCGTTCGATTCGACCGAACGGCTGCTCGGCAAGGTCCTCGACAAGAACCGCATCGCCGGCATCATGGACGACATCCGCGGCCCGGCCGGCCGCACGATGTGGGACAAGCTGGGCAACGTCAACGAGGCGGTGCTCGCCAACTACCTGAAGAACGAATATCCGCAGACCGTCGCGGTCGTGCTGTCGAAGATCCGCTCCGACCACGGAGCGCGCGTCATGGGCACGCTGCCCGAGGCCTTCGCGATGGAAGTCGTCATGCGCATGCTGCGCATGGAGACGGTGCAGAAGGAAGTGCTCGACGACCTGGAGCGCGTGCTGCGCAACGAGTTCATGTCGAACCTCGCGAAGACGAGCCGCAAGGACAACCACGAGCTGATGGCCGAGATCTTCAACGCGCTCGACCGGCAGACCGAGAGCCGCTTCACGACGGCCCTCGAAGAACGGAACCGCGACAGTGCCGAGAAGATCAAGGCGCTGATGTTCAAGTTCGAGGATCTGGGCCGTCTGGATCCCGGCGGCGTGCAGACGCTGCTGCGCGCGGTCGACAAGGGCAAGCTCGCCGTCGCGATGAAGGGGGCGAACGAACAGGTGCGCGACCTGTTCTTCTCCAACATGTCCGAGCGCGCGGGAAAAATGCTGCGCGAGGAGATCGAGGCGCTGGGCCCGGTGCGCGGCAAGGACGTCAACGAGGCGCAGACGGCGATGGTCAACGTCGCCAAGGAGCTCGCCGCGAAGGACGAGATCGTGCTCTCGAAGGGCGGGGCCGGCGGGGACGACGACCTGATCTACTGACCGGCCGTCGTCCGCCCGCCCGCGATCACCTTTCAGGCGGCGACGCGGCCGCCGGTCTGCGAGTTGGCGGCGACCGCCGGAACCGTGCCGACCACGTAGAGATGCTCGTCGGCGTCGTGGCGCGAGAGCTGCCCGGCCGCGAAGCTGGCGATTTCGCCGCGCTCGATGCCGATATCCGCCAGGCTGCGGTCGTCGAGGCGCTCCAGATCGGCGATCGTCTGCTGGCGCTCGTCCCACGCGCGGTAGGCGGCGGCCAGACGGCGCAGGCCGCGGCCGGCGGCGACGATCAGGTCGGCGATGTCCGCACCCATGCGCGCGGCACGATAGTGGCGGGCGGCCAGTTCCATCTCGAGGGCCGAGAGGTTGGCGGGGATGCGGGACGGGTCGATGCGGGACATCTTGGGACCTCGTGTCTGGGACGGCGGACCGCCGATCGGCCCGTCGCGCTGTGATGCGGTATAGAAATGTACGAATGGAATCCGGATGTTGGGCGAGTTGATGTTGCGATGCAGCAATGCGGTTTCCGCAGAGATTCTTGCGTGCAGCATGCATAAACGCGCGGCACCGCCGGCGGGGCCCGGAACCCCCGGCGGTACTTGGATAATTTCACGATTGTCGCAGGCTGGTGCCGTCGATCCTGCCCAAGATCGCAGCGCCGGCGGGCGCGCTTACGCGGCGCGGATCTCGGCGAGGAAGCGCTCGACCTGACGGCGCAGCTCGTCCGACTGGCTGGTTATCCCTTGCGAGGCGTCGAGCACCTTTTCCGCCGAGCGGCCGGTTTCGGCCGACGCCTCGGTGACGCCGGCGATGTTCGACGTGACCTCCGCCGTCCCGGCCGCGGCCTGCTGGACGTTGCGCGCGATCTCCTGCGTGGCCGCCCCCTGCTCTTCCACCGCCGAGGCGATGGCGGTGGCGATGTCGTTGGCTTCCGCGATCGCCGAGGAAATGCTCGCGATCGCCGCGACGACCTCGTTCGTCGCCGACTGGATCGCGCCGATCTGCACGGCGATGTCCTCGGTCGCCTTGGCGGTCTGGTTGGCGAGGCTTTTCACCTCCGACGCCACCACCGCGAAGCCCTTGCCGGCTTCGCCGGCGCGCGCGGCCTCGATCGTGGCGTTGAGTGCCAGCAGGTTGGTCTGCCCGGCGATGCCGTTGATGAGCTTGACCACGTCGCCGATGCGCTGGGCGGAGTCCGCGAGGCTGCGCACCGCACCGCTCGTGCGGTCGGCCTCGGCGACCGCCTTGCGCGTGGCGGCGGTCGACTGCCCGACCTGCCGGCCGATCTCCGCGACCGAGGCGGAAAGCTCCTCGGCCGCACTCGCCACGGTCTGCACGTTGGTCGAGGCCTGTTCGGAAGCGGCCGCGACGCTGCCGAGCCTGCGGTTGCTCTCGCCCGCCACGCTCGTCAGCCCGTCGGCGATCGCCTTCATCGACACGGCCGATTCCGAGATCGAGACGACCGCCCCCTTCACGCCGCCCTCGAAACTGTCGGCGAATCCCATCAGGCGGCCCTGGAACTCGGTCTTTCCCTTCGCCGTCCCCTCCTCGATATAGATCGACAGCGCGTAATCCATGTCGAGGAACAGCGCCTTGATCGTCGCCTCGAGGCACGCGACGAGCCGGTCGCGGCTCCAGCGATGCTCGGCGACGGCGACGGCGGCAAGCTCGCCGATCGCCAGCGCGTAGCCGCCGATGTACCAGCGCGGATCGAGGCCGATGCGCGCGTGCGTCTTGCCGATGCGCCGCACGCGCTCGACGTAGGATTCGTCGAACTTCCCCTCGAAGATGCCCAGCCAGTGGTTCGCCTGCGCCTTGCGCGCGCGGTCGAGCCCGGCCTGCCCGCCGAACATCGCGACCAGGTCGGGATAGCGGGCGACATGGTCGTAGAACTTGCCCAGCACGCGGCCGACGTTCTTTTCCAGCACCGGGCGGAAGGCGCGCAGCGCCGCGCGCGTCGGCTCGTCGATCCGGAGGAACCCGAGGCGTTCTTCGCGGCGGTCGCCCGCCTGCGTGGAAGCGTTCATTGCACGAAACCTTTCTCGAAGGACGGGGAGCGGTGCGGCGGGCGGGCCTCCTGATCGACCTTCAGGTCGGCAAGCAGGCCCAGCCTGCCGATGTCGAGCAGTGCGATGCAGCCGTCGCGCACTTCCATGATCCGCTCGCGGCGCAGCTGGCCGAGGATCCGCCCGACATGCGTCGTGGTCAGGCCCAGCGTGTCGGCGAGCAGGTTCTGCCGGATCGGGAACGGGATCGGCTGCAGCGGGTTCCAGCCGCGCGCGTACATCCGGCGCGCGAACTTGGCGAAGAAGCGCGCCATGCGTTCCACGCCCGTGCACCGGCCGAGATCGACGAGCAGGTCCTCGATCTGCGCCACGCCTTCGGCGCTGAAGCGGATCACGCGCCGCATCAGGTCGGTCCGGCATTCGAGCTGCCGGAGCACGTCCTTGCGGGGGAAAGCCATGCATTTGATGTCGGTGACCGCATGCAGCGCATCGACATGATGCGGTGCGAAGATGCTGTGGACCGAAGCGATCTCGCCCGGCATCAGGTAGGCGAGGATCTGCCGGCCGCCGCCGCGCCGCACGCGGCTGCGGCAGGCAAGCCCCGCGCACACCACGAACACCGACGCGTCCTCGCCCGACGGATCGGCGATCGGCCGGCGCGCGCGCACGTCGACCGACGCGCCCGCGAGATCGAAATCGCCCTCCGGCGCCATCAGCGCGCAGCGGTCCGCCCGGCGGATGCCGCAATGCGCGCATCCGGGTGCCGGCACCGAGAGATCGGGCACAACCGAGGGAAGAGTCGCGGGGCGCTGCGTCATCGCACGGAGGCTCTCGGAATGAGCCCGGAATTCGGCCGGGGGCGTCTTCTTATTGCATTGTAGCTTCGACTACATCCGTAGTTCGTAGTCACTGGAAACCATTATTACGCCACGGGCACGAGCGCCGCCAATCGATATGTAGATGACATTTGTCGTAGTGTTTTAGACAACGCGGCACATCCCTCCGTCGTATTCTGCATCACGATATTGCCGCAGAACGCGGCAATTTTTGCTGGAGCGGCGGCGAGGAGTCGGATCGCGTGCTGAACGACGTTCTGCTGAAACGGATCATCGACCTTTCCGACGACGCCTTCGTCGCCGTCGACGCCGCGCAGAAGATCCGGCTGTTCAACAGCGGCGCCGAACGCCTGTTCGGCTACGGCGCCGGCGAACTGCTCGGCGCCAGCCTCGACCGCCTGCTGCCCGCCGGCATCGCGGGCCATCACCGCGCGCTGATGACGACGTTCGGCGCCTCGGGCTGCCCGGGCCGGCGCATGGGCGAGCGGCGCGAGGTGCGCGGCCGGCGCGCGAACGGCGAGGAGTTCCCGGCCGAGATCTCGATCACCGCGATCCGCGACGGCGCCGACACCGTCTATGCCGCGATCGTGCGCGACGCCACGGCCCAGCACCAGCGCGAGGACGAGCTGACGATGGCGCGCAACCTCGCCGTCGCGGCGAACGCGGCGAAATCCGAGTTCCTGTCGCACATGAGCCACGAGCTGCGCACGCCGCTCAACGCCGTGATCGGCTTCACCGAGATCATGCAGCGCGGCATCTTCGGCCCGGTCGGCAACGCGCGCTACATGGGCTATCTCGACGACATCCGCGCCTCCGCCCACCACCTGCTCGCGGTCGTGTCGGACGTGCTCGACATGTCGCGCATCGAGGCGGGCCGCGCCAATCTCGAATCGGTACCGGTCGACGTCGCCGACGCGGTCGCCCAGTCGCTGCGCATGATCGAGGTGCAGGCCCAGCGCGCCGGCCTGACGCTGGCCGGCGACGTGCCCG
Organism: Rhodospirillales bacterium; assembly: GCA_016794005.1. Lineage (GTDB taxonomy): Bacteria > Pseudomonadota > Alphaproteobacteria > CACIAM-22H2 > CACIAM-22H2 > Tagaea. Next base: position 19,274 of record JAEUKY010000349.1, read on the forward strand.
AAGGCACGCCGCGCGTGATCGGCGACGCGCGCGGCATCAAGCAGGTGCTGGTCAACCTGCTGTCGAACGCGGTCAAGTTCACGAAGCCGGGCGGGCGCGTCGACGTGCGCGCCCGGCGCATGTCCGACGGCGGCCGGCGCGTCGCGGTCGTCGATACGGGCATCGGTATCGCGGCGCGCGACATCGTGCGCGTGCGCCGCCCGTTCGAGCAGGTCTACAACCGCTACAGTTCCGCGCGCGGCACGGGGCTGGGTCTCGCCCTCGTCGACCGGCTGATGGAACTGCACGAAGGCCGGCTCGACATCGAGAGCACCGAGGGCGTGGGCACCACGGCCAGCATCGTGTTCCCCGCGAAGCGGATCGCGGCGGCGGCGACGGGCTAGTCCGGCCAGCCTTCGGCGAGCAGCTTCAGCACCGCCGCGCGCATCCCGGAATTGAGATTGTGGCCCACGCCGTCGATCGGCATGAGCCGGGCCGGCAGGCCGCGCGCCTTGAGCGCGTTGACGTAGTTCTCCGACAGGCGCGGCCAGGTGTTGCTGTCGCCTGCCCCCACCGCCAGCGCCACCTTCATGCCCGCCGGGATCGCGGCGAAGAAATCGTGCGGCGACAGGCTGCGCGGCCAGAGCTGGCCGCGATTCATCGCGCGCCACGCCGGGATGTCGCACGGGCACGACAGCAGCAGGGCGGCGTCGAGCGTGCCGGGCCGCCGGCCGGCGATCACGCCGAACGTGGCCGCACCGCCCGAATGGCCGATGCCCAAGACGCGCGCGGCCTGCGTGCGCGCGCGCAGCGCCGCGACCGCGGCGGCGACGGCGTCGACGTTCTCGGGCGTGTAATGGTCGCGCCGGCCGTTGAGATCGCCGTCCGACGTCAGCCCGTCGCCGTCGGAATAGCCGGGCCGGACCAGTGCCGCGACGGCAGCGGCCGGATGCGCCGCCGCGATCTCGCGCGCGATGTCGAAATGGTAGACGGCCGGCCCGCCCGAGCTGGCGTCGCCGTGCAGCACGACGACGAGCGTGCCGCCGACGGCCGCAGCCGCACCGAAGGCGCGCATCGCAAGGCAGAGATTTCCGCCCGCGACGGTGCGCGCGGGATCGCGCCCGGCGCACGGATCGGCGGCGGCGACGGCGGGTACCATCGAGAGGAACGCGAGGAGCAGGAGGATCGCGCGCCGCATGGCGTCTATTTCTGCCGCAGCCGGACGAGTTCCTTGAGCATCGCGTCGCTGGCGGCGACGAGACGCGCACTGGCCGTATAGGCGCGCTGGGCGACCATCGTGCGCACCAGCTCGTCCCCCAGATCGACGTTCGAGGCTTCGCCGGCGTTGGCCGCGAACGCACCCTGCCCGCTTGCCGACAGCGCGGGCGCACCCGCTTCCGGGCCCGCCCGGAACGCCTCGCCGCCCGCCGCGACCAGCCCGCCCGGATTGGGGAAGTCCGCCAGCGCAAGCCGGTACTGCGGCACGATACGGCCGTTGGAATAGGTCGCGTAGACCTGGCCCGCCGCGTCGATGCCGGCCCCGATGAACGTGCCGGCGGTCGCCCCGTCGGCCGACGCGCGCGAGATCGAGATCGCAGTGCCGCCGAACGAGGTGAGCCCGCCGGGCGCGCCGAGCTGCGAAGGCGTGGCCGCGTTCGACGACGGCGCGCCGAACTCGACCGCGACCTGCTGCAGCGGAACGGGCGTGGCCGTGGGCGCGCCGTAGCCGATCGTCACGCGGCCGGCCGAGCTTGCCGCCGACAGCGTGGCGGGATTGGTCGATTGTACGGCGACCGCGACGGGCAGGCCCGCATCGACATTCGCGGTCGTGCCGAACGAGAAATCCATCGCGAGGCTTTCGGGCCCGTTCGCCGACCCGGTGCGCGCGGTCAGCACCGCGCGCCATTGCGGCACCGTGCCCGCCGCCGATGCCGGGATCGCGGCCGTGCCCGTCGTCGCTCCCGCCGGCACGCCGGGCAAAGTACCGCCCGCGGTCGTGCGGTTGTACCAGACGATGTCGAAGCTGCGCGCCGTCCCCTGCGCGTCCACGACCGTGATCGAGCCGCCGTTGAACACCGTGCCCGGCGGGGCGTTCGCCGGCAGGTTCGCGGCGTAGCTTGCCGTCGTCGTCGGCTGGGCGGGAACGCTTGCACGGTCGATGCGCACGGGTACGGGCGGACCTGCCACGTTCACCGCCTGCGCCTGCAGCACCTGCCCCGCGCCGTTGCGCAGATAGCCTTCGCCGTCCGGCATGAAGTCGCCGCGCCGCGTATAGAGAAGCTCGCTGCCCGCCGACGTGTCGGCGCGCACCGGCAGCCAGCCCGATCCGGTGACGGCGATGGACGTGGCACTGGGCGTCTGGAGGATCGCACCCTGCACGGCGGCGGAAAGGGCGGGTGTCGCCAGCACGCCGCCGGCCGCCCCTTGCGAAACGAAGCTCGACAGCCGCGCCTCGATCGCCTTGTAGCCGCCGGTCTGCGCGTTCGCGACGTTGCCGGCCCGGTTCGACACCGCGTTGGCATGCGCGAACAGCGCGCTGAGGGCGGAGTTGAGGGCCGAGTTCGACATGGCCGCACTTTACCAAATCCGGCGTTGGTTGCCCTCAACGAAGAATTGCGGCGGTAGCGGAGAATGCCGAAGCGGCCTGTAACACGGACCCCGCTTGTCGGACGGCCCGGCTTCGCGCCAGACTTGGCGCCAAGAAAAGACATTCCCCCCAAGGAGGAGACGCCGGTGACCCTCGAGAATTCCGACACCCCCCTCGCCTTCGCCGCCGCGGCCGACGCCCCTGCCGGCACGACGCAGATCGAGATCGACCGCCGCGTGTTCGAGCTCTACGACGAGTACTGCCACGGCGGAATCGACCGGCGCACGTTCCTGATGCGCGCGGCGGCCGTCACGGTGGGCGGGCTCGCGATGGCGCATGCGCTGATGCCGCGCTACGCCAACGCGCAGACGATCTCGTTCACCGACACGCGCATCAAGGCGAACTATGTGAGCTACCCGTCGCCCGGCGGCACGTCGGGCACGATGCGCGGCTATCTGGTGCGCCCGGCGGGCAACGGCCCGTTCGGCACGGTGCTGGTGGTCCACGAGAACCGCGGCCTCAACCCCTATATCGAGGACGTGGCGCGACGTGCTGCCGTCGAAGGGTTCATAGCACTCGCCCCCGACGGGCTCGCCCCCGTGGGCGGCTATCCCGGCAACGACGACGACGGGCGCACGCTGCAGGCGGGCCTCGACCAGGCGAAGCTGCGCACCGACATGCTCAACAGTGCGAAGTACCTGAAAACCATCGCCGGCTCGAACGGCAAGCTCGGCGTGACCGGCTTCTGCTGGGGCGGGGGCACGACGAACTGGCTCGCCGCCCAGATGGGGGCCGACATGCAGGCGGGCGTGCCGTTCTACGGGCCCGCCGCCGACACGGCGAGCGTGCCCAACATCAAGGCGCCGATCCTGGCGCAGTACGCCGAGGACGATCCGCGCATCAACGACATGTGGCCGGCCTACGAGGCGGCCCTGAAGGCCGCCGGCGTGCCGCACGAACGCCACGTCTATCCGGGCACGCAGCACGGCTTCCACAACAACTCGACCCCGCGCTATGTCGAGGCAGCGGCGAAGCTGGCGTGGGAACGCACGGTGGCGCATTTCAGGAAGCATCTCGCGTAGGCGGCGGAGACGCCATATCGAGGGTGGCATCGACGCGCGATGGCTGACTGAAGATTGGGTCTGGATGCGACATGTTTAATGTGTATAGTCTTCCGGAATCCCGGATAGGTTTCCGGGTTTCGGGAGGCGCCCTTGAAGAAGACCGCGGTTCTGTTTCTCTGCGTGCTCGTCGCCGGATGCGCGACGCAGCGGTTCGGTCGCCTTAGCCCGCTCTCGGAGACCGAGAAGCAGCAGCTGAACTGCCGGGAAATCGCGATCGAGATCGCCAAGGCCGAAGAGTTCCTTTTCCAGACGCGCCGCACGCGCAACGACACCAACAGCGCGCACGTGCTGGGGTTTCTCGGCGACTTCGGGATCGGCAACGTGATGGAAGGCGATGCCGCCGAACTGTCCGGCAACATCCGCCTCAAGGAACTTAAGGACCTTTCGGTCCGGAAGTCCTGCTGAGGACGGGCATCCGCCAAACCGGAACGTGCGCGATCCAGTCAGGCGCGGCGGCCGATGAAGGTGGCGGAGTAGCGCCGCCCGGGGAAATCGACACCGTCGACGCGCATCCGGTTTCCTTGCGATAATGCCGCAACGGCAGCCCCGACGGTCGTGCGATGCGGCAGGTTATCGTGATCATCGAGGACGGATTGCCCGAGCCGGCGCGGGTCGTGATCGATCCCGTCGAATCGGATCTCGTCGACATGCGCGAACGCAGCCTC
>JAEUKY010000375.1 GCA_016794005.1 Rhodospirillales bacterium
GTGGCGCTGAGCCGGCCCATCGGCACGCCGGACGGCGAGCGGCGCGCGCGCTTCAACGTGGTGCGCACGCCTGCCGGCACGATGGCGGAAGGCCGCGTGCAGTTCGTCGAGCAGATCACGCCCGAGCATCTGTGGCAGGAACGCTGGCTCGGCCACGCCAACGGGGCAAGCGACCTGCGCCGCGTCGAACTGTGCGTCGCCGATCCGGCCGCCGCCGCAGCGCGCTTCGCGCGCTATACGGGCCTTGTCCCCGGCCGGTCGGAAGGGGCGCCCGCACTGGCGACCGCGCGCGGCACGCTGGTGTTCCGCGATGCCGCCGCCACGCGCGCGCGCCTGGGCATCGAGCCGCCGTGCCTGCCGTGGATCGCGGGCTACGCGCTTGGCTGCGCCGATCTTTCGAAGCTGCGCATCGGGCGCGAGACCGCGCGCGGGCGCATCGTGGCGCTCGACGACGCGCTCGGCGGGGCGATGATTTTCGAGCGCTAGACGTACTCGACCGGGATCAGCGTTTCGGTCGGCGGGCGGCTGAGTTCGACGACGAAGGCCACGCGGTCGTCGACCAGCCGCAGTTCCTTGTTGGCCTTCACCGGCAGCGGGATGCCGGCCTTCTTGCAGTGGCGGATCAGGGCCTGCGCAAGGGCGGCCGAGTGGAACTCGACCGCGACGGGCTCGGCCCCCTTCTTGCGGAAGAACAGCTTCACCGAAAAGCTCTCGCGGTCGATCGACAGGCGGTTCGCCTGGCCGGGCGGCAGCTTCGTGCCCTGCGTGCGCGCGTGTTCGATCAGGGCCACGACAAGTTCGCGGTCGTCGAAGAACACGATGCGATATTCGCTGGTCAATTCGTCGGTGTCCCGGGGATAGGAATAAGGCTGACTTATAGTCTTGGCCCGATGCGGCCGGCAATGTCGATGCCGTCAGAACCGGTCCTTGGCCCCACGCACGGCCGCGAAGACCTGTTCGGGGGCCGCACCCGCCAGCCCCATCGCGCGCGCAAGGCCCGGATCGTCGGCGCGCAGGAACGGATTGGTCCGCTTTTCCAGCCCGAGAGCCGACGGCACCGTCGCCTCGCCGCGCGCGCGCGCCGCATCGACCGCCTTGGCCCGCGCGACCAGATCGGCGTTCGCCCCGTCGACCGACAGCGCGAAGCGCGCGTTGCCTTGCGTATATTCGTGCGCGCAATAGACCTGCGTGTCGTCGGGCAAAGCGCGCAGCTTGCCGAGCGAGTTCCACATCTGCGCGGGCGTGCCCTCGAACAGCCGGCCGCAGCCCAGCGCGAACAGCGTGTCGCCGCAGAACAGCGCGCGCGCGCCCGGAAACCAGAACGCGATATGGCCGCGCGTGTGGCCCGGCACGTCGAAGACCCGCGCTTCGGCCGCCCCCAGCCGATACGCGTCGCCGTCGCCGACCTCGACGTCGATTCCCGGAATCCGGGCCGCGTCCGCGCGCGGGCCGACGATGGTGCAGCGCCACTTCCCCTTGAGCGCAAGATTTCCGCCCACATGGTCGCCATGGTGATGCGTGTTGAGGATATGGGTCAGGACGAGGCCGCGGGCGGCCAGTCTCGCCTCGACCGGCTCGGCATCGGCCGGATCCACGACGCCGACGGCGCCGCTTTGCGGTTCGCGGACCAGCCAGACATAGTTGTCGGTCCGGCAGGGGATACGTTCGATCTCGAGCATCGCACCATTGTATCGGAGAAGAGCCAGCCGTTAATATGCCCGTCTTCGCGGAGAGACGCCTTGGCCCTGTTCAGTCGTAAAGAAAGCTTCGAAGTCCACTGCCTGAAGGAGAATCGCTGGATCATCGAGACCAGCATCCCCAGTCAGACGGAAGCCGAGGCCTACGCGCGCAAGCTGCTCGAGAAGAAAGAGGTTCTCGGCGTCAAGGTGATCCGCGAACGCGAGGGCCGGTCGTCCAGCTCCGAGGCCGTCGTCTTCTCCAAGGTCAAGGAGAAGAAGGAAGAAAAGGTCACCATCGGCCAGATCGACAGCTCGCCGGTCTGCCAGTCCGCGAACGACTGCTGCGACCTGCCCGCGCGCATGGCGCTGAACCGGCTGTTCCGCCAGTATCTCGACAAGCAGAACCTGACCCCCATCGAGATTCTGCACAACTACCGCGAGATCAAGCGCGTGCAGGACGCGGACTCGCTGATGACCAGCGCGGTGGGCCAGCTCGCCACGCTGCAGGCCGCCTCGGGCCCCGCCGCCGGGACCGTGATCCAGCGCCGCGACGCGCTCTACGGGTTCCTGGGCGAGCTCACCAAGCGCGCCAAGGACGTGGAAAGCCTGCCGCTGCCGTCGATCAAGCAGCTCGGCGTCGACCAGACCTTCGCGAAGATAGCGCCGGGTGCCGGCGACGATCCGGAGAACGCCAACTACCTGTTCCGCGTGGCCGTCAGCCGCGAGCTGATCGACATCCGCAGCTATCTGGGCAAGCTCGACCGCGCGCTGATGTGGGTCGAGGACAGCCAGGACGACGAGGCCGCCCGCCGGCTCGACGATTTCGTGTGCGACGTGCTGGGCACGAGCAGCGTGATCCAGGACCTGCTGGGCGAGCAGCCCAGCCTGATGGCCGCGATCACCAAGCTTCTCGACCTCGCCCAGGGCCGCTGGGAAGCCCCGCCCCCGGGTGCGGGCGGCGAAGCCGCCGCCGCCGGCGAGGAAGACCGCATGGCCAAGATCGGCCGCCTGATCGCGGGCGGCCGGCTGCCCAATTGCGGACGCGTGCTGATCGAGCGCGTGCGCCTGCAGCTTGCCGGAGCCAACCCGCTGGTGCGCTCCGACCCCGAACAGGAAGTGCCGAGCTTCCGCACGCTGCTCGACCGGCTCGTGCCCGAGAACGACGCGATCTTCGGCGGCACCGACATGGTCGACGCGCTGGTCCAGCGCAAGATGCGCATCCTCAACCGCGGCGGGGCGGCCGGCTATCGCGCCGCGGCGGCGTGGATCTGCATGGTCATGATCAACCCGGTGCGCAAGACGCGCTTCATGGTGGCGCTGACGCAGACGCCGACCGGCCAGCAGTATCCCGAGGAGACGTTCGGCCTGATCGACGACGTGCTGGTCAAGGTCGAGTCGATCTCCGACATCGTCAAGGCGCGCGTGCCGCCGAACGAGAAGATGGCCGGCATCACGCTGGTGTGGAACGAGATCCGCAAGGCGCCCCTGCCGCTCGACCACGTGGAGCGCATCTGCACGCGGCTGGACGACCTGCTCGTCCACTACGTCAAGTCCGAACGCATCCTCGAGAAGATCGACGATCCCGCGCGGCCCTTGCGCATGCGCACGATGATGCTGATGAAGATGTGCCTGCCCACCTCGCTGCCGCCGGGCAAGGCGTCGAACCTGGCGCGCGAGATCATCGTGGGCATGCTCAAGCGCCAGAATTTCGAGAACGAGGTCGTGGCCGACATCACCGACCCGACCGAAAAGGCGCGCGCGCAGCGCGACCTGTTCGTGCTGATGCGACAGGCCGGCTTCATGTGAACGACGCGGCGGCCGTGGCGCGCGGCACGTGCCGGCTGCTCGCCCGGATGGGCTGGACGGCGCTGCCGGAATTCCCGCTCGCCAGCGGCAGGCGCGCCGACCTCCTGGCCCTCGCCGACGATTCGCGCGTGCTGCTGGTCGAGATCAAGTCGTCGGCCGCGGATTTCCGCGCGGACCGCAAATGGGCCGAGTATCTCGACTGGTGCGACCTGTTCGCCTT
>JAEUKY010000382.1 GCA_016794005.1 Rhodospirillales bacterium
GTCTTCTTCTCGACGAACACGGCGATCGGCACGCCCCAGGCGCGCTGGCGCGAGATGCACCAGTCGGGGCGCGTCTCGATCATCGAGCGGATGCGGTTCTGCCCGCTGGCCGGAACCCAGCGCGTCGCCTCGATCGCGGCCAGCGCCTTGGCGCGCAGGTCGTTCGTCGCCATCGAGATGAACCACTGCGGCGTGTTGCGGAACAAGAGCGGCGCCTTCGAGCGCCACGAATGCGGATAGGAATGGACGAGCGTACCCGTCGCCAGCAGCAGGCCCGTGGGATCGAGGGCGGCGATCACGGCCTTGTTCGCGTCGCCCGGCTTGCCGTGCGGCGTGTAGACGCGCTTGCCCGCGAACAGCGCCACGTGGTCGTAGTAGCTGCCGTCGCCGGAAACCGTCTGCGGCACTTCCACGCCGTTCTTCAGGCCCAGCTCGTAGTCGTCCTCGCCGTGGCCGGGGGCGATGTGCACGAAGCCCGTCCCCGCCTCGGTCGTCACGAAATCGCCGGTGAAGATTTTCACGTCGAAATCGTAGTAGCCGCCGGCACCTTCGGCCCCGCGCAGCGGATGCGCGCAGACGGTACCTGCAAGCTCCGCACCCGTCGCGCGGTCGTCGAGCTGCACGTCGACCTCGCCGATCTTCGCGGTCTCGACGAACTCGGTCGTCAGGTTCTTGGCGACGAGATAGCGCGCGCCCACCTTCACGCGCGAGCCTTCGTGCACGGCCTTCACGGTCAGCAGGTCGTATTCGATCTCGGCCCCCGCGGCGATCGCGCGGTTGCCCGGGATCGTCCAGGGCGTGGTCGTCCAGATGACGACGGCGGCACCCGCGTGCGAGGGCTTGGCCGCCTTCACGACCGGGAAGGCCAGATGGATCGTCTGCGACTTGTGCTCGTGGTACTCGATCTCGGCCTCGGCCAGTGCGGTCTTCTCGACGACCGACCACATCACGGGCTTGGAGCCGCGGAACAGCCCGCCGTTCATCGCGAACTTCGCGATCTCGCGCGCGATCTGCGCCTCGGCCGGGTACGACATCGTCGAATAGGGATTGTCCCAGTCGCCGACCACGCCCAGGCGCTTGAACTCGGCTTTCTGGATCTCGATCCACTTGGCGGCGAATTCGCGGCACTCGCGGCGGAACTCGACGATGTCGACCTTGTCCTTGTCCTTGCCCTTCGCGCGGTACTCCTCCTCGATCTTCCACTCGATCGGCAGGCCGTGGCAGTCCCAGCCGGGCACGTAGTCGCTGTCGAGGCCGGACATCTGGCGCGTGCGCACGACGACGTCCTTGAGGATCTTGTTGAGCGCGTGGCCGATATGCAGGTGCCCGTTGGCGTAAGGCGGGCCGTCATGCAGGACGAACTTCTCGCGCCCCTTCGACACGCCACGCTGGCGCCTGTAGAGACCGAGCCTGTCCCAGCGCGCGAGCGTGTCGGGCTCGCGCTTGGGCAGGTCGCCGCGCATCGGGAACGCGGTCTGCGGCAGGAAGACGGTCGACTTGTAGTCGGCAGGCTTGGCGGGGTCGGACATCGAAGAAGCGGCTCCGGATCAGGCGGCGAGCGAACGGCGATACGTGTCGAGATCGACGCGTTCGACGCATATCAGGTTCTGCAGCACGTCGCGAACGTGCGCCGCGACGTCGTCGTCGAGCCCGCGGCATTCGACGTCGATCAGCAGCGCTTCGTCCACGAGGCGCGAAAGGAAACGCTCGGGCAGCAGGTCGCGCTTGGCGAACTGGTCGAGCACGCGGGCCGGCAAGCCGACATTCGGCCGGGCGACCACGGCGAAAAAGCGCACGCTATCGGCGGGATTGGATTGGGACATGACGCAGACACTCCACGGGGGCAACGAAGGCACGAATCGACCGATCCCGGTTCTCGACGAGAACCGGGCGGTTAATTCGCCCCTGCGGGCCGAAGGCGAAGCGTTCGAGCGTCATCGCCGCGCACTATAGACGGTGCCGGGAGGCCGTCAACCGACCGCAA
>JAEUKY010000384.1 GCA_016794005.1 Rhodospirillales bacterium
CGCTGCTGCGATGCCTCGGCGGATTCGAGGCGCCCGATGCAGGCCGGATCGCCATCGAGGGCGCGGACGTTACCCGGGCCCCGCCATGGGAGCGTCCGGTCAATACGGTGTTCCAGAGCTACGCGCTTTTTCCGCATCTGAGCGTCGCGCAGAACATCGCCTTCGGCCTGGAAACGCTGCCGCTTTCGGCCGGCGCGCGTGCTGCGCGCGTGGCCGAGATGATCGCTTTGGTCCGTCTGGACGGCTTCGGCGACCGCAAGCCTTCGCAGCTTTCCGGCGGCCAGCGCCAGCGCGTCGCGATCGCGCGTGCGTTGGCGCGCCATCCCAAGGTCCTTCTGCTCGACGAGCCGCTGTCCGCACTCGACGCGAAGCTGCGCGAGGAGACGCGCCTGGAACTCGTCGAGCTTCAGGCGCGGCTGGGGATCACGTTCGTCCTCGTCACGCACGACCAGGACGAGGCGATGGCGGTTTCGGACCGGATCGGCGTGATGGAGCGCGGCCGGATCGTCCAGACGGCCACGCCGGGCGAACTGTACGAGCGGCCCGCGACGCGTTTCGTCGCCGAGTTCGTCGGCCGGATCAACATACTCGCGGCACCCGACGGGGCCGGATGGCTGGCGATCCGGCCCGAGCGCGTGGCGCTGGGCGAGGGGCCGCATCGCGGCCGCGTGCGGGAATGCGCCTATCTCGGCGAGCGGCGGCTCGTCTTCATCGACAGCCCGCTCGGCCGCATCACGGCGAGCGTCGCGGGCAGCAGGCCGGCACCGGACAACGGCGCGGAGATCGCATTCGGCTGGCCGGCCGATGCGGAGCGGAGACTGACGCGATGAGCACGGCGCCCTGGGCCCGGCAGGCGCGTCGCGCGTTCGTCCTTCCGGCGTTCCTCTGGCTTGGCGCGACAGTCGCGGCACCGCTTGCACTCGTCGCGGCAATCAGCCTGGGGGAGGCGACGCAGGGCGCGCCGCCCTTCGAATGGGGGTTCTCCTTCGCGAACTATGCGCTCGTCCTCGAGGACGACATCTATTGGGGCGCCTTCCTGACGTCGGCCCGCATCGCGGGCACGTCGACCGCGATCTGCCTTCTGGTCGGCTATCCGATGGCGCTCGGCATCGCCAGGAGCCCGCCCACGCGGCGCGCGTTCCTGCTCTTTCTCGTCGTCCTGCCTTTCTGGACCTCGTTTCTGGTCCGGGTCTATGCGTGGCTGGGCCTGCTCCGGCCGACGGGCCTGATCAATTCGACGCTGCAGGCCGTAGGCCTGATCGACGAGCCGATCGGCCTGATCGCGAACGCGTTCGCCGTCCATCTGGGCATCGTCTATGCCTATCTGCCGTTCATGATCCTGCCGATCTACGCCACGCTGGAGCGGCTCGATCCGGCACTCGTCGAGGCGGCGCAGGATCTGGGATCGAAGCCGGCGCGGACGTTCTGGCGGATCACCTTTCCGATGTCGGTTCCCGGAATGGTCGCCGGCGCGCTGCTCGTCTTCATTCCGGCGAGCGGGGAGTTCGTCATCCCGGACCTTCTCGGCGGGCCCGACACGCAGATGATCGGGCGGGTCTTGTGGCTCGAATTCTTCCAGAACCGCGACTGGCCGGTCGCATGCGCCATAGCCACGATGCTCGCTGCGTTGCTTGCGGGGCCGATCCTGGCCTTCGACCGCCTTCGGGTTCGCGGCACATGAACATGGTCCGGACGCTTTCCTTCGTCCCGGCGGCGCTCGGCGCCGGTTTCGCGTTCGTCTACGTGCCGATCCTGATCCTCGTCGTCTTCAGCTTCAACGAAAGCCGGCTCGTCACCGTCTGGGCGGGCTTCTCGACCCGCTGGTATGCCGAACTGCTCGGGAACGTCCGCATGCTCGAAGCGGCCGGGTTAAGCCTCGGCATCGCGGCCGCCTCCGCATGCGTCTCCACGGCGGTCGGCACGCTGGCCGGATATGCGCTCGGCCGTCTCGGCCGGTTCCGGCTTCGCGCGCTGTTCACCCTCCTGCTATTGGCGCCGATGGTGCTGCCGGAGGTGATCCTTGGTCTTTCGATGCTGATGACCTATTCCGCGCTCGACCGCGCGATCGGTTGGCCGGGCGAGCGGGGCTTCACGGCGATCGCGCTGGCGCACGCCACCTACGGGACCGCCTTCGTGGCTGTGATCGTCGAGGCGCGACTGCGCGGCCTCGACCCGGCGCTCGAGGAGGCGGCCCTCGATCTTGGCGCCGGTCCGCTGCAGGCGTTCGCGCGCGTGACGCTACCGCTGCTGCTGCCGGCCGTCGCCGCCGGCTGGCTGCTTGCCTTCACCCTGTCGCTCGACGATCTGGTGATCGCGAGTTTCGTGTCCGGGCCGGGTGCCACGACGCTTCCCATGCTCGTCTATTCCAGCGTCCGTCTCGGGCTTTCGCCTCAGATCAACGCACTCGCGACGGTCATGATCGCGATCGTCGCAGTGCTCGCCTATTTCGGGACGTACAGAGCCCAGAATCGCAGTTAATTTTCCATGCACTTATCCACAGTGTGTGTCTTTCGCAAAATCGGAATCGACTTTGATTCAGCATGTTGCAGCGAAGAGTTCGCGTAAGAACTCGATTGCGCAGCAGATCGACTTATTTGCGAGAACTTGGCCAAAGGCTTGCTTGAACGGGCTGGGGTGAATCGGCATCATCCGCCGTCCCGAACAAGAATCCGGTGCCGACCATCGTAGGGTGGCAAGTCAACCGGTTAGGCGAACAGTGGAAGTCAAAGTCGAGGCGATGCAGCAGCAGGAACGGAACCGTCGGAAAAAGACCTGGATCGGCCGAATCGACGCCCGTCTCTTCCGTCCGCGGGAGATGCTGCTGCGGTCGGACGGCCAGGTCCGGCTCGTGCAGGTTTCGGCCGGCCTCCAGCGGGCTTTTGCCGGCATCGTGCTGATCGCATTGTCCTCCGGCATGCTCGCCTTCGACAGTTACCGGACCGCCCTTTTCGAGATCGAACAGCGCGCCATGGACGTCGTCCGGCTCCAGGACGACCATCGGTCGCGCCTGGAAGAACTCGGCGAGGCGCTGGCTCGTGCGACAGAGCGCGGGCGCGCGGAAGCCGCCGAAGCGGTCGCGGGCCTGATCGAGCAGCGCAACAAGCTGACCGAACGGATGGTCGAGATCGAGCAGGGGCTCGCCGCTGCCGAGAACGAGCGCGAACGCGCACTGGCGACGCACGAGGGCCTGATGGAACGCCTGCGCGGCGTCGAGGCGCGGCTTGCCGGCCGTGCACCGGATGCCGCAAGTGCTGCCGACCGGGTGGCCGCACTCGAGCGGGTCCGGATTGAGGCGTTGGCCGAGCGCGGCCGTCTTGCGGTCGAAGCGCGCCGCCTTGCCATCGAACACCGCGCGACGACCGGCGATCTTGCCAACCTTCGCGCCGTCGACCGCGATGCCGCGCGCGCGCAGGATGCCGCCCTTGCCGAAATTTCAGGCAGCACGCGCGCGCAGATCGACGAGATCGTCCGCGTCCTTCGCGCCGCCGGCCTCCAGACCGAGCGCATTCTTGGCGGGCGGGGCGGAAATGCCGGTGGTCCATTCGTGGTCCCGGCAGCCGACCGGAAAAGCGCCGATCCGAGCCTTCAGCTCGCGTCTCTCGGCACGGATCTCGAGCGGCTTCGCGACATGCGCGCCGCTCTCCGCCGCCTTCCCTTGCGTGCGCCTCTCGACGATTTTGCGGTCATGAGTCCGTTCGGCATGCGCCGCGACCCGTTCAACGGCCAACTCGCCATGCACAGCGGGATCGATCTTGCGGCCCCGCCGCGCACGCCCGTCCTCGCGACCGCGGCGGGCCGGATCGTCACGGCCGGCTGGAACGGCGAGTACGGCAACATGGTCGAGATCGAGCATGATTTCGGCCTTTCGACGCGCTATGGTCACATGACCCGCATCGATGTCAGGGTCGGACAGCGCGTCGAGCGCCGGCAGACGGTCGGCCTGCTCGGCTCGACCGGCCGAAGCACCGGCCCGCACGTCCACTACGAAGTTCTCGTCGACGGACGTTCCGTCGACCCGGCCCGTTTCCTGGAGGCTGCCCGCCATGTTCGGAAAGTCGAATAAGCCCGTCATCGAAGCCCGTGCGCAGAAGGCGAGCGGCCCCTCGGTTCCTTCGATCATTTCGGCGAGCTTTTCGCTGAAGGGCGACATCGTCTGCGAAGGCGACATCCAGCTCGACGGCCGCGTCGAGGGTGTGGTCCGGACGAAGTCCCTCACCATCGGCGCCACGGGCGAAGTCCGCGGTGAGATCACCGCCGAGCGCGTGCGCGTGCTGGGCAAGGTCTTCGGCCCGATCCGCGCGAAGTCGATCGATCTCGGGCGCACCGCGCAGGTCGTCGGCGACATCCGCTACGAGACGCTGACGGTCGAGCAGGAGGCCCAGGTCGAC
>JAEUKY010000039.1 GCA_016794005.1 Rhodospirillales bacterium
TGCGCCGAGGCGCGCTGGTCGGCGATCGTGACCGACGAGCCGTCCTGCTTGTCCTGCGCGTCGATGGCGCCGTGCAGCGGCCGCGTGATCGCGTCGTAGTCGCGGAAATATCCGGCCATGAACCCGGCATGGGCGAGCGCCATCACGACATTCCTTTCACGAGAAACTTCTGCGTGGCGAAACACAGCACGATGACCGGCAGGATCGCGACGACGCCCAGGGCGGAAACCTCGCCCCACAGGATTCCGCGCTCGGTCTTGAAGAAGACGACGGCGGTCGAGATCATGTTGACGTTGGAGGCGCTGAGGAAAAGCGCGTAGGTGAACTCGTTCCATGCCGCAAGGAAGCACATCGTTCCGGTGGCGAAGATGCCCGTCTTTACCTGCGGCAGCACGACGCGCAGCAGCGCGCCGACCCGGCTGCAGCCGTCGAGCATCGCGGCTTCCTCGAATTCCGGCCCGATGGCGGCGAAATAGCTGCGCATCATGATCACGACGAAGGGCAGGTTGAAAACCATGAAGGCGAGCACGAGGATCGTATAGGTGTCGAGCAGCTGGAACGCGATCCCGATGATGTAGAAGGGGATCACCAGCGCGATCGACGGGAATATCCGCGAGGACAGGATCGTGAAGACGACGAGCTCCTTGCGCCGGAACGTGAATTTGTGGAGCGCGTAGGCCGCGACGGTGCCGAGCACGAGGCAAACCGCGACGTTCGCCACCGACACGATCAGGCTGTCGACGACGAACTTGTGCAGGCCGTACTGCACGATCGCGGCGCGGTAGTTGTCGAAGGTGGGCTCGAACAGGACGCGCGCCGGTTCGTAGAGCATCGCGCGCGTCTTGAACGACGTCAGCAGCATGAAGACGATCGGGAAGGCCGAGAACAGGCAGGCGAGCGCCAGCAGCGCGTGTTCGCGGATGCGGGGCGGAGCCTTCTTCATCCCTGGTGCCCCCGCCTGCCGATGACCATCATCGCGACCGACAGGGCCGTCGTGATCGCGACGAGAACGATGGCGGCGGCGCCTGCGAGGCCGACCGAGCCGATGGTGAAGGCCGTCTTGTAGACGAACAGCGGCAGGATCGTCGTCGAGCTGCCGGGACCGCCGTCGGTGAGCGTGTAGATCGGGCCGAATGCCTGGAAGGCGAGGATCGCCTGGAAGAGGCTGCTGCCAATCAGGACGGGCCAGAGCTGCGGAACGACGATCAGCCAGAAGACCTGCCGGTTCGAGCAGCCGTCGAGGCGGGCGGCTTCCAGCGGTTCGGGCGCGATGTTGCGCAGGCCGCCGAGCAGCATCAGGGCCGAAAGCGGAAAATGCATCCACACCAGCACGACCACGACCGACGTCAGCGCCCAGCTCTGGCCGAGCCAGACGATCTTGTAGCCGAGCAGGGCCTGCGCGGCCGCGTTGACGATGCCGAAATCGAAGCTCAGCATCAGTTTCCACATCAGGCCCGCGATGGCCGGGTTGACCGCCATCGGCATGATGATAAGGGTCGTTGCGATGTACTCGAAGCGCAGCTTCTTGTTCAGCAGGACCGCGACGCCGAGGCCGAGGCCTGTCTTCAGCACGACGCTGACCAGCGTGACGATCAGGCTCAGCCGGATCGAGGGCCAGAACTCGACCTCCCGGCCCGAGAAAAGGCGCCGGTAGTTCGCAAGGCCGACGAAATCGTGATCGGCCCAGTCATAGCCGATCTCGAACGACGTCAGGCTGATATAGCCGAGCAGCGCCACGGGCACGCTGCTCAGCAGCATCAGCGGAAGGGCAGTCGGCGCAATCCAGAACCAGATCTTCGATTTTCCGACCATTGCCTTGCGCCCGTCCGGGACCCGCGGGCGCCGTCAGCTGCCCTTCTTGATGCGCTGGGAGATCTGCTCGAGTTCCGGCACCGCGCCGGCGAGCGCTGCCTCGGGCGTCATCTTCTTCAGCAGGGCCTGGCCCGCGTAGTAGCCGGCGACCTGGTGGATCTTGGTCGATTCCATCGTCGCGGGCACCCAGTTGCGGCCCGCCGCCAGCAGGTTGCCGGCGGCGTCGAGGCTGTCCTTCAGCGCCCGGGCGAGATCGGGGTCCTCCTTGACGAAGGCGGCGTCGGTTAGCACCGAGACGCGCGAGGGCACGCCGCCCTTGGCGAGGCTTTCCTTCGCCTTGGCCTTCGACGTCATCCACGCGACGAACGCCCAGCCGGCGTCCTTCTGCCGGCTGTTGCTCGGCAGGCCGAGGCTCCAGCCGCCGATCGGGCCGAAGCGTCCCTCGGGGCCGCGCGGCGGCGCGACATAGCCGATCTTGCCGACGATCTTCGATTTGGTCGCGTCGACGAGCCAGGGCTGCAGCGAGGTCGCGTCGAACCACATCGCGGTCTTGCCCGACGCGAAGGCCGAGACGGCCGCGTCCCACGTGTAGGTCTCGATGTCCGGCGGCGCGTTCTGCAGCAGGTCGAGAAGGTACTTCAGCGAGGCCAGTGTCTGCGGCGAGTTGACCTTCACGTCCCACGTCTTCTGGTCGAGGATCGCACCGCCGAACATCGGCGTGAACAGGTCCCAGCTCAGCGCCAGCGTGCGGCCCGTCTCCGCGCGCATCGAGATGCCGTAGAGGCCCGGCTCCTTGTTCTGGAAGAAGCGCGCGGCCTCGAGCAGGTCCTGCGTGGTCTCGGGAGGCTTGCGGCCGTACTTCTCGAACAGGTCCTTGCGGTAGGAGACGAAGAACGTCTCGCCGGCGATCGGCACGCCGACCGTCACGCCGCCGATGACACCGAGGCCGCTGCGGTAGGCGACGTGGATGTCCTCGAAGTCGTAATCCGAGGGCGTCGCTTCGGCATTCTTCAGAAAGGGGGAGAGGTCGGTCAGCATGCGCTTGGCGCTGTACTCGGCCAGTGCCGTGCCCCGCACCATATATACGTCGTACGAGGAGTCGCGCGCGGTCTGGGCGAGCAGCTGCTTCGACATGATCTCGCCGCCGCCGACCGTTTCCCAGACGACCTTGATGCCCGTCGCGCGCTCGAAGTCGGGCGTCATCGCCTTCATCGCGTCGGACGCCGGATGCGAGATCGCGAGCACCCGGATCGAGACGCCGTCATGCTTGGCCTTGACCGCCTTCTGCCAGCCCTCGAAATCGGCGGCGTGCGCCGCGCGCGGCAGGCCGGTTGCGAGAATTCCGGCTGCAAGGGAACTGCTCGCGAGAAGCAGGGCGCGTCGGGAGATCGACATGTTTCCTCCTTGGAAATCCGGATTTGGGCATTTGCCCGTCGTTGGAGCTTATGCTCACAAATCGTCGCGGCTTTGTCAATGCGCACGCACCGCCGCCGGAGGGTGTCCGGCGGCGGCTGGCGCGCACGCCTACCTGCGATAGGG
Source organism: Rhodospirillales bacterium (assembly GCA_016794005.1). Taxonomy (GTDB): domain Bacteria; phylum Pseudomonadota; class Alphaproteobacteria; order CACIAM-22H2; family CACIAM-22H2; genus Tagaea. The sequence continues at coordinate 3,352 of JAEUKY010000039.1, forward strand.
GCGCAGGATGCGCTCGATCTCGGCCTGCGCGTCGGCAAGCGCGCGCTCGGCCGGCTTGGCGCCGGTCAGCGCGGCGCCGATCGCGGTGTTGAGGATCGCGGTCGTGCGCGCGTTGTCGTAGGTCGAGAACTCCGGCACCGAGCTCGCGATCTGGCGGCGTGCCACGGTCGCGGCCGGCATGTCGGCGACGTATTTCTTCAGCGCCGCCGTTTCCCACGCGCCGTCGCGCGGCGCCACGTAGCCGGTCTGGATGCACCAGTCCGCCTGCAGCTCGTCCGACGTCATGAACTTGGCGAACTTGAAGGCGGCTTCCTTGTCGGCCTGCGGGGCCTTCTTGAAGATGTAGAAGTTCCCGCCGCCGAGCACGGAAGCGGGCGCCGCTTTCCCGGGATAGGGCGCCACGCCGAAATCGAACGTCGCGTTCTTCTTGATGTTCGTGAGGTTGCCCGTCGTCGTCCAGATCATCGCGATCCGGCCTTCGAGGAAGTCCGACGGGGTGGTTCCCCATTCCTGGATGCCCGGCGGATGGACGCCGTGGACCTTGCTGAGATCGACCCAGAACTGCAGCGCCTCGACGACCTTGGGATCGGTGAGGAACGTCGCGGTCCCGTCTTCCTTGAACAGGTTGCCGCCGGCCTGCGCCACCAGCGCGCCGAACAGCCACTGGGCCGAGCCCACGTTGCCCGGAATGCCCACGCCCCAGCGCGTCGTGCGGCCGGACGCGTCCTTGCGCAGCACGGCCTTGCCGTATTTCACCATCTCGTCCCACGTCGTCGGGTACTTCTCCGGATCGAGCCCGGATTCGGCGAAGGCCTTCTTGTTCCAGTAGAGCACCGCGGTCGAACGCTGGAATGGCGCCGACCAGAGCTTGCCCTTGACCTGCGCGCTCTTGAGGAACGCAGGCATGAAGCCGGCAACCCACGCGCGGTCGGCGTCGGTCTTGATGAAATCGTCGAGCGGCTGGATCACTTCGGCGTCGAGCAGCGTGTAGATGTCGGTCGCCAGCAGGATCGCCGTCGTCGGCGGCGAGCCGGCCTTGTCGGCGGTCAGCGCCTTGGTCGTCGTGTCGATGTAGTTCCCCGAATAGTCCGCCTCGACGTCGATCCCGGCATCTTCCGCCTTGAAGCGGGCGATGTAGCCGTCGATCACCTGCGTCAGCGGGCCGCCGACCTGGATCGGATAGTAGAAGGTGATCTTCGGGCGCGCCTGCGCGCGGACGACGGCCGGGGCCAGCGCCGCAGCCGAGACGGCGGCCAATGCGCCTTTCGTGAAACTCCGCCTTGTGTGCGTCATGGGTCTCTCCCTATTTCCTGTTTGTTTTCTCTCAGCGCGGGAATGCCGCCGCGATGCCGCCGTCGACGGGCAGCATCGCGCCGGTCGTCTTGGAAAGCGCGCCGCCGACGAAGCAGAAGGCCGCGTCGGCGATGTCCTCGGGCAGCACTTCGACCGCCAGCAGCGTGCGCTGCGCGTAGTGCTGCGGCAGCGCCTCGAGTGCAACGCCGTGGGCGCGCGCCCGGTCGGCGGCCCAGCCGGCCGCCCAGATGCCGGAGCCGCGGATCACCGCGTCGGGATTGATCGTGTTGACGCGGATGCCGAACCTGCCGAGTTCCGCCGCCAGCAGCCGCGCCTGATGCGCCTGCGCCGCCTTGACGCTGCCATAGGCGACGTTGCTCGGGCCCGCGACGATCGCGTTCTTGCTGGCGATGTAGAGGATGTCGCCGCCCAGAGACTGGCGCTTCAGCTGCCGCACGAAGGCCTGCGACAGCAGCAGGGAGCCGCGCGTCATGACGTCGTGCATCAGGTCGAACTGTTCGATGGCGAAAGCATCGACGTCGCCCGCGATCGAAAGACCCGCGTTGTTCACGAGCAGGTCCAGCCCGCCGAAGGCGAGGGATGCTTCCTCGACAGCAGCCTCGACCGCCTTGGCATCGCGCAGATCGGCCGTGAACGCGCGCACATTGTCGGTGCCGTGGCGTTTCGCCAGATCGCGTACCGCATCCGCGAGCTTCGCGGCGTCGACATCGAGCAGCGCCACGGCGGCACCTTCGGCAAGGAACCGGCGCGCGATAGCGAGCCCGATGCCGCTGGCCGCCCCGCTGACGAGCGCCGTGCGGCGCGCGAGCGCGCGCTCGGGCGGCTGGCGCTTCAGCTTGGCTTCCTCGAGCGCCCAGTACTCGATGCCGAACGCGTCGGCCGGCGGCAGGCCCTTGTAGCCGCCGAGCCGTTCGGCACCTTCCATTACGTTGACCGCATTCGTGAAATACTCGCCGGCGATGCGCGCGGTCGCGGCATCCTTGGCGAAGGTGAACATGCCGATGCCCGGCCACAGCATGACGACGGGCTGGGGATCGCGCATCGGCGGCGAGTCCGCCTGCGCATGCGCCTTGTAGTAGGCCGCGTGGCCGGCCGCATATCCGTCGAACAGCGGACGCACGAAATCGGCGAGCGCGCCGGCATCGCGCGGCGTGTCGGCGGGCAGCAGCAACGGCGTTATCTTGGTGCGCAGGAAATGGTCGGGGCAACTCGTGCCGATGGCCGACAGGCGCGCGCCGTCCTTCGATCCGGCGAAGGCGAGGATCTGCTCGCTCTCGACGAAACAGCCGACCTTGCGCGTCTGGCGCGAGGCGAGCCCGCGCAGGGCAGGCATCACCGCAGCCGCGATGCGGCGGCGTTCGGCCGCCTCGGGCGCGGACTCGATCGCCGGCCCGCCGAAGGCGGCACGCCCGGCGCGCGCCGCAAGGAACTTCACGGCCCGGTTGATCAGGCCGACCGAACGGCGATAGCAGGCTTCGGACGTATCGGCCCACGAGATGATGCCGTGCCCGCCGAGCATGACGCCGACGAGCCTGGGGTCCGCGGCCGCAAGCGCCGCGATCTTCGTCGCGAGCTCGAAGCCGGGCCGGATCCAGCCGAGCCATCCGACTTCGCCGCCATAGATCTCCCTCGTCATGGCTTCGCCGTCGTTGGCGGCGGCGATCGCGATCACCGCATCGGGGTGCAGGTGGTCGACGTGCCGGGCCGGCAGCAGAGCGTGCAGGGGCGTGTCGATGGAGGGCGCGCGGCTCTTGGGATGGAACAGGCAATGGTCGTAGAAGGCGACCATGGAATCCTCGTCCGCCGGCCCGCGATAGCGCGTCCGCAGCGCGCTCAGGCGGTCCATGCGCAGCTGGGCGAGGCCGTCCTTCGTCAGCGTGCCGATGTCGCCGCCCGATCCCTTGACCCACAGCACGTCGACCGGTTCGCCGGTCACCGGATCGCGCATCATGGCCTTGGCGCTGGTATTGCCGCCCGCGAAATTGGTGATGCGCAGATCGCCACCCAGGAGGTTGGAGCGGTAGACGAGAAGTGCCACCTCGTCACCGGCGAGCGTCGCGGCATGTGCGGCATTCCAGCGGTCTTCGACGGTCTGGTCGATCGTGGCCATGTCCTAGAGTCCTGTCGCTTGTCGGAAGCCGCGCTTGCCCGCGACATCTTTCCGGTAACCGGCGGCGCGGAACGCCGCCAGCGGTTCGAGCGCGCCGCCCTTGCGCCGCCGTGCTTCGCGCACGAGCGGGCGCACGTCGGTGCGGAAGGCATCCTGCAGCGCTTCCTGCGCCTGCGCGGGATCGTTCTCGGCGCGCGCCGCAGCGAGCGCCACGTCGCTGACCGTCAGGGCCTGCGCATAGGCGATCAGGATCGCCTCGGTCGACTGGAGGACATCCTCCATCGGATCCTTCACGTTGTGGCTGGCGTCGATCATCAGGTCGGGCGGATGTGCTGCGAACTTTCCCTCGCGCTCGGCTTCGACCAGTTCGAGGCAGATGAGAAAGAGCTGGTAGGGGCGAATCGAACCGGTCGTCAGGTCGTCGTCGCCGTACTTCGAATCGTTGAAGTGGAATCCGCCGAGCCGGCCCTGGTGGATCAGCATCGCCACGATCTGCTCGATGTTGGCATTCGGCAGATGATGCCCGAGATCGACAAGGCAG
>JAEUKY010000074.1 GCA_016794005.1 Rhodospirillales bacterium
TTTCCCCGGCGCCGACGCGCAAGATGCACGCCGGCAGCCCGCCGCGCCGCAAGCCGCTGAAGCGGTTGAACTGATTTCCTAGCGCACGGCCAGCGCGGCCACGCCGGGAAGTTCCTTGCCTTCGAGCCATTCGAGGAACGCCCCGCCGGCCGTCGAGACGTAGCTGAACGAATCGACCGCACCGGCCTTCGCCAGCGCCGCGACCGTGTCGCCGCCGCCCGCCACCGACAAAAGCTTCCCCGTCTTCGTGCGTTCCGCCACGCCGCGCGCCAGCGCTGTCGTACCCGCATCGAAGGGTGCATGTTCGAACGCACCCACGGGGCCGTTCCAGACAAGCGTGTGCGCGCCGTCGAAGATGCGCAGCGTCTCGGCGACCGAAAGCGGACCGATATCGAGGATCATCTTGCCTGCGGGAATGCGACCGATCGGCACCGTCTCGGCGCCGGCCGAGTCGGTCAGGGCGCCGGCGACGACCGCGTCGACCGGAAGCACGATCTGTTTTCCGGCGGTCTCGGCGTCGGCCATGATCCGGCGCGCCGTCTCGGCCATGTCGGCCTCGCACAGCGAGCGGCCGACCGAGATCCCCTTTGCGTAGAGGAACGTGTTGGCCATGCCGCCGCCGATCGCGAGGATGTCGACGCGCGAAACGAGGTTGCCGATCAGGTCGAGCTTGGTCGAGATCTTCGACCCGCCGATCACGGCCGCGACCGGCCGACGCGGATGGTCGAGCGCCTTGCCCAACGCGTCGAGTTCGGCCTGCATGGAAAGGCCGGCGGCGCACGGAAGGATATGGGCAATACCTTCGGTCGACGCGTGGGCGCGGTGCGCGCACGAGAACGCATCGTTGACGTAGATGTCGCCGAGGGCGGCGAGCGACTTGGCGAATTCGGGATCGTTCTTTTCCTCGCCCTTGTGGAAGCGCAGGTTTTCCAGCAGCGCGACCCCGCCGTCTCTCAGTCCGTCGACGGCGGCTTTGGCTTCCGTGCCGATGCAGTCGGCCGCGAACGCCACCGGCCGGCCGATGGCCTTGGCGAGCGGGGCGACGAGCGGACGAAGCGACTGGCTTTCGTCGCGACCTTTGGGCCTGCCGAAATGCGACAGCACGACGACTCTGGCCCCCTTCCCCGCCAGTTCCGCGGCCGTCGGCGCGAAGCGCTCGATGCGCGTGGCGTCGCTAACCGCCCCGCCCTGCATGGGAACATTGAGGTCGGCGCGCACGAGCACGCGCTTGCCGGAAAAGTCGAAATCGCGGAGGGTCTTGAATCGGGTCATGGGGCGGGGCAATCCTGCGCTCGGCCGGGTTTCGAGTCGCCCGGTCCAACGCCTCTATCGCCCAACAGCAAGGATATCGCAATGTCCCAGCCGGCCAGCCCCCCTCTGCCGCGCGTTTTCGTCGCGATCGACCGGATGCGTACCGACGACGCCGCGGCCGACCTCGCGCGACTGGGCACGGAAGGTTTCGCGCTGAAGCTCGGGCTCGAGTTCTTCGTCGCGAACGGGCCCGACGGCGTGCGCAAAGTTACGGGCGGGCGGCCGCTGTTCCTCGACCTCAAGCTCCACGACATTCCCAACACGGTCGCCGGCGGCGTCAAGGCGGCGGCCCTGTGCCACCCGCGCTTCCTGACGATCCACGCCAGCGGCGGACGCGCGATGATCGCGGCGGCGCGCGATGCGGCGGCACAGTCCGGCCCCGACCGGCCGCTGCTGCTGGCGATCACGGTGCTGACCAGCCTCGACGATGCCGATCTCGACGCGACCGGCCAGCGCGGACCGGCGGGCGAGCAGGCGCTGCGTCTGGCGATGCTTGCGCGCGAGGCGGGCGCGGACGGCGTGGTCTGCTCGGCTCACGAGATTGAACGTCTGCGCAAGGCGGTGGGCCCCGGCTTCAAGCTCGTCGTTCCCGGCATCCGGCCCGAATGGGCGGCCGCCGGCGACCAGAAGCGCGTGATGACGCCGCGCGAAGCGGTCGATCTGGGTGCCGATCATCTGGTCATCGGCCGGCCGATCACGCAGGCCGCCGATCCGAAGGCCGCACTCGCGCGCATCCTGGCCGAAATCGCGTGATGAGCGCGCAGGCGAAAATCTGCGGCATCAATTCGGTTCCGGCGGCCGAAGCGGCCGGGCGCGCCGCGTTCGCCGGCTTCAACTTCTATGCGCCGAGCCCGCGCAGCGTGACGCCCGCGCAGGCACGGTTCCTTGCCGAGCGCGTTTCCCGATGCGTCGTGCGCGTCGCACTCCTCGTCGATTTCGAGGACGACGCACTCGACGCGTTGCTTTCGGTCTTCCGCCCGGACCTGCTGCAGCTCCATGGCCACGAAACGCCCGCGCGCACGGCCGCGATCCGCGCGCGCGCGGGCCTGCCGGTCATGAAGGTGCTGGGGGTTGCCTCGGCGGCCGATCTCGACGCGGCGTCCGCCTATACCGGTGCCGCCGACCGGCTGCTGTTCGACGCCAAACCGCCCAAGCGCGAAGGCGCGCTGCCCGGCGGCAATGCCGTGACCTTCGACTGGTCTCTGCTGGCCGGACGCAAATGGCCCGTCCCGTGGATGCTGGCGGGGGGCCTTACGCCGCTCAACGTCGCGAGCGCGATCCGCGCGACCGGTGCCCCGGCCGTGGACGTCGCCTCGGGCGTGGAAGACCGTCCGGGACACAAATCCCCGCGCCTGATCCGGCGGTTTCTGGCGGCCGTCCGGGCGGCCTGACGTCGCTTGGCCCCGGCGGGCGGCTCGGCTATAACCGCGCGGCCATGAACAAGCTCAATTCCTTCCGCGCCGGACCCGACGAAACCGGGCATTTCGGCATCTTCGGGGGCCGCTACGTCTCCGA
>JAEUKY010000085.1 GCA_016794005.1 Rhodospirillales bacterium
GCTGTGGAAATCCGATCCGCGCCTGCCCGTGCCGCTGATGGCGCGGCTGGCCGCGCAGGACGGCGTGACGGTCGGCGACAACCAGCCCTACGACGCGCGCGACGGGCACGGCTACACGATGCGCGCGCACTGCGAGCTTTCCGGCCTGCCGCACGCGCTGATCGAGATCCGCCAGGACCTGATCGACACGCGCGCGGGCTGCGACCGCTGGGCCGCGATCTTCGGCGACGCACTCGCTCCGCTCGTCGACCTTCCCGAAATGGCGGCGGCGAAGGTGTATCCATGAGCGAGCCCGCCTTCACGATCGGCGTCGAGGAGGAGTACCTGCTGGTCGACCGCGCGACGCGCGACCTTGCACGCGATCCGCCGTCCGATCTGGTCGCCAGGGTCGAAGCGCGATTGGCGGCGCAGGGACAGGCCGGGCAGGCGAGCCCGGAATTCCTGCGCGCGCAGATCGAGGTGCAGACGCGCGTCTGCCGCACCGCGCGCGAGGCGCGCGCCGATCTGGCGCGCCTGCGCCGCGCCGTTGCCGACGTGGCCGGCGAGTTCGGCCTTGCCCCCATCGCCGCGTCGACGCATCCGTTTGCACCCTGGCGCGGGGCGGGTGCGACCGACAAGGACCGCTACCGCGCGCTCGAGCGCGACCTGCAGGGCGTGGGGCGCAGGCTGGTGATCTGCGGGCTGCATGTGCACGTGGGCATCGAGGACGACGAGCTGCGCATCGATCTCATGAACCAGATCGGCTACTTCCTGCCGCACCTGCTGGCGCTGTCGACGTCTTCGCCGTTCTGGCAGGGCGAGGATTCGGGGCTGGCGAGCTATCGCGTGGCGATCTTCAACGAACTGCCGCGAACCGGCCCGCCCGACCATTTCGAAAGCTACGGCGAGTACCGCCGCCAGCTCGACCGGCTCGTCGCGGCCGGGCTGATCGACGATGCCTCCAAGCTGTGGTGGGACGTGCGCCCGTCGGCGCGGTTCCCGACACTGGAGATGCGCGTCACCGACATGTGCCCCTATCTCGACGATGCGGTGGCGATCGCGGCTCTCTACCAGTGCCTGATCTCGATGCTCTGGCGATTGAAGCGGCAGAACCAGCGCTGGCGCATCTATCCGCACATGCTGGTGAAGGAGAACCGCTGGCGCGCGCAGCGCTACGGATTCGACGGCGGGCTCGTCGATTTCGGCAAGGGCGAGATCGTCGCCTATGCCGCGCTGCTCGACGAACTAGTCGAACTGGTCCGGCCGGATGCCGAGCGGCTCGACTGCGTTGCCGAGATCGCGCATGCCCGCACGATCCTGACGCGCGGCACGTCGGCGCATCGCCAGCGCGCGGCCCATGCCCGGGCGGTCGCGGGCGGTGCCGACCGCCACTCCGCCCTCGTCGCCGTCGTGGACGGGTTGGTCGCCGAAACGGTCGAGGGTTTGTAGACGGACGCCGGACGGCCTATATCTTGGGCCAGAACTCCAGCCGGGAGACCGCAATGGCCGCCGATCTCGACGAGAAGACCCGCACCGAACTGGAAGCCGCCGCCTTCCGCCGGCTCGTGACGCATCTGCGCGAACGCACCGACGTGCAGAACATCGACATGATGAATCTCGCCGGGTTCTGCCGCAACTGCCTGTCGAAATGGTACCTCGCCGCGGCGCAGGAAAAGGGCGTGGGCCTCACCGATCCGCAGGCGCGCGAGATCGTCTACGGAATGCCGTACGACGAGTGGAAGGCCAAGCACCAGAAGGAAGCGACGGCCGACCAGAAGGCAAAGCTTGCCGTTTCGCACAAGCATTAGCCCCGCTTTGCACCTTATCCACAGACCGCGACGATTTCGTCTGGTCGCGGCGGGCCCGCACGGCTAGCTTCCGGCTCCTTCGAATCGAATCCTTGGAGACGGACAGATGGCGGACGGCGGCGACACGGGCGGGATTGCGGCGGCGAAACTGAAGTCGTTCGTCGAGCGCATCGAACGTCTGGAGACCGAGAAGGCCGATCTGGCTGCGGACATCCGCGAGGTCTATGCCGAGGCCAAGGGCAACGGGTTCGACACGAAGATCATGCGTCAGGTGATCAAGCTCAGGAAGATGGAAGAGCCCGACCGCAAGGAGCAGGACGAGCTGCTCGACCTCTACCGCGCGGCGCTCGAGGTCTGAGGCTTCAGGACTTCTTCGACAGGTCCGAAAGCCGGGCCTGCATGGCTTCGAGCTGCTTGCGCAGTTCGTCCAGCGATTCCGTGCCCTGAACTCCCGCACCCGGCTCGGCCGACGGAGCCGCCCCGGACGGCGCCTTGCCGCCATCGAAGCCGAACGGTGCCCACATCTTCATCGCGTTCTGCAGCATCGCCATGTTCTGTTTGCCGATCTCCTCGATCGTGCCGCCCATGGGGGCGCCGAACGGGAACATGCCGCCGAAGGCCTGCTGCATGGCCGTGCGCATCTGCTCCTGGTTGCGCGAGAACGCCGACATCGAGTTCTCGAGGTAGCGCGGCACCAGCGCCTGCAGGTTGTCGCCGTAGAACGAGATGAGCTGGCGCAGGAACGTCACGGGCAGCATGTTCTGGCCGCCCTTGCTCTCTTCCTCGACGATGATCTGGGTCAGGACGCTGCGGGTGATGTCCTCGCCGGTCTTGGCGTCGTGCACCACGAAATCGGTTCCCTGCTTCACCATCGTGCAGAGATGGTCGAGCGTCACGTAGCTCGACGTCGCCGTGTTGTAGAGACGGCGATTTGCATATTTCTTGATCTTGACCGGTTCCTTCCCGGCGTCGCCGGAGGCAGGGGCGTCGGCCGCGGGCGGCACGTTGGTTGTGTCTGTCATGTGGTTAAACTCGCATGACGGGGGGACATCTCGCAAGCGCACACTAAATCGGCATACGGTATCTATTTACCCTTATCCGCGCAACCCGTTTCGGCTAGGCTGGAGGCCGCATGACCGCCGATCCGCCCAATCTCGACGAGCTCGCGAGACGCTATCTCGACCTCTGGCAGGACCAGATCGCCGCCATGTCGGCCGATCCGGAAATCTCGCGCACGATGGGCCGCTACGCGCAGCTCTGGGCCACGCTCGGACCGGCGGGAATGGCGGGCATCTGGGCCGCGGCGGCCGAAGGGTTGAAGGGGGCGGGGCCGGGTGCGAATGTGTTCACCGATGGCCCGTTCGCCGAATTCTTCAAGCACGCCGCAGGACCGGCCGCCCCCGCGCACGGGGCCGCGCCCGCTGGCGCTGCACGTGGCGATCGCGGCGACGAGCTGGCTGAGCTGCGCCGCCGCCTTGCCGTTCTCGAAGAGAGGGTTGCAGGAAACGCCGGTAAGGCTGCCGGGGCTGGCGTGGCATCCAAGCCTGAAGGAACGGGCGGAAAGTCTCGCAAGCGAACTCGCAAGCCATCCGGAACCGGCGTTCCGTGAAGCGCTGGGCCGCGAGATCCGCCGCCGCCTCGCCGATTTCCACGAAGGACTGACGCGCTACCGCCGGCATCCGTGGCGCCGTCCGCTCGAATGGCCGGCGACGGTCTGGCAGGAAGGCACCACGCGCGTCTACGACTATGGTCCGGCGGCACCGAAGGGCGCACTTCCGCTGCTGCTCGTGCCTTCGCTCATCAACCGCGCCTACGTGCTCGATCTCGACGAGGGCAACTCGCTCGCGCGCTTCCTCGCCGCGCGCGGCTTCCGGCCGTTCCTCGTCGACTGGGACGCGCCGGGCGACGTCGAGCGCGGCTTCGGGCTGTCGGCCTATATCGACCGTCGCCTGACCGATGCGCTGAGTGCCGTCGAACGTGCCGGCGGCACGCGCCCGGCCGTGCTCGGCTACTGCATGGGGGGCCTGCTGGCGCTGGGCCTTGCGGCGCGCCAGCAGCACCGGCTGTCCGGTCTGGCGCTGCTCGCCACTCCTTGGGATTTCCATACCGAACGGACGGATCTCGCGCTCGGTATCGGCGACGCGCTGCGACCGTGGTGGCCGTGGATCGACGCGGCGGGCGAACTGCCGGTCGACGTGCTGCAGGCGATGTTCGCGGCCCTCGATCCGTTTCTTGCAGCGCGCAAGTTCCGCGGCATCGCCGGCGTTCCCGACGACAGCCCGAAGCTGCGCGCGTTCCTCGCACTCGAAGACTGGCTCAACGACGGCGTACCGCTGTCGGCCTCCGTCGCCCGCGAGACGCTGGTGGGCTGGTACGGCGAGAACAGCCCGGCCAAGGGCAGGTGGACCCTGTCGGGCCGCGCGGTGCTGCCGCACGTCCTCGACCTGCCGGCGATGTGCGTCATTCCGGCGCAGGACCGCATCGTGCCGCCGGCGAGTGCCCGCGCACTTGCAGCAAAACTGAAAAGGCCCGACACGCTCGAACTCCAGCTCGGCCATATCGGCATGGTCGTCGGCGGGCGCGCGAAGACCGAGCTCTGGGAGCCGCTGGCGCAGTGGCTGGGGCGCTTGCCCGGTTGACGCGGCCACGCGTAGACTGACGGCCAATCCGCGAGAATTCCACAACGGGAGAGACCAATGACCGACATCGTCATCGCCGCGGCGGCGCGTACGCCGGTGGGCAGCTTCAACGGCGCGCTTTCCGGCGTGTCGGCGCACTATCTCGGTCAGGTCGCGATCCTCGAGGCGATGAAGCGCGCGAACGTGGCGCCGGCCGACGTCGACGAGGCGATCCTCGGCCAGATTCTGACCGCCGGCCAGGGCCAGAACCCGGCGCGCCAGGCCGCGATCGGTGCGGGCATCCCGGTCGAGAAGACCGCCTACGGCATCAACCAGCTCTGCGGTTCGGGCCTGCGTGCGGTGGCACTCGGCTTCCAGGCGATCCGCAACGGCGACAGCAGCATCGTCGTCGCCGGCGGGCAGGAGAGCATGAGTCAGGCACCCCATGCCATGCACCTTCGCGGCGGCACCAAGATGGGCAGCGCCGAGATGGTCGATACGATGATCAAGGACGGGCTGTGGGACGCGTTCCACGGCTACCACATGGGCACGACGGCCGAGAACGTGGCGCAGAAGTGGCAGATCACGCGCGAGGAGCAGGACAAGTTCGCGCTCGCCTCGCAGAACAAGGCCGAGGCCGCGCAGAAGGCCGGCAAGTTCAAGGACGAGATCGTTCCCGTCACGATCAAGGGCCGCAAGGGCGACGTGATCGTGGCCGACGACGAATATCCCAAGCACGGCACGACGCTGGATACGCTGACCAAGCTGCGCCCGGCCTTCGACAAGAACGGCACGGTCACGGCCGGCAACGCCTCGGGCATCAACGACGGTGCCGCCGCCCTCATCCTGATGACGGCCAAGGAAGCCGAGAAGCGCGGCGTGAAGCCGCTCGCGCGCATCGTGTCGTGGGCGACGGCGGGCGTGGAGCCGGCGATCATGGGCTCGGGCCCGATCCCGGCTTCGAAGGCGGCCCTCGCCAAGGCGGGCTGGAAGGTCGAGGACCTCGACCTTGTCGAGGCGAACGAGGCGTTCGCGGCCCAGGCCTGTGCGGTCAACAAGACGCTGGGCTGGGATCCGGCCAAGGTCAACGTCAACGGCGGTGCCATCGCCATCGGCCATCCGGTGGGCGCATCGGGTGCCCGCGTGCTGACGACGCTGCTTTTCGAGATGGGCCGGCGCAACGCGAAGAAGGGCCTCGCCACGCTGTGCATCGGCGGCGGCATGGGCATCGCGATGTGCGTCGAGCGCTGAACGGAAGACAAGAAAGCAATAAGCTGAACATCGAACGGGGAGAAGGCGCATGTCGGGACGTGTAGCGATCGTGACGGGCGGAACGCGCGGGATCGGCGAAGCCATCAGCACGGGTCTCCGCGATGCCGGCTACAAGGTGGCCGCCAATTACGGCGGCAACGATTCGGCCGCGCAGGAATTCACAAAGCGCACCGGCATCCCTGCCTTCAAGTGGGACGTGTCGAAGTACGAATCGTGCCTTGCGGGTGTGAAAGAGGTCGAGGCGAAGCTCGGCCCCGTCGACGTGCTGGTCAACAACGCCGGCATCACGCGCGACGGCACGATGCACAAAATGACGTTCGAGCAGTGGGACGCGGTCATCCAGACCAATCTCGGCTCGTGCTTCAACATGAGCCGGGCGGTCATCGAAGGCATGCGCGCGCGCAAGTTCGGCCGCATCGTCAATATCGGCTCGGTCAACGGGCAGGCCGGCCAGTACGGTCAGGTCAACTATGCGGCGGCGAAGTCGGGCATCCACGGCTTCACCAAGGCGCTGGCCCAGGAAGGTGCCTCGGCCGGCATCACCGTCAACGCGATCGCGCCCGGCTACATCGATACCGACATGGTGCGCGCCGTACCGCCCAACGTGCTCGAGAAGATCGTCGCGCGCATCCCGGTGGGGCGCCTCGGCAAGGCGTCGGAGATCGCGCGTGGCGTCCTGTTCCTCGTGTCGGACGACGGCGGCTTCGTGACCGGCTCGACCATGTCGATCAACGGCGGCCAGCACATGTATTGAAGCCGCACCGGCAAACCGCTAGGAGAAGGCCCCCGGCCGCCGGTCGGGGGCTTTTTCGTTTCGGGAGAAGTTTTCTTGTCGGTCCGTACCGCGACGCTTTTCGGCCTGGGCGCCATCGTCCTGTGGGCATCGCTCGCGGTCCTCACCGCGATAGCACAACCGCCGCCGTTCTTCGGCTGCGCCGTCGCGTTCGGGATCGCCGGGCTGCTCGGCCTTGCCAAGCGCGCGATCCGGCGCGAACCGCTGTTCGCCGCCTGGCGCCAGCGCCCGCAGGTCTGGGCGCTCGGCCTCTACGGACTGTTCGGCTATCACGCCTGCTATTTCGCTGCCCTTGCACTCGCCCCGCCTGTCGAGGCGAACCTGCTCAACTATCTCTGGCCGCTGCTGATCGTCGTGTTCGCCGGATTCCTGCCGGGCGAGCGTCTGCGCTGGTTCCATCTTGCCGGTGCCGGGGCTGGGCTTGCCGGCTGCGTCCTGATCGTCGGTGCCGGGGCGGGTTCGGGCGGATTCACGCCGGCGCAGATCGCCGGATACGGCTGCGCGTTCGCGGCCGCCGTGATCTGGTCGAGCTATTCGGTGCTATCTCGTCGTTTCGGCGACGTGCCGACCGACGCGGTCACCGGCTTCTGCGTCGGCACGGCCGCACTCGCCGCGATCTGCCACATGCTGTTCGAGGACGCCTATGCCGGCACGTCCGGCCAGTGGGCGGCCCTGCTGTCGATGGGGTTCGGGCCGGTGGGACTCGCCTTCTTCGTGTGGGACATCGGCATGAAGAAGGGCGACATCAAGGCGCTGGGTGCGGCATCGTATCTGACGCCGCTGATGTCGACGGGCCTGTTGCTGATCGCAGGCACGGGCAGCGCCAGCATCTCGCTGCTCGCCGCGTGCGTGCTGATCGTCGGCGGTGCCGTGCTCGCGTCGAAGGACGTGCTGTTCCGCTAGCCGGCAGCCGTCTGCGGACGGAACGTCGCCGGCGCGGGGTTGTCGCACAGGCGCTCGATTTCCTGCGCGGGCAGCGGGCGATGGAACAGGTAGCCCTGTCCGTGCGCGCAGCCGAGGCTGCGCAGGAGGCGCATCTGGCTCTCGCGCTCGATGCCTTCTGCCACGGTGCGCATGCCCAGCGCCTGGGCGAGCGAGACGATCACGCGCACGATCTCGAAGCTTTCCGACTCCACGTCCATGCGCGCCACGAAGGCGCGGTCGATCTTCAGCTTGGCGAGGGGAAGGCGCGGCAGCAGCGACAGGGCCGATTGGCCGGTCCCGAAGTCGTCGATCGCGAGCGACACGCCGAGCGCCACGACCTCCTGCAGGATGCGCTGGCCGACTTCCGGATTCTCGACGACCGTCGATTCCGTCAGTTCGAGCTCGAGATGGCGCGGATCGAGATTCGAATCCGCCAGGACGCGGCGCACGAGAGCGGGCACGTCGTCCCGGTCGATCTGGCGGGCCGACAGGTTTACGGCGACGTACTCGGGGGCGGCGGCACCGTAGCGGTCGCGCCACACCTTCATCTGCGTACAGGCGCGCCGCAGGACCCATTCGCCGATCTGGACGATCAGGCCGGACTGTTCGGCGATCGGGATGAAGACCGACGGCGGGACGGTCGTGCCGCCCTCGCGGTTCCAGCGCAGCAGCGCCTCGACTCCGCGCAGGTTGCCGCGCTGGAGATCGACGATGGGCTGGTAGACCAGTTCGAACTCTCCGCGCTGGAGCGCCTCGCGCAGCGCCAGTTCGATCTCCAGAAGGCCGAGCGCCTCGCCGTGCCGGGTCGGCTCGAAGATCTCGATCCGACCGCCGCCGGTGCGCTTGGCGCGATGCATCGTGACGTCGGCGTTCGACAGCAGCGTCTGGACATCGGTCTCTTCGTCGGGCGACGCGAAGGCGAGGCCAAGCGAAGCGTCGATCAGCAGCGATCGGCCGGTCAGGGCGAACGCGGCCGAGAACGTGCCGAGCGCGCGTTCCGCGGCGACGACGGCTTCCGACTTGCGCGCCACGCCGTCGACGAGAATGCCGAACTCGTCCCCGCCCAGCCGCGCGACGGGCGTGCCGGGCCCGAGTTCCCGCGACAGACGCGCGGCGACGGCGGCGAGAAGCTCGTCGCCGGCGGGATATCCCAGCGAATCGTTGACCAGCTTGAAGCGGTCGAGGCCGACGCAGACGACCGCGATCTCGCCGCCGGAAGCGCCGGCTCGGCGGCGGGCCAGCGAATGCTCGACCTGTTCGATGAAGAGGGCGCGCGTTGGCAGGCCGGTCAGCGCGTCGCGCAGCGTGCGGTCGACGAGCTGGCGATGGGCGCGAGCCTGGTCGGTCACGTCGCGGATCGACACGACATGCCACGACATGCCGGCGACGGCACTGACCGAAAGCGTCGCGGGGAATGCCCGGCCGTCGAACGTGAGCGCGTGCACTTCGGCCGAATGCGCCCCGCGCGAATCCGACCAGATCTCCTGGATCGCATCCGCGTTCGGCACGATGCGCGACAGAGCGACGTTCTCGAGCTCGCGCACGGTGCAGCCGAGCATCCGGCCGGCCGACGGGTTCGCGCGCAGGATCAGGCGATCTTCGCCGACGACCAGAATCGCGTCGGCCATGGCGTCCATGATCGCGCAATCCGTCGCCGACGACAGCGGATCGGCAGACGGAATGGGGGAGTCCGGCTGGGCGCGTTTCATGCGCCCTTTATCGTGCCCGCCGTATTTATGAACGGTTAAAGATAAAATTGAAGACGTCTACGTCGCGCCGCGAACGACCTGGTGGCCCATCTGGTTGATCAGGCGGTCAATCGCCGGATCGTCGAACGATTCCGGCCGCTTCAACCATCCATGCACCGCGACCACGGGGCCGCGCGGCGTGCACAGTACGGCGTGCACGTTAATTCTTGCGGGATCCTTTTCGAATCGCGGTGCGCGCCCGGCACAAATCCCGGGAAAGTCCGGCTGACGGACGGTCCGCGCCTCGAACACGAAGACGATGCGATAGTCGCCCGTCGCCTTGCTCCGATCGGTCTCGAATTTCAGCCACGGATGCGGATTGGCCTCGCGCAGGACCTTGGCGACGCGCTCGCGCAGGGCCGTCTGCCCGGTCCCGTCCGCTTCCATCGTCTCGACAAGGAGCGGGCCTTCGACCGACGCCGCCTGCAGGATCTGCGGCACGTCGGCGCCCATCGTGTAGACGACCTGGCTGGCGACCAGCCGTTCGCACCCGATCAGCGCCAGAAGGCTTCCCAGCAATCCCATGGCCGTCACCCAGTTCCCGCGCATGCGCCTAGCCGAGCTTCACGGCCGTGCCGTTCGCCGCGACCATCAGCAGCATCTTGCTGTCGCCGCCGATCGTCTGATAGTCGAGATCGATGCCGATGACGGCGTCGGCGCCGAGTTCCTTGGCGCGCGCCTCGAGTTCGCCAAGCGCTTCGCGCTTGGCATCGGCGAAGACCTTCTCGTAACTGCCCACGCGCCCGCCGACCCAGTCGCGGATCGAGGCGAAGAAGTCCTTGAACACGTTCGACCCGAGAACGACGTCCGACGACACGATGCCCAGATGGGCGGTGACGCGCTTCCCGTCGACCGTCGGCGTGGTAGTGAGAATCATGGCGTCGCTCCCGCTGGACGAAATATTGGTGTCCGGAACCTAGCAGCCGCCGCGACGGCTGCCTACCTTTGTGCGCTAGCCACCCGCCGGGCCGGGCAGTTGCGCGCGATCGCGTCGAGCAATGCGGCCTTCCGGTACGGCTTGGGCAGGAAATCGTCCATTCCGGCGTCGAGGCACTCGGCCGCGTGACTCTGGAAGGCATTCGCCGTCACCGCGACGATCGGCACGCCGGCCGCCTCGCTGTCCAGTGCCCGGATCGCGCGTGCGGCGGCGAGGCCATCCATTTCGGGCATGTGGATGTCCATCAGAACGATGTCGTAGGGGTGCGCGCGGACGGCCGCCAGTGCCGCGGCACCGTCGGCGGCAAGATCGGCGGTCAGCCCGACGCTTTCGAGCATCGAGAGCGCCACGAGGCGATTGGTCTCGTTGTCTTCGACGAGCAGGATGCGCAGCGGACCGCCGTCGGGCCGGCGCAGTGCCGCGATGCCGCCGGCCGTCTCGTTGCGCGCGGCTTCGACGAGAGCGGCGCGCTCCGCGACGGCGAAGGGAAGGCGCGTCTCGAACACGCTGCCGCGGCCGACCTCGCTTGCCACGCCGATCGTCCCGCCCATGCGCGCGACGAGGCTGCGGCATATCGCGAGCCCCAGCCCGGTGCCGCCGTATCGCCGCGTGATCGAACTGTCGAGCTGGTTGAATTCGCGGAAAAGGTCGGCGCGGCGCTCTTCGGGAATGCCGATGCCCGTGTCGTGGACCGAGAACCGGATCCAGGCGCGCTCGTCCGGCGCGTCGGCAAGCCGCGCGATCTCGAGCCGGACGGATCCGCGCGCGGTGAACTTCACGGCGTTCCCGACGAGATTGATCAGGACCTGGCGCACGCGCACGCTGTCGCCGACGAGGATGTCCGGCACGTCGGCGGCGACGGCGAGCGAGACGGGGAGTCCCTTCGCGGCCGCACGCGGCTCGACGATGTCGATCACGCCCTGCGCCAGCGCCGCCGGCTCGAACGGCAGGGCGTCGAACGCCATCTTCCCGGCTTCGAGCTTCGACAGGTCGAGGATGTCGTTGATGATCTGCAGGAGGATCTCGCCCGAATCGCGGATCGTCTCGACCGCGCGGCGCTGGTCGGGCTGGAGCTTGCCGTCGAGCAGAACGCCCGCCATGCCGATGACGCCGTTCATCGGCGTGCGGATCTCGTGGCTCATCGAGGCGAGGAACTCCGACTTCGCGCGGTTGGCCTTCTCGGCCGCCTCGCGTGCGGCCTCCGCCTCGTCGCGCGCGGCGGCGAGCCGCGCCTGGCTCTCGTGGCGTTCCGACGCGTCGCGCTCGATCGCGACGTAGTGGGTGAGCCGTCCGCGCTCGAAGATGGGATCGAGGCGGATGTCGACCCAGCCCGACGAGCCGTCCTTGCGCGGCAGCAGCAGTTCGCCCCGGAACGGGACGCCGTCGCGGATCGCCGCCCACAGGCCGGCGGCGGCCTGACGATCGGCGTCGGTACCCAGCAGGCGGCGCGGCGGCTGGCCGACGACCTCGCCTGCGGAGAAGCCCGTCAGCCGCTCGAACGCGCGGTTGACGAAGGCGATCTCGACGCGCCGGTCGCGATGGCCGCTCGCCTCGACGACCGTGACCGCGTCGTTGGCGTTGTCGATGGCGCTCTGGAGAAGTTCGAGGCTCCGGCGCGCGCGGACTTCCTCGGTGACAAGGCGCCCGGCGCCGCGATAGCCGACGAAGGCGCCGGAATCGTCGAACAGCGGGATACCCGACACGTCCACCCATTCGAGCGCGCCGCTTCCCTGCCGAAGCGGATAGACGAAGTTCCGGAACGGGCGATGGGAGGCGAGCGCCCGGCGATGCGCCTCGATCTCGGATTCCGGAAAGCCGTCGACGGTCTCCATCAGGTCGATGCGCGTTCGGCCCAGCGTCGTCGTCAGGTCGAGCGCCAGCACGCCGCGCGGATCCGATACGAACGTGAAGCGGTGTTCGTGGTCGGTTTCCCAGAACCAGTCGGACGTCACCTGCGCGAAGTCGCGCAGCCGGATCTCGCTGTCGGCGAGCTGCTTGAGCGTGCGCCGCGCCTCGGTGACGTCGCGATAGGTCGCCACGCGTCCGCCGTCGGCGGTCTGCCGCTGCATGCCTTCGATGATCTGGCCCGTACGCATGCGCAGTTCGTAAGGCACGCCCGGCCGGTCGCGCCGCAGGCGCGCGGCCTGCAGGATCTCGTCGATCGACCGGAAGCCCTCGTAGACGTCGGCCTGCGCGTCGAGGCGGATGATGTCCTCGTGCGCGATACCCACATGCAGGCGGTCGCGCAGATGCGGGAACAGCTCGACGAAGCGGTCGTTCCAGATCGCCAGCCGATTCTCGGTGTCGTAAAGCGTGAATCCGTCGGTCATGGCCGCGATGCCGTCGCGGAACCGCTGGTCGCTGATCGCGAGTGCCCGCAACGCCGCGCGCTCGGCCGTGATGTCGCGCACGATGACGACGCGCCCGCCGTCGGCCGTGCGTCGTTCAATCCCTTCGACCACTTTCGGGCCGGGCAGCTCGAGTATGAAGGGGGCCTCGGTCGCGGCGCGGCCGGCGCGGCTGGCGGCGATGAAGCGCTCGCGCTCGTCCGGCCGGCCGGCCCAGACGGAATCGCCGGCGACCGCGGCGAGGACCTCGCCGAACGGCATCCCGGCGCGGATGCGCCCGCGCGCCTCGGGAAAATCGACGACGTAGAGCGCGTTCCACGTGACCAGCCGGTCGTCCGCGTCGTACAGCGCGAACCCTTCGCCCAGCGCTTCGAGCCCTTCGCGGAAGCGGGCTTCGGCGGCGTGGGCTCCCGGGTCTTCCGCCAGCCGCGCGCCGTGCGAACCCAGCATCGCGCCAAGCCGTGCCGCCAAACGGTGGAACGGAGAGGGCGGCTCGTTCGGGTCGGGATCGTTCGTCGGCATCGTCGGTTTCGCGGGAGGGAAGTCCGGAAACTCTAGCCCATGCCCGCCGTTCCGCGAAGGGCCGGGCGTCAGCCGCCGGCGGCCTCGACCTCTTCGCGCGTCGGGCAGCCGAGCCGCCCGCCGAAGCGCGTGCACTTGATCGAGGCGGCGACGCACGCGAACCGCGCGGCGGCTTCGATCGGCCGTCCTTCCGCGATCATCAGGGCCAGCGCGCCGTGGAACACGTCGCCCGCACTCAGCGTATCGACGACGTCGACCTTGGGGGCCGGAACGCGGCGAACGGCGCCGTTCTCGATCCACGCGTAGCCCGCCGGTCCGCAGCTCGCCCCGACATGGCCGCCATGCTCGGCGGCGACGCGCTTCAGCGCCGTCTCGAGATCGTCCGTACCCGCATACGCGAAAATCCCCTGATCGGAGAAGACGGCGTGCGTGGCGAGCGGCACGAGGCGGCGCAGCACGTCGAGCGGTGCGGTCTCGCCGTCGACCATCGCGCGCAGGCCGGCGCGGCGCGCTGCCGTCAGCCCGGCATGCGCACCCTCCGGCCAACGCACCTCGCAATGGAAGAAGTCGGCGTCCTTCAGCCGCTCGACCGGGAACCAGTCGGCCGACTTGTCGAGGCCGGGATCGTGGAACGGCACGACCAGCCGGTCGCCGTTCGCGTCGACGATGACGCTCGAATGCGAGGATCTGCCGCCGGGAATCATGCGGAAGGACGCGACGTCGACCCCGGTCGCGGCAAGCTCGGCGCGCATGGCGATGCCCTCGGGATCGTCGCCCAGGCGCGCCCAAATCTCGGCGTCGCCGCCGAGCCGCTGGAACGCGCAGGCGGCCGAGATCGCCATGCCGTCGGCAACGCGCCGGGCGTCGGTCGAGACGATCTTGACGGGGGCCGGCGGGATCGACGGGACGCGGTAGATGCTCGTGAGGCACACCGCCCCGACCGCGACGAGGCGCTTCCTGGGAGACGATTTCATGACAGGCAGGACTATAGCCAATCCCGGCCGCTTGGCGAAAAAGATAGAAACCCGCCGGCGAATGCGCGAAATTGTCGGGCGTGAAGCAGGAACGCAAGCAACCCGCACTTCGGAGCACGGCCGACCGTCCGCCGGTCGCCGCGGCCCCGCGCGTGCCCGACATCTCGGGGGCGCTGCGCCGCGTGCTGACGCTTTGCGACCGCCCGCCGCCGGCCGGCCTGCCCAAGCGCCTGGACGCGCTGTTCCGCGAACTGCAGCGCGAGAAGCCGCCGCGCGGCGCCGAAGAGACGGGCGATCTGATCTGGGCGCTGTGGACAGACCATTCCGAACCGGCGGCGGTCGATGCGATGCATGCCGCGATCGGCCAGATCGTCGCCAAGGAAAGCGACCGTGCGCGCGATACGCTCGACGATCTGTGCGCGCGCTATCCCGACTGGGCAGAGGCCTGGAACAAGCGCGCGACGCTGGCCTTCATGGAAACCCGGGACGCCGACGCCGTGGCCGACATCGTCGAGACCTTGGCGCGCGAACCCCGCCATTACGGGGCCTTGGCCGGGTTCGGTCAGATCGCGATGCGCCAGGGCCATCCGGCAGCGGCCCTTGCGGCATACGAACGGGCGCTGATCCTGAATCCGCACCTGAACGAACTTCTTAAGGCCGCAGAAGACCTTCGCGAGCTCTACGCCGCCCGTCCCAACTGACATTCGTATGCCTCCGAGGCGGCCCGGCTTGGATTCGGCCCGGGTTTTGCTACTCTTGGTGCAATCCACGCGCACTCCCTCGGAGGGGGACAAAGATGAAAAAGACCGCTCTTGCCGGCGTCCTCGCCGGATTTTTCGCCGTTGCCGCGATCCCGATGCCGCTCGACGCCAAGCCGTTCCGCTGGGCGAACGACGGCGACGTCAACTCGATGGACCCGTACGCGCGCAACGAAACCTTCCTGCTGACCTTCACGCAGAACATCTACGAACCGCTCGTGCGCCGCGACGCCAACCTCAAGCTCGAAGCCTCGCTTGCGACCGAATGGCGGCAGTCCGCCCCCACCGTGTGGCGCTTCACGCTGCGCCAGAACGTCAGGTTCCACGACGGCACGCCCTTCACGGCCGACGACGTGCTTTTCTCGCTCGAACGCGTGAAGAGCGGCGGCTCGAACCTCAAAGGCACGCTCGCCAGCGCCAAGGGGGCGCGCAAGATCGACAGCCACACGGTCGAATTCGACACCGACGGCGTCGACCCGATCTTCCCCGAGCAGCTCTCGACCTGGGGCATCATGTCGAAGGCATGGGCGGAGAAGAACAACGCCACCGTCGCCGCCGACATCACTAAGAACGAGGAAAGCTATGCCACGCGCAATGCGAACGGCACGGGCCCGTTCGTGCTGCGCACGCGCGAGCCGGACGTGCGCACGGTACTGGTCCCGAACCCGGGCTGGTGGGACAAGCCCGTGCACAACATCACCGAGGCGAGCTTCTTCCGCATCGGCAACGACGCGACGCGCATGGCCGCCCTGCTGTCGGGCGAAGTCGATTTCGTCTACACGGTGCCGCCGCAGGATCAGGAGCGGCTCAGCCGCACGCCGGGCCTGAAGCTCGTCCAGGGGCCGGAGCTGCGCATCATCTACCTGTCGTTCGACCAGATGCGCGCGGAACTGACCGATTCGGCCGTCAAGGGCAAGAATCCCTTCAAGGACAAGCGCGTGCGCCAGGCCTTCTACCAGGCGATCGACGTCGAGGCGATCAAGAGCCGCGTGATGCGCAACCAGTCGGTTCCGACGGGCTCGCTGATCGCGCCCGGCGTCAACGGCTACACGGCCGAGATGGGCCGGCGTGCCGCTCCGTTCGATCCGGCGGCGGCCCAGAGGCTGCTGGCGGAGGCCGGCTATCCCAACGGCTTCGAGGTCACGCTCGACTGTCCGAACGACCGCTACGTCAACGACGAGGGCATCTGCACGGCTGCCGTGGCGATGCTGGCGCGCATCGGCATGAAGGTGAATCTCAACGCCCAGACCCGCGCGCGCTTCTTCGCCAAGGTCAACACGCCGGGCTTCAACACGTCGTTCTACCTGCTGGGCTGGACGCCGGCCACCTACGACGCCCACAACGTCCTGTTCAACCTGATGCACACGCGCGACGCGGCGCGCAGCCGGGGCCAGTTCAACAACGGCGGCTATTCGAATCCGGAGGTCGACAAGCTGACGGATCTGGTCTCGGTCGAGACAGATCCCGCGAAACGCCAGGAGATGATCGGCCGGGCCTTCAAGCATCTCGCCGACGATTTCGGCTACATCCCGCTCCACCAGCAGACGATCGTGTGGGCGATGAAGCAGAACATCGACGTCGTCCAGATGGCGGACAACTACTTCCCGCTGCGGCTGGTCAACATCAAGTAATCCGCGAGGATCGGGGAAGGGGCGGTACCGGCGACGGCGCCGCCCTTTCGTTTTCACGATTGGGAATCCGTCGCCCGCACGCGGCCGGCGGGAAGCCGCAGCGTCGCCTTCGTTCCGCGGCCGGGCTCGCTGTCGATCGTCAGCGAGCCGCCGTGCAGTTCGGCAAGCCCGCGCGCGATCGCAAGGCCAAGGCCCGTCCCCTGCACGTCGCGCGCTCCGCCTTCGCGCACGCGTTCGAACGGCGTGAAGACGCGGGCGAGCGCCGCCGGATCGATGCCGATCCCGTCGTCGCGCACGGCGAGGGCGAGCCAGCCGCCGGCCTCGCGCGTCGCGACGACGGTCACGCTGCCGCCGGCCGGCGTGAACTTGATCGCGTTCGACAGCAGGTTGAGCAGGATCTGCAGCAGCGCCTTGCGGTCGGCCTGGACGCTGATGGCGGGCGGAGGTTCGGCCGTCAGCCGGATCTCGCGCTTGCGCGCCTGTGCCGCGACGAACCCGAGCGACGCATGGACAAGCTCGCCGACATCGACCTGCGTCTCGCGCAGGTCGAAGCGGCCGGCCTCGATCTTCGACAGGTCGAGCAGGTCGTCGATCAGCGCCAGAAGGTGCTCGCCGCTGCGCTCGATGTCGCGCGCGTACTCGGCGATCTTCTCCGGCGGATGGGCGCGGCCTTCGCCCAGCAGCGAGGAAAGCCCGATGATCGTGTTGAGCGGCGTGCGAAGCTCGTGGCTGGCGGTGGCGAGGAACATCGACTTGACCTTGCTGGCGGTCTCGGCACTCCGCCGCTCGGCGACGAGGGCGACGATCGTCAGCACCGTCATCGCCAGCAGGACGACGAGGACGCCGACGAGCTGAAGCGAGTTGCCCGCACCCGTCTGGAACGGGCCCACGCCCGCGACCGTGCCCGCACTCGCCACGATCGCGACGAGCGAGACGAGCGTCAGGGCCGCGCGCAGCGACATGCGCAGCGCCACCCACGCGATTGGAACCACGAGCAGGAACGGGAAGGCCCACTTGATCGCCGCACCGGGCATCTCGCGCGTCAGGAACAGCAGGATCGCGAGCACGGCCACCGCCGTCCAGACAAGCAGTTCGCGCGGGGCCAGCGGCTCGGCCGGGCCGCGCTGGCCCTTCTCGATGCCGAGCCACAGCATCGCCGCCGCCGCCAGGAACAGCGTGCCGCCGCTGTCGGAGAGCCACCAGCCGAGCCAGATCTCGTAGAAGAGCGCGCCGTCGAAGGGCTTGCCGATCGTCAGCGCCGTCGCGCCGCCCAGCGCCGTGATCGCGGGCGCCACGAGGGTCGTGGAGACGAGGAACGCCACGACGCCCGAAAAGCTGTCGAACAGCCCCCGGCGCGGATGCCAGTGGCGCAGCAGGGCGGCACCCAGCAGCGGACCGGCCGTGTTGGTCGCGGCGATCGCGGCGGCTTCGGCCACCGGCGGATCGAACAGGACGAAGTTGGCGACGAAGGCACCGACATAGATGCCCGGTGCGGCGCCGAGGCCGCCGGCCATCGCGGCGACCATCGCCACGCTCGCGGGCAGCCAGATCGGCGCCGGGAACAGGCCGTAGGCGGCGAAGAACCGCGACACGATCATGGCCAGCGCGAAATAGCCGGCCGCGACGGCAAGATTCCCGAGCATCCATACGGAACCGCCGCCCGTCTCGAGCGTGCGGGGCAACCAGGGATTCACGGCAGGCTGTGCGGGAGCGGACATCGAACTACAACCGGATTCTGACCGTCGCCCTTAATCTGGGTGACGGATTACCGCTTGTCGAGTGAAGAAATCTGGGCCCGGCTTCAGCCCGGCCCGAACATCCGCTGGCTCAGCCTTCGAGACGCCTTGCGAGCGCCGAGGAAAGCGCCACGCTCTCGCGGCCCGCCGGCAGCGCGTAGCTGCCGGTGCGCGGCTTGGCCGGCTTCATGCGCACCAGCGCTTCGAGCAGCGGCACGCCGGTCGTGATCCCGTCGAACATCGGCACGTCGATCCGCGGCTGCAGGCGCGCGGGCACGCCCGCCATCACGGCGCCCGTCAGCACGATGGCTTCCACGCCGTCGCGCTCGACGAGGTCGGCCGCCGCCGCGACGATCATCCTGTCGACCTCGCTCTGGTCGCCGGGCGCGTAGGGGGCGGCACTTTCCAGCGCCCGCCAGCCGGCCACGCAGCCGCCCAGCCCCGTCGCCCCGATCGTGTCGCGGTAGAGGCCGAGCACGCGCTTGCCGAACGCGATGACGCCCACGCGCCGCCCCAGAAGCGTGGCCACATGCAGGGCCGCCTCGGTCATGCCCAGCACGGGGATCGGCAGCATCTCGCGCGCCGCGTCGACCGCCGTGTCGTAGGAAACGGCGATCAGCACGCCGTCGCAGTCGCCGGCGTGCTCGGCCACCAGCGCCATCGTCGAATGCATGGCGACGGCGTTCTCGCTGCGCGTGCCGATGACGCGGGCACCGAACGTGCCGGTCACGGCGCGGATCTCGGTTCCAGGGCCGGCCACCGCGCGCGCCGCCTCCGCGACGCGGCCGGTGACGAATTCGGAGGTGTTGGCGTTGACGAGCAGCAGGCGCATGGCGGTTCCAGGCTGTTGGGGGCAACGCCCACGAGCCTAGCGCCGAAACGGCGATGCCGCGAACGGATTTCCGACGGGGTGCCGCGCGCCACCGGCATGGACGAGACCACGCCCTAGACGGACTTCAGCCGCCCGATCCACGCGGCGAAGGCATCGAGCGACTTGGCGACTGCGGCGCGGGCGCGCTCGTCGACGAGATTTCCTTCGGCGTCGAAGGCCGTGGTCGCCGACGGAACGGCCACGTCGGCTCCCACCATCTGCGCCATGCCCATGCCGGCCAGCACGGGCCGCATGACGACCTGCACGCGCAGCGTGCCGCCCATGCCGGGCGAGGTCCCCATCACCGCGACGGGCTTGCCCGCACTGGTCGACTTGCCGGGCGGGCGCGACATCCAGTCGAGCGCGTTCTTGAGCACGCCGGGGATGCCCGAATTGTACTCCGGTGTGGCGATCAGCACGCCGTCGGCCGCACCGACCGCCGCCTGCAGCTTGGCTACCGCGTCGGGATAGCCCTTGGCCTCGACGTCCTGGTCGAACAGCGGCACGCCGGCAAGGTCGTGGATCTCGATCGCGAGCGTTGCGGGCGCCGATTTGCGCGCGTGCTCCAGCAGGGCGCGGTTGAAGGACTTGGCGCGCAGGCTGCCTGCGATGCCGACGATGCGATAGGGACCGGCCATGAAAGGGAACTCCGTCGCCGAAAAGGTGGCTTCCGCCACCGTAGCCGATATCCGCGCACCGCGATAGGATCCCCGCCGGACAGCGGAGTCTCGGTTACGATGATCAGCGGCAGGACGAAACTCATCGCGCATCTCGGCGTTCCGACCGAGACCTTCAAGGCGCCGATGATCTACAACCCCCATTTCGAGAAGCACGGCATCGACGCGGTCGTCGTCCCGATGGGCAGCCGCGCGGAAGACTATCCGCAGTTCCTGAAGCTGCTGTTCCGGCTGACCAACATCCACGGCGCGCTGGTCACGATGCCGCACAAGGTGACGACCGTCGGCCTGCTCGACGAGGTTTCGACCGCGGTCAAGATCGCGGGTGCCTGCAACGCGGTCCTGCTGCGACCCGACGGCACGCTGCTGGGCGACATGTTCGACGGCGAGGGATTCGTGCGCGGCGTCCGGCGCAAGGGACTGGCGCTGGCGGGCGCGCGCGCGCTCGTCGTCGGCGGCGGCGGCGTGGGATCGGCCATCGCCGCGTCGCTCGCCGCGGCCAAGGTCGGCGAGATCGCGCTCCACGACACGCACGCACCCAACGCCGAAGCGCTGGCACGGCGCATCTCGACGCATTACCCCGACTTGCGCGTCGCGGTCGGCTCGAACGATCCCGCCGGCTACGATCTGGTGGTCAACGCCACGCCGCTGGGCATGAAGGCCGGCGATCCGCTGCCCTTCGACGCGGGCCGCCTCGATCCGGCGACCTTCGTGGGCGAGGTCGTGATGAAGCAGGAGATGACGCCGCTGCTCGAAGCGGCGGCGGCGCGCGGCTGCCGCGTTCAGGTCGGCGTCGACATGCTGTTCGAGCAGATCCCGGCGTATCTGGAGTTTTTCGGCTTTCCGACGGCGACGCCGGAAGAACTGCGTGCCGTCGCGCGGATCGCGTACTGAGGTTTGCGCGATCGCGAATTTCCACGTTGCAACTGTTAAATTCAATTAACCGAAGATTCAGCAGTTTTTGCACAGTCTCCTCCGAGCGGAGCCAATTCCGCCGAAGGGGAGGATCGCGCCGTGGCCAAGACATCGACGACCGGACTGTTTGCAGTGCTTGTGAACATGAGGCTGCGCACGAAGGTCATGTGCGGGTTCGTCGTGATCCTGGCGCTGCTCGCGGCTCTCGGGACAGTCAGCGTCCTAGGCATCCGGAATGCGGATGACTCGTTCAACAGGTTCGAGATCATCGCGAAAAACACCCTGAAGATGGCGCAGATCGACCGCGACGTCGTCCAGTTGCGGCGCACGGCGTACATCTACTCCGACACCGGCGAGGTGGCGGTCGCGACGCAGTTCGACGCGCAGGCCGCGACGGTCCGCAAGGAGATTGCCGATATCGCGGCAGCGCTCATCGACGCCGAACGACGGGCGCAGATACTGGCGACTGGCAAGATCGTCGAAGACTACATCGCCGGCTTCGCGCGGCTTCGCGAACTGCGCACGGCGCGCGACAAGCTCGTCGCGGATACGCTCAATCCGGCCGGCGCGAAGGCGCGCGAGGAGCTGACCGCCGTCATCCGCGGCGCGATGGCCGACCGCGAGTACGACGCGGCGGCGCTCGCCGGCGTGGCGCAGGAAGCGCTGATGCAGATCCGGATCAATTCGGCGCGGTTTTTGGGCCGGCCGGACGCGCGTCTGATCGAGACCAACGTGCAATGGCAGCGGGACTTCGAGCGCGCGACTGCCGATCTCGTGCAGCGGCTGCAGAATCCGACGCGCCGTCAGGGCGTGCAGAGCGCCCAGACCCTGATGAAGACGTTCGAGACCGCGTTCGCCGAAGTCGCGACCCAGTCCTTTGCGGTCGACAGGCAGGTCGGCGAGACGATGGCCCGGCTTGCCGAAAGCGTCGCGACCTCCATCGCGCAGATCAGTGCCGGCCAGCAGAAGTCGCTCGAAGAGATCGATGTGCAGACGACGAGGCTGATGGAGACGACGATTCGGACGACGAGCGGCCTTTCGATCGGTGCCCTCGTCTTGGGGCTCCTCATCGCCTGGTTCCTCGGCGGCGGGATCGCCGGGCCGGTCGTGCGCATGACGGAGGCGATGAAGAAGCTCGCCGGCGGCGACAAGACGGTCGAGATTCCCGCCCAGGGCCGCACCGACGAGATCGGCCAGATGGCGGGCACCGTGCAGGTCTTCAAGGACAACATGATCGAGGCCGAACGCCTGCGCGGCGAGCAGGAAGAGGCCAAGCGGCGCGCCGAGGTCGAGAAGAAGGCCGCGATGAACGGCATGGCGGACGATTTCGAATCGTCGGTCAAGGGCATCGTCCAGATGGTCTTGTCGGCGTCGACCGAGCTGCAGAGCACGGCGCAGTCGATGACCGCGACGGCCGAGGAGACCAGCCGGCAGGCGAGCGCCGTCGCCGCCGCGTCCGAGCAGGCATCGACCAACGTGCAGACCGTCGCGTCGGCCGCCGAGGAGCTTTCCTCGTCGATCGCCGAGATCAGCCGCCAGGTCGCGGAATCGGCGAAGATCTCCGGCCAGGCGGTCAGCGACGCGGAGCGCACGAACCAGCAGGTCAACGCGCTGGCCGAAGCCGCCCAACGCATCGGCGACGTGGTCAAGCTGATCAACGGCATCGCCGGGCAGACGAACCTGCTGGCACTCAACGCCACGATCGAGGCCGCGCGCGCGGGCGAAGCCGGCAAGGGCTTCGCGGTGGTGGCAAGCGAGGTCAAGAGCCTCGCCAACCAGACGGCGAAGGCGACGGACGAGATCTCGGCGCAGGTCACGTCGATCCAGACGGCGACGTCGGACTCGGTGCAGGCGATCCAGAGCATCACCGGCACGATCGGGCGCATCAACGAGATCGCGGCCGCCATCGCCTCGGCGGTGGAGGAGCAGGGTGCGGCCACGCAGGAGATCGCGCGCAACGTGCAGCAGGCGGCCGCCGGCACCAACGAGGTGTCCTCGAACATCACGGGCGTGACCAAGGCTGCGACCGACACGGGTGCGGCCGCCGGTCAGGTACTGAGCGCTTCGGGCGAGCTGTCGCGCCAGTCCGAGGCGCTGGGCGAGAAGGTCGACGCGTTCATCTCGCGCATCCGCGCGTCCTGAGGCCGGCTAGCGGATGGGTGCCTGCGGGAGCGCGGCTTCCCCCGGCTCCATCGTGAAGGTGAAATCGAGCGAGTACCACGGCACGCCCGCATCCGTCGCATCCGGGTGCGGCGCGTCGTGCCGCTCGAAGCGCGCCGTCAGCGCCGTCGTGACGCCGAACTGCGGATCGCTTTCCAGCCCCGGATCGTCGTCGGCATAGACCTGGCTGATCAGCGTCTTGAAGCCGGGCTTGAAGGCCAGCACGTGCAGGTGCGCGGGCCGGTTCGCATGCCTTCCCTGTGCGGCAAGCATCCTGCCGACGACGCCGTCGGTCGGGATCGGATAGCCGGCGGGGCGCACGGTGCGAAACCGGAAGCGCCCGTCGGCGTCCGTCGCGAGCTTTCCGCGCAGGTTGAAGTCCGCCTGCCGCGGGTCCTGATTCTCGTACTGGCCATCCGGCGAGGCCTGCCAGACGTCGACCTCGGCGCCGGCGACCGGCCGGCCTTCGCGGTCGACGATGCGCGCGTTCACGAACAGGGCGGCGCCGGGCGTGTCCGAACGCAGGATCGAACCCCCGTCCGGAACGTGCGGCGCGTTCATCCGCCAGAACGGCCCCAGCAGGTTCTGCGACGTCTCGGCCCGGCCGCCGCCGTTGTTGAGCAGGCAGACCAGTGCGGAAACGCCGAGCGAACCCGCCATCAGCACCATCTCGTTGTGCGTGTCGGTTTTCATGCGGCCGATGTCGTTCAGGATCTCGGTCGCCCGGCGGAACTCGGGCTCGGTCAGGCGCACCTCGCGCACGAACGCGTGCAGGTGGCGCACGAGCGCGCCCATGATTTCGCGCAGGCGCGGATCGGACGTGCGCTCCATGGCCGCGAGCACGGCCGCCGTGACGTCTTCGTGCGTTCGGATCATGGCTTTGCGGCTAGAACTCGTCGCCCCAGTCGTCGTCTTTCAGCGCGGGCGCCTTGCGCGACGGTGGCCTCGGCGCCTCGGCCCTCGCTTCGGCCGGCGGCGGTGCCGGCGGCGGCTCGCCGCCTTCGCCCCGGAAGCGCGCGACGACCGCGACGAGCTGGCCCGCCTGTTCGGCGAGCGAGGCGGCGGATGCCGAGCTTTCCTCGACGAGGGCGGCGTTCTGCTGCGTGGCGGCGTCGAGATGGCCGATCGCCTTGACGATCTCGGTTATGCTCTGTGCCTGTTCGCGGCTGCCCGCGGCGATCTCGGGGGCGACTTCGGAGACCTTGCGGACGATCTCGATGATGCTGGTCAGCGCGTCGCCGGCCGCCCCGGCCAGGCGCACGCCTTCGCCGACCTCGCGCGAGCTTTCGGCGATCAGCTTGCGGATCTGCTGCGAGGCCTGGCGCGAGCGGTCGGCGAGCGAGCGCACTTCCTGCGCCACCACGGCGAAGCCCTTGCCCGATTCGCCCGCGCGCGCAGCCTCGACCGCGGCGTTGAGCGCCAGCAGCTTGGTCTGGAACGAGATCTCCTCCATCACCTGGATGATCTCGGAGATGCGCGAGGACGAACCCTCGATGCCCGACATGGCCCCGACGACGCTGGAAACGGCCTGTCCGCCGGCTTCCGCACGCGCCAGCGCGTCGGCGGCGAGTTGGCGCGCGATGTCGGAATTTCCGGCGTTCGTCGACACGGTCGCGGAGATCTCCGCCATCGTGGCGACGGTCTGCTGGAGGGTGGAGGCCTGCCGCTCGGTGCGCGCGGCCAGATCGTCGCTGCCCTGCGATATCTCGCTGGCCGCCGCCCGGATCGCGTCGACCGATTCGGCGACGCGCACGGCCATCTCGGAGAGATGCTTGGCAAGCTCGCGTTCCTTGGCCTGCATCTCGCGCTGGGCGAGCGAGTTGCGCCGAAGGATCTCGATCGAACGCGACAGGCCGCCGATCGCGTCCGTGCGCTGCGTGCCGTCGACGCCGACGTCGAGTTCGCCGTCGGCGATGCGGTGGGTCAGCTTCTCCATCGTGCCGATGTCGCGCGCCACGCCGCGCATCTTGATCGCGTAGCCCGCGATCGAGGCGAGCACGAGCAGGATGGCGGCGAGGATCGCCGCGTTGGTGTGCAGCGTGGCGACCGCCTTGTCGGTCATCACGTCGAGCGGGATCGCGACGGCGACGACGAGCGGCAGGTTCAGCGCGCGGCCCAACGGGGCGACGGCGGCCAGATGCGGCCGGCCCTCGATTTCGACGCGGTCGTTCTCGATCTTGCCGGCGCGCGCGATGGCGGCCAGCGCCTTTTCGCCGGCACTGCCGCCGGCGGGCCCGCCCGGCGGACGGGCGACGATGTTGCCGGCCATGTCGACGACGAGAAGCGTGGCGCTGGGCGGAATGCGGTCGGACTTCCAGCGCGCGAGGGCGGCGTTGAGCGGGGCGACGAGGAAGTCGATGGCCACAACGCCCCAGACCGTCCTGTCGGGATTGGAAAGCCGGCCCGCGAGCGTGATCGCGAAATCGTCCGACGAAGCGGTCCGATAGGGCTCCGTCCAGACCGGCCCGTCGTTCCGGAGTGCCGCCGCATACCACGGCCGCGTGCGCGGGTCGTAGTTGAATGCGGGTTCGGGCACGGCAAGCCATTCGGCGCGCGTGCCCGAGAAATAATACCAGGTCGACTGCAGGCCGGCCGGCGTCGCCAGGATCGCCCGCCGGTAGCCGCGCGCATGGACCGGGCTTTCGAGTTCCTTGCCGTCGAGGAAGGCCGGCTTCACCTCGCGGTGCTGCCAGAACTCGCCGTTCGGGAAGCCGACATAGAGCGAGTTGATGGTGCCCGCGCGCTGGACGGGCCCTTGCGCGATCGCGCCGAAGGTACGCTGCGCCTCGGCTCGGTCGAGCCGCATCAGGGCCGCGTCCTCGACCGATGCGATCAGGTCGATCGCCGGGCGGAACAGGCCGCCGGCCTCTTCGGCCATCTGTTCGAGCGTGCGGCGCGCCTCGACGGCCGCCTCGTCGACGATCGTGTCGAGTTCGCGATAGAACAGCGTGCCGACGAGAGCCGCACCCGCGACCAGCAGACCGATTCCGGCCAGGATCTCGCGGCCGCGCAGCGTTCCGATTGCCACCGTTGTCCGTCTCCTGCCTGCCCGCGATTCGGGCAGGCCCCGTCATGGCGACGAAAGTAGCACAGGCTGGAACTGTAAAAGGAAATTTTAGCGTGTGCCGATTCAGAGGACCGTGCAGGCCGTCTCGAACGGTAGCCGTTTCTGGCGGCCGAACAGCTTCGACGCGTCGCCGTAGCCGAGATTGCACAGGAAATCGGTCTTGAAGCGGCCGTCGGGGAAGAACTCGGCATCGACCTTGGCGGCGTCGAAGCCGCTCATCGGGCCGCAGTCGAGGCCGACGGCGCGCGCGGCGATCATCAGGTAGGCGCCCTGCAGCGTGGCGTTGCGCTGCGCGGTCGCGGCGGCGAGCGCCGGATTGCCGGCGAACGTCTCGCGGGCCTCGGGCTTGTGCCAGATCTCGGGCATGTACTCGTAGAACTTCGTGTCGCGCGCGACGATCGCCGTGACGGGGGCCGCCGCCGTCTTGTCGACGTTCGCGGCCATCAGGGCGGGGACGAGCCGCTTCTTCGCCTCGGGCGTGCGCAGGAAGACCACGCGCATGGGCTGCGTGTTCATCGAAGTCGGCCCCATCTTCGCAACGTCGTAGATCTCGCGCAGCAGCGCGTCGGGGACCGGCCGGTCGAGCCAGCCGTTCTGGGTGCGGGCGTTCAGGAACAGGTGCGCGATCGCGGCCTGCATGGTCGTGTCCATCGTCTGTCTCCGTCGTCGGGTCGGTTGTGCGGGGACCGGATCAGGGCGCGATCGACGAAGCGACGATCGTCGCGGTCCGTTTGAGATGGCTTTCGAGCGTCGCCGCGGCGCGATCGGCGTCGCGCGCCATCGCGGCGTCGAACAGCGCCTGGTGCTCGCCGCGCACGTCGCGCGACTTGCCCTGCAGGGGCACGGAAATCCGCCGGTAGCGCTCCGACTGCTCGTAGAGCATCGCGCGCATGCGCAGCAGCCATTCGTTGCCGCAGGCGTCGACGAGCGCGCCGTGGAACTCCGAGTGCGCGCGCGCCCACTGTTCGCTGAGATGCTCGCGCGCGCCCTCGTCGGTCTCGCTGAGGCGCGACAGACGGTGCCAGGCGGCGACGATTCGCGTTTCCCAACCGAGGTCGCCCTTGGCGAGGGATGCGCGCAGGCACATCGTCTCGACCGCGATGCGCGCTTCGGTGATCTCGGCGAGCTCCTTGGCCGAAACCGGGCTCACCGTGTAGCCGCGCTGCGGTTCCGCGACGACGAGCGCTTCGGACTGCAGCTTGGAAAGGGCTTCGCGCACCGCGCCGAGACTGACGTCGAGTTCGTCGGCAAGGGCCGAGATGTTCAGCTTCGTGCCCGGGGCGTGGCGACAGCACAGGATGTCGGCGCGAATCTGCGCATAGGCACGATAGGCCTTCGTGCCGGGCACGTCGGCGTCGATGCCCGATGCTGCGGCGGGTGCGGGGAGGGTATGGAGGGCCTTCATCCAGAAAATATATTGCCTGCGTTCAAATCTATATGCTAGTCAAAAAACTATAAGACCAAAGGCCCCCGCGAATGCGGGGCGGAGGAAACGAGAATGTCAGATCCGCGCCGTCCCGGCGTCACCGCCATCCATTCTCTCGACCGCTTCGTGTTCAGCGTGCCCGATCTGGGCGTCGCGAAGTCGTATTTCGACGATTTCGGACTCGATGTCCGGAAGGTCGGGAACCGCCTCGATCTCCATACGTTCGGGCATCCCCATCGCTGGGGCTCGATCTACGAAAGCGGCAAGCCCAAGAAGCTCGAGTATCTCGCCCTCGGCGTCTATCCCGAGGACTACGAGCCGATGCGCCGGCACCTCGAGAAGTCGGGCGTGAAGTTCGTCGACCCGCACCCGCTCGTCGACCAGCAGGGCATCTGGATCCGCGACCCCGACGGCGTGACGCTGCAGATCGTCGCCGCCGAGAAGAGCTCGCCCAACCGCAAGGGCGACGCCTACGGCCCGATCTACATGACGACCGACAAGGGCACGACGGTCGGCATCAACCGGCGCAACGTGAAGAAGGTGTGCCCCGTGCGCCTGACGCACGCGCTGGTGTTCTGCTCGGACGTGCCGCGTTCGCTGGAATTCTACGACAAGGCGCTCGGCATGCGCCTGTCGGACCGTTCGGGCGAAGGTATCGCCTTCATGCACGGCGCCCACTCCAGCGACCACCACATGCTCGCCTTCGCAAAATCGAACGGCCCGGGCCTGCACCACACGAGCTGGGTGGTGCGCGGCATCGACGAGATCGGCCTCGGCATGGAGCAGATGCTCGCCAGGGGCCACAAATACGGCTGGGGCGTGGGCCGCCACGTGCTCGGGTCGAACTATTTCTACTACCAGCGCGACCCGTGGGGCAGCTTCACCGAATATTCCTACGACATCGATTTCATCGGCCTCGAAGGCGAGTGGCCGGCGCAGGACCACCCGCCCGAGGACTCGTTCTATCTCTGGGGTCCGGGCGCGCCGGAAGACTTCATCACCAACCACGAGACCGCCGGCTGAGGCGAACCCGCCTCGAACGAAAGGACCGCCTTCAAGATGCGACTGCTTAATTTCGTCAGGGACGGACGCCGGGCTCTCGGTGCGCGCAGCGGCGACAGGATCGTCGACCTCACGGCCGCCGGCCTGCCCGAAAGCGTCGACGCGCTGCTTGCACTCGGCGCCCCCGGCATGGAGACCGCGAAGGCCGCCGCCGCGCGGGCGTCGGCGACGTTCGCCGCGACGGGCGTGAAGCTGCTCGCCCCGGTCCTGGCACCCTCCAAGGCGATCGCCGTCGGCCTCAACTACATCGACCATGCGGCGGAGAGTCCCTACAAGGACGCGCCCAAGTATCCGGTGCTGTTCCACCGCTTCGCCTCGTCCTGGGTCGCCCACGACGAGCCGCTCGTGAAGCCGAAGGTCTCCGACCATTTCGACTACGAGGCCGAGGTCGCGGTCGTGATCGGCGCGGCGGGGCGCTATATCGCGAAGGACAAGGCGCTCGGCCACGTGGCGGGCTATTCGCTCTTCAACGATGGCTCGATCCGCGACTACCAGTTCAAGTCGCACCAGTGGATGATCGGCAAGAACTTCGACGCGACCGCGTCGTTCGGCCCCGATCTTGTCACGGCGGACGAACTGCCGGCGGGGGCCGCCGGCCTGCGCATCCAGTGCCGTCTCAACGGCCAGGTGCTGCAGGATGCCAACACCAAGGACATGATCTTCGACGTGGCGACGCTCGTCGCCACCTGCTCGGAGATCTTCCGGCTCGAACCGGGCGACGTGATCATCTCGGGCACGCCGGCCGGGGTCGGCTTCGCGCGCAAGCCGCCCGTCTTCATGAAGCAGGGCGACACGGTCGAGGTCGAAGTCGACAGGATCGGGATCCTGCGCAACACGATCCGCAACGAGTAGCAACGAAGAACGTCCGCAAACCTCGAAAACGGGAGGACACCCCTTGATCAACCTCAGGAAGATCGCCGTCGCGGCGGTCGCGGCCATCGGCCTTGCCGGCGCCCTGCCGGTTTCGGCCCAGACACCCGGACCGGTGCGCATCGGCAGCACGCTGGCGTTGACCGGTCCGCTGTCGGCGACGGCGCTGGTCCACAAGCTGGCCGGCGAAATCTACATCGAGGACCTGAACAAGCGCGGCGGCCTGCTCGGCCGCAAGGTCGAATGGATCGTCCGGGACGACCAGTCGCGTCCCGATCTCGCGCGCACGCTCTACGAACAGCTCGTGACGTCGGAAAAGGTCGACCTGCTGATGGGTCCCTACGCGACGGGCGCCATCCTGTCGGCGATCGGCGTCGCCCAGCGCTACAACAAGATGCTGATCTCCCACACGATGGGCATCCCGTCGCTCGCCAAGTACGACATGCACTTCCCGGCCTGGTCGCTCGGACCCGACCCGGCGCAGACCGTGCCGACGACGGTGTTCGAAGGCCTCGCGCAGACGAACAAGCCGCCGAAGACCGTGGCCGTCGTCACCAGCAAGTTCCCGTCGATCCACTTCCTCAGCCTCGGCGCGCGCGAGATCATCAAGAAGCGCGGCCTGACCGAAGTCCTGTTCCTCGAATGGGAATTCGGCAACCGCGACTTCGGCCCGATCGCCGCGCGGGTGAAGGACGCCAAGCCCGATCTCGTCTGGGTCGGCGACATCGGCCTGGAAGGCAACATGCTGCTCGAGGCGATGAAGAAGATCGACTACGAGCCGCCGATGCACATCCACCTGTACCCGGCGCCCGGGCCGCTGGCGAACGCGCCGGAAGGCAAGAACGCCCTGTCGCTGACGATCTTCGAGGAACACGCGCCCTACACCAACGACCCGGTGGCGGCGCAGTTCGTGAAGACGTTCGGCGAGCGCGCCAAGCAGGCGGGCCTGCCCTATACGGCGGTCGAGACGCAGGCGGCGGCATCGTTCACCGCCTGGCAGATCCTCGAGGCGTCGATCGTCGCGACCAACAGCTTCGACGACCGCAA
This sequence comes from Rhodospirillales bacterium, assembly GCA_016794005.1. Lineage (GTDB taxonomy): Bacteria > Pseudomonadota > Alphaproteobacteria > CACIAM-22H2 > CACIAM-22H2 > Tagaea. The sequence continues at coordinate 30,144 of JAEUKY010000085.1, forward strand.
GATGGCGGACTGGCTCAAGGCGAACCGCGTCAAGACGATCCACGGCACGCTGCGCTTCGACAGGGGCAACAACTTCGGCGACGACCTGATGCGCATGAAGCAGGTCCAGGACGGGCGCTGGGTGACGGTGTGGCCGAAGGAATGGGCACCGCCGGGCGCGACGATCCGCACGCAGTAAACGCGAACCATGGCGATTCCCAGCCTCAACCTGCTCCTCCAGTCCATCCTTTCCGGAATTTTCATCGGCGGGATGTACGCGATGACCGGGCTGGGGCTGGGGCTCGCCTGGGGCCTGCTGCGCCAGATCAACCTGGCGCATTTCGGCTTCGTCTTCCTGTCCGCCTATCTCTGCTACCAGATGTCGACGGTCGGCGGCATCGACCCGCTGCTGACCGTCTTCGTCCTGCCGCCGGCCTTCTTCTGCGTCGGCGTCGCCATGCAGTGGGTCCTGTCGCGCTTCCGCATTTCGGCCTTCAATTCGCTGCTGGTCACGTTCGGCGTGACCGTCATGATCGAAAGCGGCATCCAGTACGTCTGGACCGCCGACTTTCGCAAGATGCAGTCTGTCTACGCCGAGGAGAAGTTCGTCGTCGGCGGGCTGTTCGTGCCGCTGCCGGAGTTCCTCACCCTCGCCGTGGCGGTGGCGCTGTCGTTCGCGATCTGGGCGGCGATGCGGTTCACCGATCTCGGCAAGGCCATGCGGGCGATGGCCGAGGACGCTCCGATCGCCGCCGCCTTCGGCATCAACGAGCGCGGCCTGTCGCTTGCGCTGTCGGGCATATGCGTGGCGCTCGCCTCGGTCGCGGGCATCTGTTTCGCGCTGACCTTCACGCTGACGCCCACGCAGATCTTCTCGTGGGTCGGCGTCGTCTTCGCGGTCGTCATGCTCGGCGGTCTCGGCAGCGCGCTCGGGCCGCTCGTGTCGGGCATCGTGATCGGCGTCAGCGAGGCGGTCGCGATGGCGCTGTTCGCACCCTCCTGGGCGCCGATCGTGTCGTTTTCCCTGCTGATCCTCATGCTGCTCTTCAGGCCCGGCAAGGCATAGGCGCGCGCAGGTGAAACGTTCCGTCATCCTTGCGATCCTCGCCGCCGGCGCCGTGCTCGCCGCCGTGCCGTCGGCAGGCCTGCCCGCCTTCTACGAATCGTTCCTGTACCTGCTGTTCCACTGGATCGTGCTCGCGGTGTCGTGGAACATCCTTTCCGGCTACACCGGCTATTTCTCGTTCGGCCACGGCGCGTTCTTCGGCGCCGGAATCTACGGGACGGCGTTTCTCGCGGGCAAGATGGACTGGCCGTTCCTCGCCACGCTGCCGGCCACGATGTTCGTGGCCGCACTGCTCGGCGTGGCGCTGGGCGCCGTCGTGTTCCGCGTCGCGTCGATCCGCGGCGAGATCTTCGCGCTGCTGACGCTCGCCGTGACCTTCATCCTCGCGACCGTGATCCTCAACACGCGGATCGACGGCGGCCCGGGCATCTACCTGATCTCGATGGAGATCCCGAAGCTCGGGCGGACGCAGTCGGCGTCGATCTACGCGATGGGGCTGCTTGCGGCCGTGACGACGCTGCTGGTCGCCTATCTCATCTACGCGTCGAAGTTCGGTACGGGCCTGTTCGCGATCCACGACGACGAGGACGTCGCCGAGGTGATGGGTGTGCCGACCTACCGCTACAAGCTCTACGCGCTCGCGGTGTCGTGCGCGCTCGCGGGCCTCGCGGGCGGCATCCACGCGTCGTTCGTCTCCTACGTCACCGTCTCCGAGACGTTTTCGATCCTCGTTCCGCTCAGCGTCGTGCTGATGAGCATTCTCGGCGGCAGCCGGCACTGGTTCGGCCCCGCCGTCGGCGCCGTCGCGATCACGTCGCTGCTCTATTACGCGACTTCGGGCGACTACGCCGTGGCCGGACGCGCGTCGGTCGGATTCATCCTCGTCGCCGTGATCCTGTTCATGCCGGAAGGCGTGCTCGGCCTCTATTCGCAGTGGCGTCGCAGGCGCAACGCGCCGGCCGCGACGGAAGGCGGGACCGCCCATGCGCCGGCCGTGCCCGTGCCGTCCGCCGCCGCCCGGGTCGTCCGCCGGCCCGCCGGCCCGCCGCTGCTGCAGGTCGAGGGGCTCTCGAAGGCCTTCAAGGGCGTGCAGGCGCTCAACGACGTGACGTTCGACGTCCGCGCGAACGAGATCCTCGGCCTGATCGGCCCGAACGGATCGGGCAAGTCGACCTTCATCAACGTGGTCAGCGGGCACTACAAGCCGACGGCCGGCCGCATCCGCTTCGACGGCCGCCGGCTCGAAGGGCTCGACGCGCACCGCTTCGCGCAGGCCGGAATCTCGCGCACCTACCAGATCCCGCGCCCGTTCGCGCACATGACGGTGCTCGAGAACGTCGCGACGGCCGGCATGTTCGGCGGCAACGGCAGCGGCCGGGCGGCCGCGACGGAGGCCGCGCGCGAGTTCGTCGAGTTCGCCGGGCTCGGCCACCGCGCCCATGTGCGGCCCGACGACCTCAACCTGCACCAGCGCAAGTTCCTCGAACTCGCCCGCGCGCTCGCCGCCCGTCCGAAGCTTCTGCTGCTCGACGAGGTGCTGTCCGGCCTCACGCCGGGCGAGATCAACGAGGCGATCGCGATGGTCCGGCGCATCCGCGAGGGCGGCACCACCATCGTCTTCGTCGAGCACGTCATGCGCGCCGTCATGGCGCTGACCGACCGGATCGTCGTCCTCAACCACGGCAGGCTGATCGCCGAAGGCGATCCGGCGGCCGTGATGGACGACGAGCAGGTCAAGGTCGCCTATCTCGGGAAATCCCATGCTTGAGGTCGAGAACCTGCGCGTCGCCTACGGGGCCGCAACGGCGCTCTGGGACGTCAGCCTGAAGGTCGGGAAGGGCGAGCTCGTCTGCGTCGTCGGCCCGAACGGAGCCGGCAAGACGACGCTGATCGGCACGCTTGCGGGGCTCAACCGCGCGTCGTCCGGCCGCATGGTTCTCGACGGAAACGACGTGACGCGGCTTGCCCCGCACCGGTTCTGCGCGGCCGGCATCGCGATCGTGCCGGAAAGCCGGCGGCTGTTCACCGGAATGACGGTTCTGGAGAATCTCGAACTCGGCAGCTTCCTGCCCGCGGCGCGCGAGCGCCGGCGCGAGACGCTGGAGCAGGTCTGCGAGCTCTTCCCGGCGGTGCGCCAGAAGCTGGCGATGCCGGCGGGCTCGCTGTCGGGCGGCCAGCAGCAGATGGTGGCGATCGGCCGCGCGCTGATGGCACGGCCGCGCCTGCTGCTGCTCGACGAGCCGTCGCTCGGCCTGGCGCCGTCGATCGTCATGGACATGTTCGATTCGATCCGCCGGATCAACGCCGAGGGCCTGACCGTGCTGCTGGTCGAGCAGAATGTCAGCATGGCGATGGCGCTGGCGACGCGCGCCTACGTGCTGGAAGAGGGGCGGATCGTCATGGACGGGTCGGCGGGCGACCTGATCCGGCGCCCGGAGATCCGCAAGGCCTATCTCGGACTCGAAGAGGGTTAGGCGCGCGCTCGGCGCGTCCGGAAGGCGCTGGCTGGGGCGCTAGGATTCGAACCTAGGAATGCCGGTACCAAAAACCGGTGCCTTACCGCTTGGCGACGCCCCAGCAGGCGCTTGGTCTATCTAGAACGGCGCGCCGCCGCTGTCGAGGGCGTCACGCCGCCTTCGACGCCACGTTGTCGACGTACCAGCGATAGGCGTCGGCGAGACCCGGTTCGAGGTCGATCTTCGGCCGCCAGCCCAGCGCCATCAGGCGCGACGGATCGGTGAGCTTGCGCGGCGCGCCGTTGGGCTTGCTCGTGTCGAAGGCGAGGGAACCGGAATAGCCGGCGACCTTGCACACCGTGCGCGCGAATTCGGCGATCGTCACTTCCTTGCCCGTGCCCACGTTGAACGCGTCGAGCCCGGTATAGTTCTTCATCAGGAACACGCACGCGTCGGCGAGGTCGTCCACGTGCATGAACTCGCGCATCGGCGAACCGTCGCCCCAGACCGGGATCGTCGGGTCGCCCGCGAGCTTCGCGCGATGCACCTTGGCGATGATCGCGGCGGGCACGTGGCCCATCTCCAGGTCGTAGTTGTCGTGCGGCCCGTAGAGATTGGTCGGCATGCAGGCGATGAAATCGACGCCGTACTGCTTCTTGTAGGCGTGGCACATCTTGAGACCGGCGATCTTGGCGATCGCGTACCACTCGTTCGTCGGTTCGAGCGGGCCGGTCAGCAGCGCATCCTCGCGCATCGGCTGCGGGGCAAGGCGCGGATAGATGCAGGTCGAGCCGAGGAACAGCAGCTTGCGCACGCCCGCCTTCCAGGCGCCGTGCATCACCGCGCTCTGGATCGCGAGATTCTCGTAGAGGAATTCGGCCGGGCGCGAGTTGTTGGCGTGGATGCCGCCCACGCGCGCGGCCGCGAGGAACACGGCGTCCGGCTTCTCGCGCGCGAGCCATTCCTCGACCGGGCCCTGGCGCGTCAGGTCGAGTTCGGCCTTCGGCGCGGTCAGGATCGTGCACTTCTCCGCCGCCAGGCGCCGCACGAGGGCGGCTCCCACCATGCCGCGGTTGCCCGCGACGAAGACGCGTTTGCCGGAAAGATCGAATTCAGCCCGATCGGTCATTGCGGTGGCGCTCCCGTTCGACGAGACGGAGGTCGGAATCGACCATCTCCTTCACCAGATCGCGGAAGCTGGTCTTGTGCTTCCAGCCCAGCTTCGTGCGCGCCTTGGTCGGGTCGCCGAGCAGATAGTCGACTTCGGTCGGCCGGAAATAGCGCGGATCGATCTCGATGAGGACCTCGCCGGTCTTCGCGTCGAGCCCCTTTTCGTCCACGCCCTTGCCCATCCATTCGATGGGCCGGCCGATCTGGGCGAAGGCGATCTCGACGAACTGGCGCACGGTCTGCGTCTCGCCGGTGGCGAGCACGTAGTCGTCGCCTTCGGGCTGCTGCAGCATCAGCCACATGCCTTCGACGTAGTCGCGCGCGTGGCCCCAGTCGCGGAAGCTGTCGATGTTGCCCAGATAGAGCTTCTTCTGCAGGCCGAGCTTGATGGCGGCGGCGGCCCGGCTGATCTTGCGCGTGACGAACGTCTCGCCGCGCGTCGGGCCCTCGTGGTTGAACAGGATGCCGTTCGAGGCGTGGATGCCGTAGGCCTCGCGGTAGTTGACCGTGATCCAGTAGGCGTAGAGCTTGGCGGCCGCATAGGGGCTGCGCGGATAGAAGGGCGTCTTCTCGCTCTGCGGGCGCTCCTGCACCAGGCCGTACAGTTCCGACGTCGACGCCTGGTAGAAGCGCGCCGTCTTCTCCATGCCGAGGATGCGGATGGCTTCCAGCAGGCGCAGCGTGCCGATGCCGTCGGCGTTGGCCGTGTATTCCGGCGTCTCGAAGCTGACCGCGACGTGGCTCTGCGCCGCGAGATTGTAGATCTCGGTCGGCTGGGTCTGCTGGACGAGGCGGATCAGGTTCGTCGCGTCGGTCAGGTCGCCGTAATGCATGAAGAAGCGCACGCCGTGCTCGTGCCGGTCGGCATAGAGATGGTCGACGCGCGCGGTGTTGAACGACGACGAGCGGCGCTTCACCCCGTGGACGATATAGCCCTTCTGCAGCAGCAGTTCGGCCAGATAGGCGCCGTCCTGGCCCGTGACGCCGGTGATGAGTGCGACTTTCTGCGACATTGGACTTCCGTAAAAGAGGCGTCGAGGAGGGGGGTTTAGCACCCCCCGCGAGGCCCGACAACGGCGGCTTCCGGCGGTTTATGCCATCCCCCGGCGGCGATCCACCAGCCGGGCGGGGCGCCGGCGCGCAAGGCCGTTTCGGCCGTTTTCGCGCCCGCCCGGTCCGCGAACAGGGCAAAGCACGTCGCCCCGCTGCCCGACATGCGCGCGATCAGGGCTCCCGGCAGGCTTTCCAGTGCGGCCAGCACCTCGCCGATCGCCGGTGCGAGTGCCGTTGCCGGTTCCGCCAGATCGTTCGAGGTGCCCGTCAGCGCACGCGCGAGGCCGGCCGCGTCGCCCGGGATCGCGAACCGGGCCGGCGTCGAGAACGGGCCGCCGCGTGCGGCGAAGACCTGCCGGGTCGCCACGGCGATGCCCGGGTTGGCGAGCAGGACCCCCGCTTCCGGCAGCGGGCCGGCCGGTTCGAGGATCTCGCCGGTTCCCGACATCCATGCGGGCATGCCGGCAAGGCAGACCGGAACGTCCGCGCCCAGGTCGCGCGCGATCCGCGCGAGGCGGGCGGGTTCCGGCAGGCGGCCATGCAGCCGGCCCAGTGCACGCAGCGTGGCCGCCGCGTCGGCCGAACCGCCGCCGATGCCGCTGGCGACCGGCAGGTTCTTGGTCAGCCGGATGGCGGCACCGCCCGCCGCGCCGAACGCCTGCGCCGCCCGCAGCGCGAGATTGTCGAGCGTATCGCCCAGTGCCGCCGCGAAGGGACCGTCGACCGACAGGGCGGTCGCGTCGCCGGGCGCCACCGCGAGCGTGTCGCCGATATCGGCGAACGCGACGAGCGAGTCGAGCAGGTGATGGCCGTCCGCGCGCCGGCCGACGACGCGCAGCGACAGGTTCAGCTTCGCGGGCGCGAATTCGACGATCATCGCGCGCGGCCAAGACCGGGTGCCGCCGCCCCGGCGCGCACGCGGCCGCGGGCATGCGCGTGCGCGCGCACCGGCGTGGGCGCATAGAGGGTCTTGGTCGCCTCGACCAGCGCCACGCCGGCAAGGGCCGGGAACGCGCGCGCACCCGCCGCTTCCCACGCGTCGGCCGAGGACAGCCACAGCCGCCCGCCGAAGGGCGGCATGAACAGGCCGCTGCGCGTCTGCTGGGGCACGAACAGGTTGTCGCGCAGCAGGTGCCTGATCTGGCCGATCGTATAGGGATGGCCGTGGCCGAAGGGCGTGCGGTCGAGCCGCGCCCAGATGCCGCGCCGGTTGGGCACCACGATCAGCACGCACCCGCTTCCCGTGAGCACGCGCCACACTTCGCGCAGGAACGGGCGCAGCGATTCCGCGTGCTCGACCGCATGGACGAGCAGCACGCGGTCGACCGACATGTCGGGCAGCGGCAGCGCCTCTTCCTCGACGAGGCTGGTCGCGTTGGGGCCCTCCGGCGGCCAGTGCAGCACGCCCTGCGGGGCCGGCATCATCGCGATGCAGCGCGTCGAGGCCTGGTGGAACCCGCGCAGATAGGGCACGGCATAGCCGAGCCCCAGCACCGACTGGCCGTTCGTGTCGGGCCACATCTCGGCGATCTGGCGCGCGATCAGCCGCCGCGCGGTCTGGCCGAGCGGGCTTGCGTAAAAATCGCGGAGATCGACGACATCGGTCCACATGGCGGGCGGAGTTTCCGACGGCGCGCGGAATTGCGCAACTTCGCTCCCCCTTCGCGCCGCCTTCCTGCTTAAGATGGCGCGGCGATGGAACAGATCAACCACCTCATCCTGCTGGGCGGATTCCTGATCGTGGTGAGCATCCTTGCCGGGATGTTCTCCTCGCGGCTGGGCGCCCCGCTGCTGCTCGTGTTCCTCGGTCTGGGCATGCTGGCAGGCGAGGACGGGCCGGGCGGCATCAAGTTCGACGATTTCCACCTGACCTATCTCGTGGGCTCGGTAGCGCTGGCCATCGTGCTGTTCGACGGCGCGCTGCGCACGCCGCGCCAGGCGATCCGCATCGCGTGGCGGCCGGCACTGGGACTCGCCACCGTCGGCGTGCTGATGACCGCGGGGCTGATCGGCGTGGTCGCGTGGTGGGCGCTCGACCTGCCGCCGGTCGCGGCGTTCCTCGTGGGGGCCGTCGTCGCGTCGACCGACGCGGCGGCGGTTTTCCTGCTGCTCAACATGGGCGGCACCGAACTCAACAAGCGCGTCACGGCGACGCTGGAGGTCGAAAGCGGCGTCAACGACCCGATGGCGGTGTTCCTCACCATCGCGTGCGTCGAGTATCTCCTGAACCCGGCCGCGGGGACGGGCCTGCACATGTTCGCGTTCTTCGCGGTCCAGATGCTGGGCGGGGCCGCGATCGGGATCGTCGGCGGCTTCGCGCTGGTCTGGCTCGTCAACCGCGCCGATCTCGCGGGCGGGCTCTATCCGGTGCTGTGCGCGGCTTTCGCGGTGACGGTGTTCGCGGCCGCGCAGTCGGTCGAGGCGTCGGGCTTCCTTGCGGTCTATCTCGCGGGCCTCGTGCTGGGCAACCGGCGCCACCGCGCGCAGGCGACGATCCTGCGCTTCCACGACGGGCTCGCGTGGATCGCGCAGATCGTCATGTTCCTGCTGCTCGGCATGCTCGTGACGCCCTCGAAGCTGCTGCAGAACCTGTGGGGCGAGCTTGCCATCGCCTTCGCGCTGATCTTCGTGGCGCGCCCGCTTGCCGTGCTGGCGTGCCTCGCCTTCTCGCGCTTCGGCAAGCGCGAGCGCGCGTTCATCGCGTGGGTCGGGCTGCGCGGGGCCGTCCCCATCTTCCTCGCCTCGATCCCGGTCATCGCCGGCGTGCCGGACGCGATGGTCTATTTCAACGTCGCGTTCGTCGTCGTGTTCGCCTCGCTCGTCGTGCAGGGCTGGACGGTGGGGCCGGCGGCGCGTTTCCTCGGCCTCGCCCTGCCGCCGCACACCGAGCAGGTCGGCCGCAGCGATCTCGACCTGCCCGTCGTCGCCGACCGCGACGCGGCGAGCTGGCGCGTGGCCCCCGGCAGCCCGGCGCTCGACAAGCCCTTCGCCGATCTCGCCCTGCCGCGGCGCGCGCGCATCATCGCGGTCATCCGCGACGGCACGCTGATGAACCGGCAGGAGCTCGACCGGCTGGCACCCGACGACCAGATCATCGGCCTCGTGCCGCCCGAACACACGATGGCGCTCGACCGGCTGTTCGCCACGCGGCCCGTGCGGCGCAAGAAGTTCGACGACGGCGGCGAGTTCGTCTTCGCAGGCGATCTCCGGCTCGACGCGCTGTGCGTGCAGTACGGCCTGCCCTTCGATCCGGCCGACGGCGAGGTGACGCTGGCCGAGTATCTCGCGGCCCGCCTCGGCCCCGACGCCGTGGTCGGCGACCGCGTGACGTTCGGCCCCGTCGAGCTCGTCGTGCAGGAGATCGCCAAGGGCCGCGCGGTCAAGGTCGGGCTCGAGCTGGAAACGCCGGACGAGCGCCTGCCGGTGGTGCGCGTCGTCCACCGCATCCGCGACGCGCTGCGCGCACTGGTCCGTTGAAGCGGCCCGCGCGGGCCTCTAGTGTGGCGGTCCCCGAAGCAGAAACGCCCCGGAGCCGCCCCGATGAAGCTCGCCTACAGTTCCGCCAGCCCCTACGTGCGCAAGGTCATGATCGTCGCTCTCGAATGCGGTCTCGCCGACCGGATCGAGAAGGTCCCGACCGCCGTGCGCCCCGACCAGCCGAACACGGCGCTGGGCCGCGACAACCCGCTGATGAAGGTGCCCACGCTGACGACCGACGGCGGCGAGGTGCTGTTCGACAGCCGCGTCATCTGCGCCTATCTCGACTCGCTGCATTCGGGCCGCAAGCTGATCCCCGAGGCGGGCGGGGCGCGCTGGAAGGCGCTGCGCCTGGAAGCGCAGGGCGACGGCATGACCGACGCGGGCATCCTCGTGCGCTACGAGTCGACGCTGCGCCCGGAGAACCTGCGCTGGAAGGAATGGATCGACGGCCAGACGCTGAAGGTCATGCAGGGCCTCGACGCGCTGGAAAAGGAGCCCGAGCAGCTTGCCGGCGACCTGACCGTCGGCCAGATCGCCATCGCGTGCGGTATCGGCTGGATGCAGTTCCGCTCGATCTTCGGCGACCTGTTCGCCGGAAAGCCGAAGCTGAAGGCGTGGTTCGACAGGATGTCGGAACGCCCGTCCTTCAAGGCCACCATCCCGGCGTGACGGCCGACGAAATCGTCGCCGCCCTCGGGCTCGCACCGCATCCCGAGGGCGGCCACTACCGCGAGACGTTCCGCCACGTGCCGCCGGGCGGCGGGCGCGGGGCGATGACCGCGATCTACTATCTCCTGAAGGCGGGCGAGCGTTCGCACTGGCATCGCGTGGACGCGGCCGAGATCTGGCACTGGTACGCCGGATCGCCGCTCGCCTTATATATGCCCGAGCGCCGCACGCTCGGCCCCGACATCGCCGCCGGCCAGCGCCCGCAGATCACGGTTCCCGCCAACGAATGGCAGAGTGCCGAAAGCCTCGGTGCTTGGACGCTCGTCGGCTGCACGGTCGGCCCGGCGTTCGAGTTCGCGGGCTTCGAGATGGCGCCGGAAGGGTGGAACCCCTAACGCCCCTCCTGCCGCCACGCCGCGAAGGCGAGGCCGAGGCAGAGGAGGAAGGTGAGCAGGCCCGGCATCAGCGGCATCTGGGAAACGCCGGTCACGACGAAATCGCCGTTCGCCTTGAAGCCGATCCAGCCGCGC
>JAEUKY010000104.1 GCA_016794005.1 Rhodospirillales bacterium
GATGGCCGGCATCTCGGCGTCGAAATGCAGCGGGATCTCGCGCGTGTCGATCACGTCGATGTCGCACTGGTAGAACTCGCGGAAGCGCCCGTCCTGCGGGCGTTCGCCGCGCCAGGCCTTCTGCATCTGGTAGCGCTTGAAGGGGAAGACGAGCTCGTTGAGGTTCGCCGCCACGTAGCGCGCCATCGGCACCGTCATGTCGTAGTGCAGCGCGTGTTCGGGCGTCGCGTCCTCGCCCGGCTCGGCGAGCAGGCGGCGGATCGCGTAGATCTCCTTGTCGGTGTCGCCCTGCTTGAGCAGCACTTCCACCGGCTCGACCGAGCGCGTCTCGATCGGCGCGTAGCCGTAGCTTTCGAAGATCGCGCGGATCCTGTCGAGCCACTGGAGCTCGACGATGCGCAGTTCCGGCAGCCATTCCGGAAAGCCGCTGATGGCCTTGAGTTTCTGCTTCTCGATCACGCGTGCGCCCCTTCGGATTTGCGCACGTCTGATACCCCAGCCCGCCCGGGACTTAAAGACCTATGGACGCGGGCCCCGCGGGGGTCCGAAGCCCGGCCCGCCCGGCGGCGGCGGACGCCCGCCCGGCCCGCCGCCGGGCGGGCCCTTCAGGTTGAAGCTGGCATCCGGCGTGCCGGCGAAGCAGCGCGGGATGAACGGGAAGCGTTCGGTCAGCACGTAATGGTAGGTGCCTTGCGGGTACTCGGGCGTCACGCCCTCGCGCCCGTTGCATTCGTCGAGGTCGCCCGCCCCGGCGACGAACTCGAAATCCTGCGCATAGGATCCGTCGTGGCGGCCGGGCGGCGCGCCTGCCGGGCGGCTGCCCGCGCGCATCCGCCAGCCCGGTTCGAGCCTGCGCAGGCCGCTCGCCGGATCGCCGGCCTTCGCGTAGCCGAACGGCCCGTAGATCGGGAAGCCGTCGGCGGCATAGCCGAGCAGGGCCGGCGTCTCGCGCCGCGCCAGCCGTTCGAGCAGGCCCACCGGGATGCCGTGATAGTGGTAGGTGCCGTCGGGCTGCACATGCGCGTTCGACCGGTCGAGCCCGAGATTGCGCGGCCCTCCGATCGCCTCCAGCGCCCAGCCCGAGCGCGGGTCGTTGTTCCAGAACTCGGCCGTCCCCGGATCGAACAGCACGCCGTTGAGCGCCACGCCGAAGGGCTGAACGCGCGAGGGCCGGAACGCGGCGTTGCGCATGGGGGCAAGCGGGACGCGCAGCGTATAGCTCTGCTGGCGGATCGAATGCGGGTTGCCGGCATTGGGGAACCGGCCGGGCTCGTGGTCGGGCAGTCCGTCGGCGCGGATGAAGCGCGCACCCGAAGCGGCGTCGATCTCGACGCGTGCGGCCGCCTTCGCCGGCGACAGGATCTCCAGCGCCTTGCGCTTCTGCACGCCCGCGGGAGGCCCGTGCCCCTTCTCGCCGTGGGCGAAGGCGGGGGCGGCGGCAAGCGATACCGCCAGCACGACAAGGCCGGACGCGCGTTTCATGGGGCAAGAATGGCGCAATGCGCCGGCCTTCGTCGAGAGGCGAGAAATCCGTCCGCGTGTTCCCTATATTGGCGGGCAGATGTTCGATCCGACGACGATCGCGGGCCCGAGGCTGGGCCGGCTCCACGGGTACTGGGATGCCAAGCGCGGCAGCCGGCCGATGCCCGCGCGCGCCGACATCGACCCGCTCGACTTCACGTGGATCCTCGGCAACGTCTCGCTAATCGACGTCGGCGCCGGCGGCGATTTCCGCTGGCGGCTCGACGGCACCAATCTCGTCGCCTTCTTCGGCTGCGACATGACCGGACGTTCGATCCTCGACTATCCGTTCCCGGGCCACATCGCCAGCCTGCATGCCTCGTTGCGCGAAGCGGTCGAAGCGCGGGCACCGTTGCGCACCATGCGGCGCTTCTCGTCCGACGCCCACCGGTGGGACTACGAAAGCCTCTTCCTGCCGCTGTCGGCCGACGGCACGCGCGTCGACATCCTTCTGCAGGGGATCGAGATCGAGCGGCGATGAGCGAGTCCTTCGACGTCGTGATCGCGGGCGGCGCCGCCATCGGCGGGTCCGTCGCCTACCACCTCGCGGCCGATCCCGGCTTCAAGGGCTCCGTGCTCGTGCTCGAACCCGATCCGACCTATGCGCGCGCGGCCAGCGCCCTTTCCGCCGCGTCGATCCGCCAGCAGTTTTCCAGTGCGGTGAACATCCGCATCTCGCTTTTCGGCATCGGCTTCCTGCGCGCGATCGGCGAGACGCTGGCGGTCGACGGCGAGAAGCCGGAGATCGGCCTCGTCGAAGGCGGCTACCTGTTCCTCGCCACGCCGGCGGGTGCGCCGATCCTCGCCGCGAACCATGCGCTTCAGACCGGACTGGGTGCGGACATCGTCCGCTACGATCCGGCCGGGCTGAAGGGCCGTTTTCCGTGGCTGGCGGTCGACGATCTTGCCGGCGGCTGCTGGGGACGGACGGGCGAAGGCTGGTTCGACGGCTACGGTCTTCTGCAGGCGTTCCGCCGCAAGGCGCGCTCGATGGGGGTCGTCTATCGCAAGGCCGGGCTCGCGAAGATCGACATGAAGGGCGGCCGCGCGGAAACGCTGACGCTCGACGACGGATCGCGCATCGCGTGCGGAAAGCTGGTGATCGCGGCGGGAACCGGGGCGCGCGATCTGGTGCGGCAGACCGGCTTCGACATGCCGGTCCACGCGAAGAAGCGGATGATCTTCACGTTCGAATGCCGCGAGAAGCTGGAAGGCTTCCCGCTGCTGATCGATCCCACCGGCGTCTATTGCCGGCCGGAGGGCGCGGGCTTCATCGGCGGATCGGCCCCGCCGCCCGACGCCGATCCCGACGCGACGGATTTCGACGTCGAGCATTCCTTCTTCGACGACGTGGTGTGGCCGGCGTTGGCCGCGCGCGTGCCGGCGTTCGAGGCGATCCGCCCCGGCCGCGCCTGGGCCGGCCACTACGACATGAACCTGTTCGACCACAACGCGCTGGTCGGCCCGGTGCCGGGCACGTCCAACGTGATCGTCGCGAACGGGTTTTCGGGGCACGGGCTGCAGCAGAGCCCGGCGGTCGGCCGCTATGTCGCCGAACTCGCCGCGCACGGAAGCTTCCGCACGCTCGACCTCGGCGAACTCGATCCCGGGCGGCTCGCGGCGAACCGCCCGGTCGTCGAGAGGAACGTCGTCTAGGCTATTTCTTCATCTTCACGAAGCGCAGTTCCACGTCCTCGTTGGCGCGCATGTTGAACTCGCCCACCGTGTCGAGAACGCCGAAGATCTGCGGTTCCTGGTGGATCGGGATGATCGGCACGTCCGCGACGATCTGCTTCCACGCCTGCACCGCGAGGATCTGGCGCGTCTCCATGTTCGTCTCGGTCGCGATGCGGTCGCGCAGGCTTTCGACCGTCGGGTTCTGGTAGCGGCCCCAGTTGAAGGTGCCGGCCCCGCCGGTCATCGTCAGCAGCTCGCGCAGCGGGTTCGAGATGTCGAAATTGCCCGGCGCCCAGCCCAGCATGTAGAACTGGAACTGGCCGTTCTGCCCGGCCGGGATGAACTGCGAGAAGTTCATCGCGTTGAGGCGGATGTTGATGCCCACGCGCGCCAGCATCGGGACGATGGCCGTGCAGATCGCCTCGTCGTTGATGTAGCGGTTGTTCGGGCAGTGCAGCGTGAACGTGAAGCCGTTGGGATAGCCCGCTTCGGCCAGCAGCTTCTTCGAGGCTTCCGGATCGAACGGCAGGCGCACGTTGGCGTCCTTGTCCCAGCCCTGCACCGCCTGGCCGATGATCAGGCCCGAGGGCTGGCCGAAGCCGCGCATGACGACGCGACGGATCGCGGCCATGTCGATCGCCTGGTAGATCGCCTTGCGCACGCGCGCGTCGCGCAGCGGGTTCTTGACGCCCGGCTGGTCGAGCACTTCCTCGCGCGAGGTGTCCATGCCGAAATAGGTCGTGCGGACGGTCGCCCCCTGCATGACCTTCATGCCGGACTGTCCCTGCAGGCGCTGCACGTCCTGGAGCGGGACCGGATAGATCAGGTCGAGCTCGCGCGACAGCAGGGCCGCCACGCGGGTGGCGGCGTTCGACACCGGGCGCCACGTCGCGCGCGTGATGCCGTGCGTCGCCTCGCCCCACCAGCCGGCGTTGGGTTCCAGCACCGTGCGCTCGTCGGCGACGCGCTCGACCAGGCGGAAGGGGCCCGTGCCGTTGACGTTGACGTTGCCGAAGTTGGTGTTGGCACCGGGCTGGCCGGTGCGCACGATCGTCATGGCGTTGTTCTTGTCGATCCACGACTTGTTCATGATGAAGAACAGCGTCAGATCCTGCAGCAGGACCGGGTTCGGCCCCTTCGTGACGATCGTGACGGTGTTGTCGTCGACCTTCTCGATGCGCTCGACCGAGACGACCGTGTAGTTCATGTCGGAGCTGGCCTGGCGCACGCGCTCGAACGACGCGATCACGTCGTCGGCGCCGAACGGCTCGCCGCCGTGGAACTTCACGTTGCGGCGCAGGTGGAAGCGCCACGTCGTCGGGGTCGGGTTTTCCCAGCGCACGGCCAGGCCCGGCTCCAGCGAACCGTCGAAGCGCCGGCGCACCAGCGGCTCGTACATGTTCGACTTCATCGCGTTGGTCACGCCGTGGTTGTTGGCGTGCGGGTCGAGCCCGAGAATGTCGTTGGCCGAGCCGTAGCGGAACTGCGTGGCCTGCGCGGGCGCGAATGCGCCGATCGCGAAGGCGGCGGCCGCCGCCAGCAGTGCGGCGCGGGTTGAACGTTTCGTCATGTGTGGGCTCTCCTCAGGCGGTTTCGCCTTTTGCTTTGTCCGGAGCGGGCCGGGACCTTTCGCGTCCCGCCGCTTCCCTGTGCCCGGAATGTGCTTCAAACCGCCCCCCGGAAGCAAGGTCGGCTTCGTTTCCGGCCCCGGCACGTGCTACTTTCCGGCCAAGAAACCCGAGGAACCTGCCAATGACCGCGATCCCCCGCACCATCCGCCTCAACGCTTCGGACAATCTCGTCGTGGCGGTCGACACGATCCCGCCCGGCACCGACATCCACGGCGTCAAGGCGGCGACGCGCATCATGAAGGGCCACAAGATGGCCATTGCCCCGATCGCCGAAGGCGAGGCGGTGCGCAAGTTCGGCCAGACGATCGGCTTCGCGCACGGCGCCATCGCGGCGGGCGAGCACATCCACACGCACAACTGCGATTTCAAGGCCTTCGCGCGCGACTACCATTTCGCCGAGGACGCCAAGCCCTATTCCCCGCTCCCCGTCGCCGAACGCGCGACCTTCCAGGGCTATCGCCGCGCGGACGGGCGCGCGGGCACGCGCAACTATATCGGCATCCTAACCTCGGTGAACTGCTCGGCCTCGGCCGCGCGTTTCATGGCGGAAGCCGTGCAGCGCTCGGGCATCCTTGCCGACTATCCCAACGTCGACGGCGTCGTGTCGTTCGTGCACGGGACCGGCTGCGGCATGGCTTCGAAGGGCGAAGGCTTCGACGTGCTCAAGCGCACCCAGTGGGGCTACGCGACCAACCCGAACGTCGGCGGCGTGCTGCTCGTGGGCCTTGGCTGCGAGGTGTTCCAGATCGACGAGATGAAGCGCGCCTACGGCATCGTCGACGGCGACTTTTTCCAGTCGATGACGATCCAGGACACCGGCGGCACGCGCAAGACGATCGAACAGGGCGTGGAGCGCATCAAGGCGATGCTGCCGCTCGTCAACCGCGCCAAGCGCGAGACGATCCCGGCGAGCGAGCTGATGCTGGCCCTCCAGTGCGGCGGGTCGGACGGCTATTCGGGCATCACCGCGAACCCGGCACTCGGTTCTGCCGTCGACCTGCTGGTCAAGCATGGCGGGACGGCGATCCTGTCGGAGACGCCGGAGATCTACGGCGCCGAGCATCTGCTGACGCGCCGCGCGCAGACGCGCGAGGTCGGCGAGAAGCTGATCGAGATCATCCGCTGGTGGGAGGAATACACGAAGCGCAACGACGGCTCGATGGACAACAACCCCTCGCCCGGCAACAAGGCCGGCGGCCTGACGACCATCCTGGAAAAGTCGCTGGGTGCTGCGGCCAAGGGCGGCACCACGACGCTGCGCGGCGTCTACCGCTATGCCGAGCGCGTCGACACCAAGGGCTTCGTGTTCATGGACACGCCGGGCTACGACCCGACCTCGGCCACCGGCCAGGTCGCGGGCGGGGCCAACGTGCTGTGCTTCACCACCGGGCGCGGCTCGGCCTACGGCTGCAAGCCCACGCCGTCGATCAAGCTCGCGACGAACTCCGACATCTACCAGCGCATGATCGAGGACATGGACATCAACTGCGGCGACATCGTCGACGGCGTGTCGGTCGAGGCGAAGGGCAAGGAGATCTTCGAGCACATCCTGCGCATCGCGTCGGGCGAGCGGAGCAAGTCCGAACTGCTCGGCTACGGCGACAACGAGTTCGTGCCCTGGCAGATCGGCGCGACGATGTAGAAAATTTGGGCAGCTTAACCACACATTAAGTCTCCGGGGCGCAGGGTCGGCTCAAGCACCGCACCCCCGGAGGACGCCCCGATGACGATCCGCACCCGCCTGATTCTGGCCACGGCCCTGCTCGCCCTTGCCATCGTCGGCGCATCCGCCGCCGGCTGGATTTCCGGCGGCATCGCCGGCGAAGGCATGCGCAGCGTCTATGTCGACCGCGTCGTCCCGATGCGCGACCTCAAGTCCGTCGCCGACGCCTATGCCGTCAACGTCGTCGATACCGCCCACAAGGTGCGCAACGGCAATCTCGACTGGCCGGCGGGCGCCCAAAGCGTGCAGAAGGCCCGCGCGGACATCGCGCAATCCTGGAAATCCTACATGTCCGCCTATATGGACGACCGCGAGCGCAAGCTTGCCACGGATGCCCAGGACCTGATGGGCAAGGCGGACGTGGTCGTCGCCTCCCTTGCCGCGGTGCTTGCCGCGAAGGACGCGCCGGCACTCGACGCCCTCGTCCTGCAGCGGCTCTATGCCGCCATCGATCCGGTCGGCGGGGCGATCGAAGCCCTCGTCGTCCTCCAGCTGGACGAGGCGAAGTCCCTGTTCGACCGAACCAGCGGCGTCTTCGCGCTGTCGCGCACGATCATGATCGCCATCGTCCTGGTCGCCGCCGCGATCGTTGCCTTCGCGCTCCACACCGTCCTTGTCGGCGTCACGCGGCCGATCGCCTCGATGACCGGCGCCATGACCGTGCTCGCCAAGGGCGACATGACGGTCGAGATCCCCGGCCTCGCGAAGACCGACGAGATCGGCGAGATGGCCAAGGCCGTGCAGGTCTTCAAGGACAGCATGATCGAGACCGAGCGGCTGCGCGCCGAACAGGCGGCCGAGCAGCAGCGCCAGATCGACCGCGCGAAGCGCATCGAGACCAGCGTCGGCCGTTTCGAGAGCGCCGTCGGCGAGGTCGTCAAGACCGTCGCGGCCGCGTCGACCGAACTTCAGGCGACGGCGCAGGCGATGGCGGGCACCGCCGAAGAGACGACCCGTCAGGCGACGACCGTGGCCGCGGCTTCCGAACAGGCCACGCAGAACGTCCAGACCGTCGCATCGGCGACCGAGGAGCTGAGCGCTTCGATCAGCGAGATCAGCAAGCAGGTGACCGAGTCCAACCGCATGACGGCCGATGCCGCGGCGCAGGCGCGCGCGAGCAACGAACAGGTCCAGAGCCTCGACGCGGCCGCGCAGAAGATCGGCGACGTGGTCAAGATCATCAACGACATCGCCGGCCAGACCAACCTGCTGGCCCTCAACGCGACCATCGAGGCCGCGCGCGCGGGCGAAGCCGGCAAGGGATTCGCGGTCGTGGCATCCGAGGTGAAAGCGCTGGCCAACCAGACCGCGAAGGCGACCGAGGAGATCGGCGCCCAGATCCGCGCGATCCAGGAGGCGACCCGGAACTCCGTCCAGTCGATCCAGGGCATCACCTCGACGATCGACCGGGTGAACGAG
>JAEUKY010000125.1 GCA_016794005.1 Rhodospirillales bacterium
CGACCGCAACGCGCCGTCGCTGTTCGACGTGGGCGGGCGGCGCTGGTACGGCTGGGACGGGGCGTCCGACAGCCTGTGGGCGGCGAGCCTGCGCCCGATCCTGGCGCCCCGCGAACTTGCCGGCAGCGTCGCCGGAACCGCATCGCTGCTGCGCGACGATCCCGCGCTCGCGCGCTGCTATGCGGCCGCGTTCGCGCGGTCGCCGGCAAGCGTCGACGACGCGACGCTCGCGGTCGATGCCGCCAAGGCGCTCGCCGCTTTCCAGGAAACGCTGACGGGCGGGCGTTCGCCGTTCGACGATTTCCGCGACGCGCTCGCGCGCGGCGATCCGGCGGCGGCTTCGTTCCTGTCGCCCGCCGCGCGGCGCGGCGCGCGCCTGTTCGTCGGGCGCGGCAACTGCGCGCTGTGCCATCTGGGGCCCGCCTTCACGAACGGCGAGTTCCACGACATCGGCGTGCCGTTCTTCACGCCGTCGGGGGCCGACATGGGCCGCTTCGGCGGGATCCGCGAACTGCGCGCGAATCCGTACAGCCTTCTCGGCGCGTTCAACGACGATCCGGCGAAGGCACCGGGCACGGCGACGCGCCATGTCGATCCGCAGCACCGCAACTTCGGCGAGTTCCGCGTGCCAAGCTTGCGCGACGTCGCGCGCAGCGCGCCCTACATGCACAACGGCAGCCTCGCCACGCTTGGCGACGTCGTGCGCCACTATTCGCGCTTCGATCCCGACCGGCTGCACGCCGACGGGGAGGCGATCCTGAAGCCGCTGGCCCTGTCCGACGCCGAGATCGAAGAAATAATTTCGTTCCTGGAGAGCCTTACGGGCCGGGAAAGCCCGAATCCGGGGTCGGAATGCGATAAATGACCCCTATATTTCAATTAGATAATCTACTATAAAGATTGAGACATGTATTTTCCAAAAAAATCCCTCAAATTTTAAAAATCTACTTGCAACACAAAAACTCTTCGATTATGGTCCTTCCTACAGACGGCACCCCTTCAGAGAAGGACCCGGATGTGGCTTCGGCAGAATGCCGGGGTAGAACCCTAGAATAGGATGGATCATCCAATGTCGAACTCGATCAATACCAATGTCGGCGCAATGGTGGCTCTGGCCTCGCTGCGCACCACCCAGTCCGCCCTCAACGTCGCCTCCAAGCAGGTCCAGACCGGTTA
The DNA here is from genome assembly GCA_016794005.1 of Rhodospirillales bacterium. Taxonomy (GTDB): domain Bacteria; phylum Pseudomonadota; class Alphaproteobacteria; order CACIAM-22H2; family CACIAM-22H2; genus Tagaea. The sequence continues at coordinate 1,177 of JAEUKY010000125.1, forward strand.
CCGGGTCGCGGACGCTGCCGACGACGCGTCCACCTTCTCGGTCGCCCAGGGCATCCGCGGCAACCTGCAGGCCTTCCAGGCGGTGCAGGGCTCGCTCGCCAACGGCGTGGGCCTCGGCTCCGTCACGCAGGCGGCGCTCACGAACATCTCGAACCTCATCGGCAACCTGCAGGCCAAGATCACGCAGCTGGCCGACGGGTCGATCAGCGCCAACCAGCGCACGATCTACACCGCCGACTTCAACGCGATGACCTCGCAGATCCAGAACTTCATCAGCCAGGCTTCGTACAACGGCACGAACCTCCTGTCGGCCGCGTCGGCCGCCAAGACGTTCCTTGCCGACACGAACGCCGTCACGCTGACGATGCAGTCGCAGTCCTCGGTCAACGCGGCCTTCACGACCTTCGCGGCCTCTTCGGTCACGTCGGCTTCGGCGGCCACGCTGGCGCTCACCTCGCTCAACACGTTCTCGCAGGCGGTCGCGAGCTCGCTGGGCGCGAACGCGGCGGATACCCGCTCGCTGCAGCTCCAGTCGAACTTCGTGAACGCGATCGTCGACGCGACGACGACGGGCCTCGGCGCCATCGTCGACGCCGACATCGGCAAGGCTTCGGCCTCGGTGCAGGCGCTGCAGGTCCGCCAGCAGCTCGGCATCCAGT
>JAEUKY010000170.1 GCA_016794005.1 Rhodospirillales bacterium
AGCCGGTCTACGCTGCACCGCATCATGAACGACGTGCCAAGATGGATGTGGGACGACGACCACAGCGTGTTCCGCGATCACGTGGGCTACGCCCCGATCGCGTGGCGCGAGGGCTATGTCGAACTCGAACTGACGCTGGGCGAGAAGCACCGCAACCGCTCGGGCATCGCGCATGGCGGCGTCATCGCCACGCTGATCGACGCGGCCGGCGGCTTCGCGGGCTGCTGGTGCCCGCACCGCGACCGGATAAGGCGCGCGTCCACGCTGTCGCTCAACACGCAGTTCGTCTCGCCCGGCCGGCTCGGCCGCCGGCTGGTGACGACGGGCCGTGCGCGCGCCGGCGGCAAGTCGATCTTCTTCGCGACGATGGAAATCCTCGACGACGAAGGCAAGCTCGTGGCGACCGGCGAGGGCGTCTACAAATACCGCCCCGGCAGCGAGACCAGCGAAGGCGTGCCAAGGGACGCCGCACCCTGACCCCTCACCCTGGCCCTCTCCCGCAAGGGGAGAGGGAATCCCACCGTTGGCGTTGAAGCACGGTGCGTGCAACTCCAAGACTGGAGTCCCCTCTCCCCTTGCGGGAGAGGGCTAGGGTGAGGGGTGGTGCTCCGCTGCCCGCACCCCTATAAACGTGCCTTCCCGTTTTCCCGCCGGAGCCTCCATGTCCGTCCTGCCGCTGCGCCCGAAATCGTCCGCCCTGCTCGGGTCGCTGATCCGCGAAGTCTCGAAGGATTCGATGGAGCAGAAGGGGCTGATCCCGCTGTGGTTCGGCGAGGGGCACCGTTCGGCACCCGAGGCCGTCGTCGCCGAGGCGCACAAGGCGATCGACCAGGGCTACCAGTTCTATTCGGCAAGCTCGGGCCGGGCGGAGCTGCGCGAGGCGATCGCGGCCTACGTGTCGAAGCTGCGCGGCATCCATGTGTCGCCCGAGCGCATCTGCGTGACCACGTCCGGCAATTCGGCGATCCAGATGACCATGCAGCTGATCGTCGATCCGGGCGACAACGTCGTGTTCGCGGTCCCGCTGTGGCCCAACGCGGTCGACATGGTCGACCACCTCAACGGCGAGGTGCGGCGTGTGCCGCTGAAGCTGGGCGAACGCGGCTGGTCGCTCGATCTCGACCGGCTGTTCGCGGCCTGCGACAACCGGACGAAGGCGATCTTCCTCAATTCGCCCGGCAACCCGACGGGCTGGATGGCGACGCCCGACGAGCTGAAGGCCGTGCTCGAATTCTGCCGCAAGCGCGGCATCTGGGCCATTTCCGACGACGTCTACGAACGCATCGTCTACGACGGCGACAGGGCGCCCTCGTTCCTCGACTTCGCGGGGCCGGAGGACGCGGTCGTCTCGATCAACTCGTTCTCGAAGGGCTGGTGCATGACCGGCTGGCGGCTGGGCTGGATCGTCGCCCCCGCGGCGGTCACCGACACGCTGGCCAAGATCATCGAGTTCAACACGTCGGGCGCCACGAGCTTCGTCCAGCGCGCCGGCGTGGTGGCCCTCCAGCAGGAGGCGTTCGTGCGCCAGATCCGCGGCGAATACGCGCAGGCCCGCGACATCGCCTTCCAGCGCCTGTCGGCGATGGGCCGCGTGCGGCTGACGCGGCCCGAAGCGGCGTTCTACGCGTTTTTCGCGGTCGACGGGATGACGGACTCGGTGGAATACTGCAAGCGCATCGTCCGCGAGGCGAATGTGGGTCTCGCCCCCGGCCGCGCCTTCGGCCCCGAGGGCGAGGGCTTCATCCGCCTGTGCTTCGCCACCAGCCCCGACCGGCTGAGCGAGGCGTTCGACCGGCTGGAGCCGATGCTGCGCTAGAGGGAATAGATGACCGCACTTGTCGCGATCGACTGGGGAAGCACCAACTGCCGGGCCTTCCGGCTGGGGCCGGGCGGCGAAATCCTCGAAAAGCGCGCCAACGCGATGGGCATCCTCGCGGTCAAGAACGCGAACTTCTCGGGCGCATTGATGGACCTCGCGCGCGACTGGATCGACGTGCCGGTCGCCCCGCCCGTGCTGATGGCCGGCATGATCGGTTCCGCGCAGGGCTGGATCGAAGCGCCCTATCTGCCGATCCCGGCGGGGGCCGACGACATCGCGGGCCATCTGGTGATCGCGCCCGATCCGCGGCGCGAGATCAACGTGGTGCCCGGCCTGCGCGGTTCGGGTGCCGCCGGGCCCGACGTGATGCGCGGCGAGGAAACCCAGATCGTCGGCACGGGGATCACCGACGGCGTGCTGTGCCTGCCGGGCACGCATTCCAAGTGGGCGGTGGTCGAGGGCGGGCGCATCGTGCGCTTCCTCACCTTCATGACGGGCGAGGTGTTCTCGCTCCTGCGCCGCAACTCGATCCTCGGCCGCCTGATGGTGGACGCCCCGCACGACGCGCCCGCCTACGCGCGCGGACTGGTGCGCAGCCAGTCGGCGGGCGGCATCCTGCACCAGCTTTTCACCGTGCGCACGGCGGGCCTGCTCGAAGGGCTGAGCCGCGAGGCGGCGCCCAGTTTCCTCTCCGGCCTGCTGATCGGCCACGAGATCGCGGCCGTGAAGGACATCCTGAAGCCCAAATCCGCGACGGTCGTGGGGGCGGGGGCGCTGGCGCAGAACTACGCCATCGCGATGAGCGTGGCCGGCATCGACACCGCTTTCGTGCCGGGCGAGGACGCCGCCGCGCGCGGCCTGTTCGCGATAGCACTGCGCGCCGGGCTGGTGCGCTAGCGCCATGCGCATCCTCGTCCCCGACGCGCAGTTCCCCGGTGCGCCCGACGTGGAGCGCATCCCGCTGGCCGAGGCCGAGTTCCTCGTCCACCGTACGGCCGATCCGCTGAAGATCCCCGACGCCGTCTGGGCGCGCGCCGACGGCGTGCTCGTCTGGCACGAGATGACGATCGACCGCGCGGTCGCGGCGAAGCTTTCGCGCGCGCGCATCGTCGTGCGCCACGGCGTGGGCTTCGACAATATCGATCTCGCCGCCTGCGCCGAACGCGGGATCGCGGTGTGCAACGTGCCGGACTACGGCACCGAGGAAGTGGCCAACCACGCCATCGCGATGACGCTGTCGCTGCGCCGCGGCCTGCCGACCTACGGCGAGATGATCTCGATCGATCCGGTCAATGGCTGGCGCTGGCAGGCGGCCCCGCTGGTGAAGCGGCTGACCGGGCAGGCCTTCGCCATCGTCGGCATGGGCCGCATCGGCCGGGCGGCGGCCGCGCGCGCGAAGGCGTTCGGTTTCGACGTCGCCTATTTCGATCCCTATGTGCGCGCCGACGATCCGGAGACCGTCTCGTATCTGCGCTTCGAGAATCTCTACGACATGCTGGGCGAGGCCGACATCGTGTCGCTGCACTGCCCGCTGACGCGCGAGACGCACGGGCTGATCGGCGAGGGGGCGTTGTCGCGCTTCAAGAAGGGCGCGCTGCTGGTCAACACCGCGCGCGGTGCCGTCGTCGATACCACGGCCCTGCTGAAGGCGATCGAGACGGGCCAGGTCGGCGGGGCGGCCCTCGACGTGCTGCCGCAGGAGCCGCCCGATCCCGACGATCCGCTCGTCGCGGCCTATCGCCTGCCGCCGTCGTGGCTGGCGGGGCGGCTGATCCTCAGCCCGCACGCGGCGTTCTACAGCCCGGAAAGCTGGCACGACCTGCGCTACAAGGCGGCCGAAACGATGGCGATGTTCCTGAAGGAGAACCGGCTGCGCAACTGCGTGAACCGCAACCTGTTCCCGGACGGGATCCTGCCGGACAACGAAAAGACATAAGCCAAGAGGGGAAACGACGATGCGTGTGGTGATCACGGGCGGAAC
>JAEUKY010000204.1 GCA_016794005.1 Rhodospirillales bacterium
GGTCGGCCAGTGGCTCGTGCAGAAGATGCACTACGAGGCGCACATGGAAGCGTTCCAGACGCTGTTCGCCGAGTGGGGCTTCTGGCTGATCGTCGCGAAGGGGCTGACGCCGATCCCGTTCAAGATCGTCACGATCGGTGCGGGCGTGGCCGACTACGCGCTGATCCCGTTCACGATCGCCAGCATCTTCGCGCGCGCGATCCAGTTCTACGCGATCGCCTGGCTGATCAAGCACCAGGGCGGGCGCATCGACGCGCTCGTTCGCCGCTACGGAACCCGGTTCGGTTGGGCGACCGTCGCCGCCGTCGCGGCGCTCATCGTCTGGTGGATCGCGACGCGCTGAGTGCGGCTCCGCGCGCGACGAGCGTGTCGGGATCGGCCGCTTCGCGCAGTTCGCACATGCGCCAGAGTTCGCCGAGCGACCCGGCTTGCGCCGCAGCGCGTGCCGCATCGACATAGCCCGCATAGCGCAGCGTCCCGCCACCCAGCGTCAAGCGGGCCGGATTGAAGAGGTTCACGAGCCCGGCGAGGCCGCGACCGAGAGCCGAACCGGCGGCCTCGACCAGTCGCCTTGCATCGGCATCGCCGGCGGCAAGGCGCGCATGAAGCTCGGCGGCGCTGCCGCCGAAAGCGAGCAGGATTGCGGCCCCCGAAGCGCGCATGTCGAGCGTCGTCCCGTCCGGCTCGACCGGGATGGAGCCGAACTCCCCCGCATGTCCGCCGACCCCTTCGAGCACGCGACCGTGGACGAGCAACGACGATCCGATTCCGGTCCCGACCATCACGACGCCGGCCGTCGCATCGGCCGGCAGATCGGCGACGTCGGCGGCGAGTGCCGCGCGCGCATCGTTGACGACGACGCCCGGAAGGCCGAGGGCGGCGAGCGGCTTCCAGCCGCCGATTTCCGGCAGCACGTCCGAGCGCACGACCGTGTCGACGTCGACGAGTCCGGGGATCGCGAGGCCGAGCGCAGTCGTCCCCGCCGGAAGGGACGCGGAAATCAGCCGTTCGAGTTCGGCCGGACGAATGCCCGGGCCCGTCGGCGCATCGAGAACGATGCGTCCGTCGACGACGATGCGAAGCTTGGTTCCGCCGAGATCGGCGCCGGCGATCACGCCCCGAAGAACTCGAGCTGCCACTTCAGCTCTTCCTCGGTCAGCGGCCAGCCGTCCCATTTCGTGCCGTTGAGCACGCTCTTGGGCGGCAGCGACAGCGTCTTCTGCTGGATCGCGACGGCCGTCGGCAGCTTGAGCTTGGCCTTCCACACCGCCGCGATGATGCCCTTGGCCGAGCGCGCGGTCAGGATCTTGTCGATCGCGTCCGCGCGCATGCCGCCCAATTCGGCGAGTGCGAGCTTCACGAAAAGCTTCTCGCCGTTCTGCGCGGCGGCCGTGACGGCCGCGTCGTCGAGCTTCTTTTCCCGCCGCAGGCGCTTGACCTTGTCGGCGACCGTCTCGCCCGCCCCGCCGCCGGGTCCGTCGGCCCAGTTCGGGTCGGCCACGGCGCGCTTCTTCGGGTCCGCACCGCCGCGGTCGCTCGCGGCCTCGGCGATGCGCTTGCGCACCTCGGCCGTCACGGCCTCGCGCGTCGCGGCATCCAGGTCGGGACGTGCCGCAAGGCGCTGGGAGAGCGCGTCGGCCACGAAGGCGGCGATCTTGATGGCCGCACTGTTGGGAAGGCGCGGCCGGTCGACGAGGGCGCCGTGCCACTGCTGGCGTGCCGGCGCCCGGTTGACGATCAGGTCGAGCGTCTCCTCGCGGATCTGGGCCGAGGAATTTCCGAGCAGCGTCGTGACGGCGTCGACGTCGTCGGCCGCGACGATGGCGTCGGAGATCGCCTCGGTCACCTGGCTGCGGCGCGCGACCGCGGAGAGCGCGCCCTCCGGATGCTTGCCGCGGATGATCTCGAGCAGGTCTTCGTCCGTCAGCAGCGGCGAGAACTGCAGGACGGGGCTGGCGACGGCAAGCTCGGTGTCGCGCGCGAGCTGGCGGATCAGGTCGGCCGGCGCGTCGGGAACGTCCTTCAGCGTCTCGGCCACGACGGCGCGGATGCGCGTGGCGGTGTCCTTGGCCAGCACTTCCAGCGTCTGCATCACGCGCATGCGCGCGGCGTCCTGCTCGCCCGGCTTCAGGTCGGGCAGCAGCATCTGCACCTTGTCGGCGAGGCCGGCGCGCACGTCCTCGCTCTGGTCGCGGGCGAGCTTCAGGTTCGCGTGGAACGGCGAAGCGGCGTTGGCCGCCACCGCACCGCGCACCGTCGGGTCGATGTCCTCGGTCAGGTAATAGAGGATCTCCGGGCGCACGTCGGTGCGTTTCGCGAGGTTCGTTCGCACGAACACGTCGGGATCCTGCAGCAGGCGCTTCGCGGATTCGTATTCTTCGTCGGTCTGTGGCGTCATTTCCGTGTCGTTCGGCTTCAGGTCGTTGGCGTCTTGGGGGCGGGTGCGAGCGCGTAGTTGCCCTTGCCGCGCCGTTTGACTTCGTACATGGACTCGTCGCCGCGCTGCAGCAGCTCGTCGACGGTCTCGGGCGTCTTCGGATCGTGGACGGCCACGCCGACCGAGAAGCCCAGCGGCTTCTCCGGGCTCGCGGAGACCGGGACGAGATCGCTGCGCAGCTCGAGGATGTGCTTGGCCTTGGCGACGGCACCTTCCTCGTCGGTCATGTCGAGCCACAGCGCGAACTCGTCGCCGCCCAGCCGTGCGACCAGATCGTTGGCGCGCGTGGCCTTGCGCAGCGTGCGCGCGACGGCCTTCAGCGCCGTGTCGCCCGCCTGGTGGCCGAGGATGTCGTTGACCGCCTTGAAATTGTCGAGGTCGACATAGACGAGCGCGCCCGGCACGCCCGCGCGCCGCGAACCGGCGAGGCGCGCGCCCAGTTCGGACACGAAGCGGCGGCGGTTCAGAAGCCCCGTCAGCGCGTCGGTCGAGGCCTGCCGGTCGAGCGCTTCGAGCACGTCGAGCTGCGCATGGGCGATACCGAGCTGGGCGGCGACTTCCGTCAGCACCGCGCGCTCGCCTTCGGTCCATGCGTCGCCGTCGGCCGAGCGGAACAGCGCCACGAGCCCGTTGATCTTGTGGCGGAACGCGGTCGGCACGACGAGTGCGCGACCGTCCGCACTGGTGAGTTCGACGAGCGCGTCGCCGCCTTCGGCCTGCGGCCGGTCGAGCCGCAGCTTCGCCTCGAAGCGCCGCTCGATGTCGAGACCGCCAGGAATCGGCCCGCCATGCGTGGCGCCCGCCTCGAAATCCGGCACCCCGTCGGCGTCGCTGGCAACGCGCCAGATCGCGCAGCCCGCCCCCAGCGCGTTGGCCGTCTCGCTCGCGGCCGCGCGCAGCATCGCGGCGGCTTCCATCTCGTCGCGCACGGCGCGCACGATATGCGCGATCAGGCGCTCGCGGTTGCGCGCCTCGGCAAGCTCGGCCTCGCGCTCGCGCGTTTCGGTCACGTCGCGCGCGAGGCCGCGGGCACCCTTCCATTTCCCGTCGGCCGCGAAGAGGGGTACCGCGGAAATCTGCACGCACGCATCGTTGCCATCCGCGCGGCGGACCCACTGTTCGGTCTGCTCGATGGGCTTGCGCGTCAGGAACGGATCGGCGACCGACAGGTCGTCGGGATCGATGGCGAACACGTCGGGGCCGCGGCCGAGCAGGTCGTCCGCGCGCCAGCCAAGCGCCCCCTGCGGCGAGACGAACGCGAAATTGCCGCCCGCGTCGGTTTCCCACGCGAAGTCGCTCGAGACCTCGACGATGTCCTTGTAGCGCCGGCGCGAGTCCGCCAGCGCGTTGCGCATGTTGGCGGCGAGGCTGACGTCGCGCGCCAGCACGAGCACGCCGTCGCCCGCGGGTACCAGGCCCACGTCGAGCGTGACGGGTGCGGCACTGCCGGGCACGACGACCGTGTCGAGGCGTGCGGCCCCGCCCTGCGCGATGTCCGCCGCGATCGCCGCGAGATTGCCGGTGCGCGCCGCGAATTCGGCCAGCATCGCGCGCGCGGCGGAGTTGGCGCTGAGCACGGAACCGTCGGCCGCCAGACGTGCGGCGGGGCCCGGCCAGTCGGCGACCAGCCGGTCGAATCCGTCGGTCGCTTCGGGCTGCGGACGGATGCGCGTCTTGGCGTCTTTTGGCGTGGCGCTCAGGGGCTTGGGCCTTTCGTCGAAGGCGGCGAGAATAGCCCGCCGCGACGCGCAAAGCCAAG
>JAEUKY010000246.1 GCA_016794005.1 Rhodospirillales bacterium
CCGACGCGCTTCTGTCGACCTTGCGCCCGCACGCGGGCCATGCGGTGCGTGTGGGCATCTCCGGCCCGCCGGGGGCGGGCAAGTCGACCTTCATCGAGGCGGTCGGCCTGCATCTGCTGTCGCTGGGCCGCCGCCCCGCCGTGCTGGCGGTCGATCCGTCCTCGCCGGTCTCCGGCGGCTCGATCCTCGGCGACAAGACGCGCATGGAACTGCTGGCGCGCGACGAACGCGCCTTCATCCGCCCGTCGCCGTCGGGCGGCACGCTTGGCGGCGTCGCCCGGCGCACGCGCGAGGCCTCGTTCGTGTGCGAGGCGGCCGGGTTCGACACGGTGCTGATCGAGACGGTCGGCGTAGGCCAGTCGGAAACGGCGGTCGCGGAGATGGTCGATCTCTTCATGCTGCTGCTGCCGCCGGCCGGCGGCGACGAATTGCAGGGGATCAAGAAGGGCATCGTGGAACTCGCCGACCTCGTGGTCATCAACAAGGCCGACGGGGACCTCGCCGCTGCCGCCGGACGCACCGCGTCGGACTATACGGCCGCCCTCCACATGCTGCGGCCGGCCAGCGCCGCCTGGCACCCCCCGGTCCTGACGATTTCCGCCCTCGAACGCCGGGGAATCGACGGGGTCTGGACGGCGATTGAGGCCCACCGGACCGCCATCGGACCGGCCGGAATCGCCGCCCGGCGGGCCGCCCAGGCCAAGGCGACCCTGTGGCGGGAAGTCGGCGATCTGGTGCGCGAAACCCTGACCGGAGAGCCGGCGCTCGCCGCCCTGGTCAAGACCCTGGAAACCAAGGTTTCTCAAGGGCTTGAGAGCCCTTACGGGGCTGCCGGGCGGGTCGTGGCGGCCTTGCGCGAAGGCGGCGGTTGACGCAAGCCCCCGAAGCCCGTAAAACCGCGCCTCTTCGCTTTCGCCCCCCAAAGGGGGCCATTTCCACGGGGATACGTACAATGGCGCGCCGCTGCATGGTGACCGGCAAGGGTCCGATGGTCGGGAACAACGTCTCGCACGCGAACAACAAGACGAAGCGCCGCTTCCTGCCCAACCTGCAGGACGCCACGCTGCTGTCCGACGTGCTGGGCCGCTCGGTGCGCGTGCGCATCTCCACCAACGGCCTCAAGACCGTCGAACATGCCGGCGGCCTCGACGCGTGGCTGGCCAAGACCCCGGCCGCCAGGCTCGACAAGGACATGCGCCGTCTCAAGGAACAGGTCGAGACGGCCCTCGAGAAGCGCGCCGCCTGAGCGGGCGTCGCGTGACGGAATAACCAGAACAAGTCACTCCTTGTTTCCGATACAAGACCTTCGGGCCCGCCGGCGACGGCGGGCCCGCTTCATTTGAGCCGCCGGATTCCCTAGGCCTTCCGCACCGATTCGAGGAAGCGCTCGGCTTCGCCGCGCAGGCTTTCGCCCAGCCGCGCGAACCGCGCGGCCACCTGCGACACGCCGGCCGCCGCGTCGCCCGCGCGCCCGGCCGCCGCGTCGACGCCGCCGATCATCGTGGTCACCCGCCCGGCGCCGTCCGTCGCGACTTCCAGGTCGCGCCCGATGCCGCGCGTGGCGGCCGTCTGCTGCCCGACCGCCGCCGACACGGCCGCCGCGATCTCGCGCATCCGGACGATGGTGCGCGCGATGGCGTCGATGGCTTCGGCCGTGTCGCCGGTCGCCGCGCGGATGCTGGCGATCTGCCGGGTGATCTCGCCCGTCGCCCCCGCCGTCTGCGTCGCCAGCGCCTTCACCTCGCCCGCCACGACGGCGAAGCCCTTGCCGGCGTCGCCCGCGCGCGCCGCCTCGATCGTGGCGTTGAGCGCCAGCAGGTTCGTCTGCCCGGCGATCGCGTTGATGAGCCCGACCACGTCGCCGACCTTCTGCGCGGCTTCTTCCAGTGCACGCACGCACGCGTCGGTGCGATCGGCCTGCGCGCCGGCCTCCTCCGCGATGCGCGCGGTTTCGCCCACGCGGCGCGCGATCTCGTCGGTCGAGCCGGCGAGCTGCGCCGTCGCCGTCGCGACGGAGCGCACGCTCGCGGCCGCCTGCTCCACGGCATCCGCCGCCGAGGCGGTCCGGCGCCGCGTATCCTCGGCCGTCTCGGACATCGATCCGGCCGCGCGTTCGAGCTCGGCCGACGAAGCGCCGATGTCGCGCGCCACGCCGCCCACGCTCGCCTCGAATTCGCCGGCGAGCTTCGCCATCGCCGCGCGCCGCTCGGCGCCGGCCGCTTCGCGCGCGGCGCTCTCGCGGCGGGCGGAATCCCGCGCGGCCATCGCCGCCGACCGGAAGGTTTCGAGCGCCGCCGCCAGCGTCCCGATCTCGTCGGCGCCGGAAGGCGGGATGGCGGCGGCGAGATCGCCGCCCGCGATGGCGCGCATGCTGCCGGCGAACGCGTCGAGGCGCGACAGCACGCGCCTGCCCACGTAGAACCACGCGACGAGGACGGCGAAGACGAGGCTCGCCGCCGCGATCGCCGCGACCAGCCGGATGCCGCCGTCGATGGCCCCGTCGGCGTCCGCGGCCGCCGCACGGCTGGCGGCCAGCGCATCGGCCGCGATCGCCTCGACCCGCGCGACGAAGCGCGACGAGACCGCGCCGCTCTGCGCGAGTGCGGCGCGCGCCTGCCCGTCCATGTCGATCTCCTGCTCGCGCAGCTCGAACATGTTGCGGTAGCCCTCGCCGAAATCCGCGACGGTGGCGGCGGCGTCCTTGAGCGGGGTGCCGTCCAGCCCCTCCACCTTCAGGCCGGCGAAGACCGCGTCGATCGCCGCGAGATAGCGCTCGCGCACCTTCTCCAGCTCCGGCAGCGTGCCGGCGGCGACCGCCTCGCCGAGGATTGCGACCGACTGGTTGATGCCGGCCAGCGCCTTCATCGCACCGTCGTAGACCGCGAGATCGGCGCGCGCACCCGCACCGCCCTTCGCGGCACCCTCGATGCCGGCGGCGAGTGCGGCCGCGCGCGCCTCGACGAACGGGACGGCGAGCGCCACGAACCTGTCCTTCGACGCGGCGAGCTGGGCTTCGAGTTCGGCGCG
>JAEUKY010000257.1 GCA_016794005.1 Rhodospirillales bacterium
CTTCTCCGGCACCAGTTCCTTGACCGTGGCGCGCGCCACGACGGTGTCGCCCGCGCGAACGGGCGCCTTGAAGCGAAGCGTCTGGCTCAGATAGATCGCACCCGGCCCCGGCAGGCGTGTGCCGAGGACCGTCGAGACGAAGCTGGCCGTCAGCATGCCGTGCGCGATGCGGCCCGAGAACGGCGTGGCGGCGGCGAACACCTCGTTGATGTGCACGGGGTTGTTGTCGCCGGTCAGCCCTGCGAACAGCACGATGTCGGTTTCGGTGACGGTCTTGGCGAAAATCGCGGTCTGGCCGACCTTCAGATCCTCGAAATAGAGACCGTGAAGTTCCTCGTACTGATCCATCCGAACCCGCGCGCCCCCGATGTGTTGTGCTGCCGCACCTTGTTGCGTTGCAACAAGTCCCGGGCGACTATAGAGGAAGGGAGCACGATGCGGCAACGCCCGGCCGGGCAAGACCCGCAACAGGGAGATTCGGCGATGACCAGTGCCAGAAAGGCGGTTCCGGCCCCCGCGGTCAGGACACTGAAAGGCATCGCCCTGTTCGCCCCCATGGCCGACGGCCTGCGCCAGGCGCTCGAGGCGAAATGCCGCTGGTGCCGGTTCGACGCCGGCCAGCCGATCATCGACCGCGATAGCGACGACAACGATGTCTATTTCCTCGTCGCCGGCCGGGCACGGATCGTCGTCTTTTCGGAATCGGGCCGCGAGGTCAGCTTCGACGAGATCGGGGCGGGTGCCTGCGTGGGCGAACTTGCGGCGATCGACGGCGAGCCGCGCTCGGCCAGCGTCGTGGCGCTCGAACCCTCGCAACTCGGCGTGCTCGGGCGCCAGGCGTTCCTCGACGCGGTCCTCGCCAGCCCCCCCGCCCAGCTCGCCCTGCTCGGACATCTGGCCCACATGGTGCGCCACGCGACATCGCGCATCGTCGAGCTCTCGACGCTGGGTGCCCACAACCGCGTCTATGCCGAGATCCTGCGGCTGGCGAAGCCGGCGGCCGGCGGGCGCACGGTGATCCGCCCGATCCCAGCGCACGGCGACATCGCGGCGCGCGTGTCGACGACGCGCGAGACGGTCGCGCGGGTTTTCTCCGAGCTCGCGCGCAAGAAGATCGTCGTTCGCGAGAAGGCCGAACTTGCCGTGCTCGAGCCCCGGCGGCTCAAGGAAATGGTCCACGAGTTCAAGCAGGCCTGAGCGGGCCTACTTCTCGGTCGCGACATGCACGCCGTCCCAGTCCGCGGGCGGCGGGGCGGCCTCGTAGGCGGCGATGCGTGCCACGAGGATCGCATAGAAGCCGTCGAGGATGCCGTCGCCCCGTCCGCGCGACTTCGCGATCGCGGCGCGCGCACCCGCCCAGTCCTGCCGGCGATAGGCGGCGAGGGCTGCGTCGTGCGCTTCCTTCCAGTCGGCGAAAGCGGCATCGATCTCGCCGGGCACGGCCGTGAAGATGCGCGCGGGGCGCGTCTTGCCCTTGACCCGAAGCAGGTCGATCTCGAGCAGCGCAAAGGCGCCGGCGCATGCCTCCGCAGTCGACTCCGCGATCAGCAGCGAAAGGCCGTAGGCCTTGCTCTGCCCTTCCAGGCGCGAGCACAGGTTCACGTCGTCGCCGATCGCCGAATAGTCGAACCGCTGCTCGGCACCCATGTTGCCCACGCAGCAGATCCCCGTGTTGAGGCCGATGCCGATCCGGACCGGCACGTGCCCCAGCCCTTCCTTCTCGCGCTCTGCGCGCCATTCGGCATCGAAAGCCTTGGCCCCGGCCAGCATCGCGAGGGCGGCCGACAGCGCCTTTCTCGGATGCTCGGCCACGTCGATCGGCGCGTTCCAGAAGGCCATGATCGCGTCGCCCATGTATTTGTCGACGGTGCCGCCGCTGTCGAGCACGAACGACGTCATGCGCGTGAGGAAACGGTTGAGGAAGCGCGTGAGCCCGTGCGCGTCGAACTGCTCGGAAATCGGCGTGAAGCCGCGGATGTCCATGAACATCAACGTGATCGGCTTCATCTCCCCGCCAAGCGCCAGTTTCTCGGGATCGCGCGCGAGCTGCTCGACGAGGGCGGGGGCCAGATAGCGGCCGAACGCGCCGCGTACCTGCCGGCGCTCGGCCTCGCTGCGCAGGAAGCCGATCAGCGTCTGCGCCATGTAGAGCGCCACGGCGGCAAGTGCGGGATAGACCGGATCGAAGAGCAGCCGGTGTGTCGCGAACGCGTACCACGATCCCGCGAACGCGGCGGCCAGCGCCAGCACCAGCACGGCGGCACCCGTCGCCGCACCTGTCGTGGCGAGCACGAACACCAGAACCGCACCGACCCCGACCAGTGCGGCGAACTCGAATCCGTCTGCCCAATCCGGCCGATCGAGGAAGACGCCGTCGACGATCTGCTCGGCGATCTGCGCATGGACCTCGACGCCGGCGGCCACCGGATTGAGCGGCGTGGCGCGGATATCCTTGAGGCCGGCCGCCGACGTGCCGATGAACGCGATGCGTCCGTCGAATGCGTCCGGCGGCAGGTCGCCCGCCAGCACGCGCCAGGCCGGCGCGACGCGCTGCGGCACGGGGCCGGTGTCGTAGAGCAGCATGCGCCCGCCGGCATCGGTGCGCGCGACGAACGCGCCGATGCGGATGTCGACGATCCCCGTCTGTGCGCCGAAGGCGCCCTGCCCCGAAGCGCCGGCGGCGCGGATCACGTAGGTCGAGGCTTCCTGCGCGACACGCAGCGCCTCGGCCGCCAGCGACGGAAAGATCGCGCGATGGGCACTCCCGTCCTCGCGCTTCAGGCGCGCCATCAGCGGCACGCGGCGCACGATGCCGGCCGCGTCGAAGCCCGTCGTGATGCTGCCAAGGCCCGGTGCCGCGGCTTCGAGTGCGGGAAGGTTGCGGACGTCACCGGTATGGGCGTGCAGGAAGCCGCTCGCGTCGGGTCCTGCGAACACGATTCCCCACTTGGCCGCAGGCGGTGCGGCCGGAACGGCGGCATCCGACAGCACGAAGCCGAGCACCGAGGGCGTCGTGCCGAGTGCCTGTGCGAACAATGCGTCGTGATCCGGCAGCCGGGCGGCAAGTGCTGCCAGCGCCGGATCGGCGGCGGCCCCCCACAGAGGCAGGACGGCCGACGGGCTCGTCCGGTCGGGTTCGGCGAACACCATGTCGAACGCGATCGCCGCCGCACCCGCGGCGGAAAGCCGCTCGGCCAGCGAAGCGACAAGCGGGCGCGGCCACGGCCATTGACCGAAGCGGGCGAGACTCTCCTCGTCGATATCGACGATCCGCACGCCGGCGTCGCTCCAGGGACGCGGCGCCAGACGCTGGTATCCGTCGAATATCTGGGCACGCACGTCGCGCAGGACCGGCGGGTCCAGGACGCGCAAACCGGCAAGACCGGCCAGCAGAAGAAGCGGTGCCGCAAGCCCCGCCAGTCGCTTCATTGCGGCGGCTTGATGAATTTCGGCGGCGGACGCATCGGCCGGCCCATCCCCGGGCCCTTCGGTCCCAGCGCCGGAAGCTTGACCGGAGCCTTCCCCTTGGCTTGTGGCGGCCGGCCGCCGGCGGCATCGGACGCAGGTCCGCCCTGCACGCTGCCCTGCGGCGCGACGGTCGCAAGGCGGGTCGGGGCGCCCGCATTGACCTGCGCCATTCCCGAGCGGCCGAACGCGGCGTCGATCTGGCCACCGATCGGCGCGCCACCGGCCGCGGGAAGGCCCGGCGGTCCGCCGGGCGTCGCGGCACCGGCCGGCGTCCCGGCGCCCCGGCGCTCGAACTGCCCCTTCATCGCCGCCATCTCGCCGGACTGCGCCGGCCGCGCGACCAGGCGCGGGGCAGGTGCGCCGGCCTGTGCCGGGCGCGCGAGATCGACGAGCGTGCCGGTGCGCGACATCGTCAGGGTCTGCCCGTCGAGGGCGCGCAGCGTCGTATAGCCGAACAGGTGGACGACGCGGGTCGTGGCGCCGTCGGGCGCCACGTCGACCATCGCCATGCCGCCGCGGATGCCGATCTGGCCGGCCGGCGTCTCGATCGCGACCTCGCCGGTCTTCGAGATCTTGCCGCCGACGAAGCGTGCCGCACCGCGCGCCAGCCGCATCGCCATGCGGCCCGCACCGGCGGCGGGATCGTAGACGTATTCGTCGATCGTCAGGTCGGAGCCGGGACCGACCGATACGGCCGACTGGTCGGCGAACAGGAGTTGCACCTGGCCGGCCGGCCCGGTCGTCACCCGCTCGCGGAAGACCAGATTGGCGCCGACCGCAAGCGTGCGGACCTCGCCGCCGGGCGGCAGCGAGCGGGCGTCGGGCACGACCGCGGCGGCGACACCGACCGATGGCGCGGTCTGCGCATGCGCGCCGCCGGCCGCGAGCAAGACGGCAAGGACGCCGGTCGCGATGCGTGTCAGAAGCCCCATGCCAGCCCCGCGGTCAGGCTTTCGTTGCGATAGGTGTTGACTTCGTAGCTGGACCGGACCGTCTGGTGCTGGCCGATCAGCACGAACGACAGGTCGGTCGTTACCGGAACGCTCGCCGACACGGTGAAGCGCCATTCGCGGTCGTTGCGCCGCGAGCGCCGGTCGACATTCGGATCGCCGCCGACATAGCTGACGATCTCGCGCGCCACGCCGGTACCGAGTGCCCAGGGGCCGGCGCCCAGCCCGAAGGGGGCCTCGATCCGGCGCGCGTAGGAAAAACTCGTTTCCACCTGCGCCGACGACTTGTATCCGCTGCGCGCGAAGGTCCGGCCGAGCGCGAGGCCGGCGGTGACGCTGTCGTCGGCCGTGACATTCCACGTCAGCGACGTCGAGACCGCATGTCCCTGCCCCTGCTCGTCGCGAGCCGTCGAGCGCGTGGAATCGGTGCGGAAGTTGGTGTTCCGCGTCTCGTAGCCGAGCGTCCATTCGAAGGCGCGCGCGAACGCGGTCTGCAACTGAAGCCCTCCGCCGCCGGTGTGGTAGTAGCGGTTGTCGTCCAGCGTGACGAAGCCGGCCAGCAGATAGGGCCGCATGCTCGCGGAATCGAACGGGCCGGCCGGCAGTGCCAGACGCGGCCCGGTCGAAATCTCGGCCAGGGTCGTATTCACGGTTTTCACGCTCGCCTGGCGCACGCCGTAGAGCGTCAGCGCCGTCTCCAGCGAGTCGCCGGAACCCTGCTCCCATTCGTAGTTGTGGAGGAGCGAGACGGCAGCCAGCGCGTTCCAGTCGCGCTTGCGGTTCGAACCCGAATCCGTGACGTTCAGCCCGCCGATCGCGGGGATGCGCACGAAGGCCGAGTTGTTGTTCGAATTCGCGTTGGACTGATAGCGCGCCCCGATCGTCACCGACCCGGAGAAGCGGTGCGGCGACTGGCGCCGGTCGATCTCGGCGAGGAACTCGACGGCGCGCGCGTCGAGATCGGCGGGCAGGCCCCCGCCTTCGCGCGCGGTACGGAAATAGCCGCGTGCGGCCTCGTAGGATTCGATCCTGTAATAGAGGATCCCGAGTTCGAAGCGCACCCGCGCGAGGCCCGAATCGGCCAGCAGCATGCGCTCGAGCGACGCGATGGCGCCTTCGAGATTGCCGGCGCGCGCCGCGGCCGTGGCATAGGCGAAGGTAAGTTCGGGATTGCCCGGATCGGCCAGCATCCGCGCGAAGGCCGCGTCGACGTCGGCGGCCATCCGCGGATCGGCGGGTTGCGCGCAGGTCGGCGTCCATGCACCGAGCACGCCGGCAAGGACGGCGGCGGCCGCGAGGGTGCTGCGGTATCGACAGGCCATTCGTTCGAATCTTCGATCGGAATCCGGACGCCGAATGGTGCGCCCGTTCCGGTTAAGATTTCCACTACGAACTTTATGGTACCGGATTCCGCGCGGACTGCCCTTCTTCCGGCTCGCCGGTGGCGCCGACATAGCGCGTGAACAGGCGGGCACCCAGCCGGCTGACGTCGTCCATGACGAGGAAGAAGGCGGGCACAAAGACGAGCGACAGGCCGGTCGACACGATCAGGCCGCCGATGACGGCGATGGCCATCGGCGAGCGGAACTCGCCGCCGTCGCCCACGCCGTAGGCCGAGGGCAGCATGCCCGCCGCCATCGCGATGGTGGTCATCACGATGGGCCGCGCGCGCTTGCGGCCCGCGTCGACGATGGCGGTCAGCCGGTCGACGCCGCGCTCGATCTCCTCGATCGCGAAATCGACGAGCATGATCGCGTTCTTCGTCACGATGCCCATCAGCATCAGCAGGCCGATGACGACCGGCATCGAGATCGGACGCTGCGTGACCAGCAGGGCCAGCACCACGCCGCCGAACGACAGCGGCAGCGAGAACAGGATCGTGACCGGCTGCAGGAACGAGCCGAACAGCAGCACGAGCACGCCGAACACCATCAGCAGCCCCGCCCCCATCGCGGTCGCGAAGCTCTGGAAGACCTCGGCCATCACCTCGGCGTCGCCCGACGTGCGGATCTCGACGCCCGGTGGCAGCGCGCGCGCGACCGGCAGCTTCATCGTCTCGGCGAGGACCTCGCCCAGCGCGTCGGTGCCCAGCATGTCGGCCTCCACCGCGATGCGCCGCACGCGGTCGTAGCGCTCGATGGCGGTCGGGCCCTGGCCGAAGCTGATTTCGGCGACGGTGGCCAAGGGTACGGGGCCGCCGCGCGCGGTCGGCACCTTGAGCGCTTCCAGCGTCTGCGCCTCGGCGCGCGCGCGCGCGTCGAGCTGCACGCGGATCGGGATCTGGCGCGTGCCCACGTCGAACTTGGCGAGATTGGCGCCGATGTCGCCGATGGTGGCCACGCGCAGCGTCTCGGCGATCGTGTCGGTCGACACGCCCAGGTCCGCCGCGAGATCGACGCGCGGCCGGATGCGGATTTCCGCACGGTCGAGTGCGGCGGTCGAGACGACGCCCTGCACGGTCGGCAGCGTGCGCATCTCGCTCGCCAGGCGCGTCGAGATCTCGGCCGTCACGGCCGGATCGTCGCCGGTGACGAGCAGCGTCACGCCGCGCTGGCCGTTCTCGTTGAGGCGCCAGAAGCGGATGTCGGGAACGTCGGCGAGCTCGCGCAGGATCTCGGCCTCGAGTTCCTTCTGCTTCTTCGCGCGCTGGGTCTTGTGGACGAACTGGATCGTCAGCGTGGCGCGGCGCACCTCGCGCCCGCCGTTGGGCGTGCGCCCGCCGTCGACGAACACGCTCTTCACCTCCGGCCGGTTGTGCAGCCGGTCGACGATGCCGCGCGTGACCGCGTCGGTGTCGGCAAGGCGCGCGCCCGGCGGCAGCTCGACGACCAGAAGCGTGCGCGCCACGTCCTCGCCGGGCAGGAAGCCCGAGGGCAGCAGCGAGGTCGACCAGAGCGAGCCCGCGAACAGCGCCAGCCCGATCAGGACGGTCTTGAAGCGGTGGCGCGTCGACCACTGCACGAGGCGCAGATAGACGCGCATGACGCGGCCGTCGACCTCCGGCTCGTGCGGGACGGGCCGCAGGAAATAGGCCGCGAGCATCGGCGTGATGAGGCGCGCGACCAGCAGCGAGAACAGCACGGCCGCCGCGACGACCAGGCCGAACTGCTTGAAATACTGGCCCGCGATCCCGCCCATGAAGCTGACGGGCGCGAACACCGCGACGATGGTGAGCGTGATGGCGACGACCGCGAGGCCGATCTCGTCGGCCGCCTCCAGCGCGGCGCGCCAGGGCGACTTGCCCATCTGCATGTGGCGCGCGATGTTCTCGATCTCGACGATCGCGTCGTCGACGAGGATGCCCGTCACCAGCGTGATCGCCAGCAGCGACACGAGGTTGAGCGAGAAGCCCATCAGGTCCATCGCCCAGAAGGTGGGGATGATGGCGAGCGGCAGCGTCAGCGCGGTGATGAGCGTGGCGCGCCAGTTGCGCAGGAACAGCAGCACGACGGCGACGGCCAGTGCCGCCCCCTCGAACAGCGTTTCCATCGCCGAGTGGTAGTTGCCCAGCGTGTAGGTGACGTAGCTGTCGATCCGCGCG
Source organism: Rhodospirillales bacterium (assembly GCA_016794005.1). Taxonomy (GTDB): domain Bacteria; phylum Pseudomonadota; class Alphaproteobacteria; order CACIAM-22H2; family CACIAM-22H2; genus Tagaea. The sequence continues at coordinate 7,960 of JAEUKY010000257.1, forward strand.
AGGCGCACGTCGGGGAAGCGGGCCTGCAGGCGCGCGATGCGCTCGTCGATGGCGACGGCGAGCGTGGCGTCGCTCGCCCCCTTCGAGCGGCTGATCGCGAAGGCGACGACCGGTTCGCCGTCGATGCGCGCGAAGCTGCGCATCTCGGCATGGCCGTCGGCGACCTCGCCCAGTTCCGCCAGCCGCACCTTGCGCCCGCCCGGCAGGGCGATGGCGGTGTCGGCGAGACTTTCCAGCGTGTGCGTGCCGGCGAGCGTGCGGATCGACTGCTCGCGTTCGCCCACCTCGCCGCGCCCGCCGGCGAGGTCCACGTGCGTGGCGCGCAGCTGGCGGTTGACGTCGGCGGCCGTCACGCCGAAGGCGGCGAGCCGGTCGGGGTCCAGCGTGACGCGGATCTCGCGATCGACGCCGCCCACGCGCTCGATCTTCGACACGCCGCGGATCCCCTGCAGGTCGCGCGCGACCGTGTCGTCGACGAACCACGAAAGCTCCTCGACCGACATCTGCGGGGCGCGCGCGGCATAGGTGACGATGGGCAGGCCCGCGATGTCGATGCGCTGGACGATGGGCTCGTCGATCGTGCGCGGCAGGTCCTGGCGGATGCGGGCCAGCGCGTCCTTGACGTCGTTGAGCGCGCGGTCGACCTGCGTTTCCAGACGGAACTCGACGGTCGTGACGGAATTGCCTTCGGTCACGGTCGACACGATGTGCTTGACGCCGGCAATGCCCGCGACGGCGTCCTCGACCTTCTTGGTGACCTGCGTCTCCAGTTCGGACGGTGCCGCACCCGACTGGGTGACCGTCACCGACACGAAGGGCGCGTCGATGTTCGGAAAGCGCGTGATCGGCAGGTTGGCGAAGCCGAACAGGCCCAGGATCGTCAGCACGAGGAACAGGACGATCGACGGCAGGGGCTTGCGGATCGCCCAGGCGGAAACGGGGAAGGCCATGGTCAGCGCGCCTTGTCGGCGAGCAGCGGGCGCACCTGGTCGCCGTCGCGCAGGAACCCGGCGGCGCGCGCGACGACCAGCAGGTCGGGCGTCAGCCCCTCGCGGATCTCGACATAGCCGTCGGCGACGAGACCGATCTTGACCGGCTTCACGACGATCTTCGTGCCGTCGACGATCTGCACGGCGGCCCCTTCGGTCGCGTAGACGACCGCACCCACCGGAACGGCGAGGACCGTGCGGCGCGCCACCTCGATCGAGCCGCGCGCGAAGGCGCCGATGCGCAGGCCGGCGTCGCGCGGCAGCGCCACGCGCACCTTGCCGAGCCGCGTCGTGCGGTCGATCTCGGCGGGGACGAGGCGCACGGCACCGGCGATCTCCGGCCGGCCGCTGATCGAGATGCGCGCGGGCTGGCCGGCCGCGAGGTTGGCGATGCGCGTTTCCAGAAGCTCGGCCTCCAGCTCGATCTCGGCGTCGGCGACGATGCGGAACAGCGCCTCGCCGCCCGCCCCCGTCACCTGGCCGATGCGCGCGGTGCGGCGCGAGACGGTGCCCGCGCGCGGGGCCTTCACCTCGGTGCGTTCGAGGCGCACCTGCAGTTCGCGGCGCTGGGCGTCGATCTGCGCCTTCTCGGCGATGGCGACGGCAAGCCCGTCGCGCGAGGCGGCGAGCCGGCTCTGCGAGGTGCGCGCGGTGGCGATCCGCTGCTCGAGGGCGGCTTCGGTCGCGTTGCCGGAATTGCGCAATGCGCGCACGCGTTCCAGCGCCTGCTGGGCTTCGACGTTGGCGGCATCGGCCTGCACGATCGAGGCGCGCGCCTGCGCGATGGCGGCATCCGCGCGCGCGAGCTGGGCGGCGTTCTGGGCGACCTGCGTATCCAAGAGGTCGCGCGACAGCCGGGCCAGCACCTGGCCCTGGCGGACGCTGTCGCCCTCGTCGACCAGCACTTCGGCGATGCGCACGCCGTCGTTCTCGGCGAGGACGAGCACTTCCTCGCGCGGCACCAGCGTGCCGGTGACGAGCACCGTGTCGACCAGTTCGCGCGCCGCACTGACCACGACCGAAACGGCCGGCGGCGGATTGCCGCGCGCGGCTTCGGCGCGGGCCATCTGGGCGTGGACGGGTGCGGCGAAGGCGATCATGGCCGCAGCGAGAATCGGAATCCGGCGCTTCACTTGCGCGCTCCTCTTGCTTTCTTCGGGGTGGAAACGGATGGCGCGAGGGCCGCGCGCAGCTGCGCCATGAACAGGCGGATGGCGGGGCGCGGATCGAAATCGGGTGCGACCGCGCGGCGCACCATCATGCCTTCGAACACGGCGTTCATCAGGCCGGCGAGGCTCGGCATGTCGACGCCCTTGCGCACGGTGCCGTTCGCGATGCCCTGCGCCAGCACTTCGGCGAGGCTCTTCTCGATGAAGGCGTAGACGCGCCGCGAGTTGCGGTTGACCGCGTCGCTGCGCGTGGCCTCGGCCGAAATCTCGGTCCACATGCACAGATGCTCGCGCGGGCGCTTCCACAGATATTCGAGCAGCATCCCTTCGAGGCCGGCGAGAACGTCGGGGCCCGAGCGCACGGCGGCGAAGCCGTCGGCGGCCTCGTTCATGTCGCGCTCGCACAGGCCTTCGATGATCGCGTCCTTCGAGGGGAAGTAGCGGTAGAGGTTGCCGGCACTCATCCCGGCGGCAGCACAGATCTGCTGCATCGACGCGCTGTGGAATCCGAAGCGGATGAAGCAGCTCTTCGCGGCATCGAGGATGCGCGCGCGGCGGTCGTCGCGGGACTGGGGGGCGAGGCGGGGCATGGCGCGTATAAAATGAACGTTCATTCATTTTGTCGATTGCAGATTCCGTATGGCTGCCACGAGCGCGGTGAAACGCGATGCAACCGCCGTGCAACGGTTGCAGCTTAATCAGTTGATTTAATTGATATGTTACGCAACATGCAGATCGCCCTTCCGGTTGCACGGCCGGAATTCTTCCGGGCGTGTGCGATCCACCATGGATCACACATCATCCTATCATAGGAAATTATTTTTGCAACGAAAAGGTGCCGCAGCCCCCTACTCCGCGTACTCCGGCTCCTCGCGATCCAGCATGCGCAGGATCGAAGCGAAGTGCGATTCGTCGTAGGGCCTGCGGCCGCTGGCCTTCTCGCGCGCGGTGCGCGCGGCGATCTGGCCGGGCACGATCTTGAGCGGCTTGCCGGTCGACATCGCGAGCACCTGGATCGTCGCCGCGCGCTCGAGGTAGTAGAGATCGTCGAACGCCTGCGCGACGGTCGGGGCCGTGACGATGACGCCGTGGTTCGACAGGAACAGCACCGCCTTGCCGTCCATCTTGGCGGCCATGCGGTCGCCCTCCTCGGGCCCGTGCGCGAAACCGTTATAGTCGTCGTCGTAGGCCACGCGGTCGTAGAAGCGCAGCGCCGACTGGATGCACGGCTCCAGCCGCCCGCCTTCGATCGCGCACAGCGCCGTCGCGTAGGGCATGTGGGTGTGGAACACGGCGGTCGCCTGCGGGTGGCGCAGATGGATGCGCGTGTGGATGTGCAGGGCCGTGCTCTCGATCGGCCAGTCGCCTTCCAGCACCGTGCCCTTCGCGTCGATCAGCAGCAGGTCGCTGGCCTTCAT
>JAEUKY010000346.1 GCA_016794005.1 Rhodospirillales bacterium
GAAAGCTCGCAGTGCGCGCGCATCGTGTAGCCGTGCCCGTCGCGCGCGTCGTAGGGCTGGTTGTCGCCGACCGTCACGCCGTCCTGCGCGGCCAGCCGCGCCATCAGCGGCACGGGCAGGCGCGGATCGGATTTCCACAGCACGCCCACGTGCCACGGCCGCTCGAAGCCCTTGAAAACCGGCGTGCAGGAATGCATCGCCACGACGACCGGGACGACGCCCCGGCGCATCATGCCGGCCAGCGTCTCGTGCACGGCCGCATGGTAGGGCGCATGCAATGCCGCCGCGCGCGCGGCGCGTCGTGCGGGCGTCAACGCGAAATTCCCGGGCACGGGCGTGCCGTCGGAAACCTCGGGGCAAAGGCCCGGATCGTCGAGACGCCGGTTGCAGTCGATCACGAGACGCGAATAGGCGCTTGCCACCACCGCGCAGCCGAAGCGTGCGGCAAGCCGCTTCGACACTTCGTACGCGCCGATATCCCATGCGATGTGGCGGTCCCATTCGGCGCGCGGCACGCCGAGATCGCCGAGCGCGCGCGGTACCGCACGGCTCGCGTGGTCGCAGATCACGACAAGGCGCGTGTCGCCGGCGGCCGGGATCGTGAGGACCGGCGGCGGCTCGTCGGGGGCGAGAAGGGAATCCGGCTCTTGCATACGCGCGTTCCGGCACTATAGCGCGCCGTGCGAGCGCCCTGCTAGGCTCGCAGCGGACATGGATCACCGCGCGTTTCTTCTCTCGCTGTTCGAGGCGGCCGTCGCCGCCGCCCAGCCCGCCCTGCGGATCTGCGACTTCCTGCCGACCGCCCCGCGCGGCCGTCTGGTCGTCGTGGGTGCGGGCAAGGCATCCGCCGCGATGGCGAAAGCGTTCGAGGATGCCTGGTCCGGCCCGGTCGAGGGCCTTGTCGTCACGCGCTATGGCCACGGCGTACCGTGCCGGCATATCGAGATCGTCGAAGCGGCACATCCGGTTCCCGACGCCGCCGGCATGGCGGCCGCAGGCCGCATGCTCGAATGCGTGCGCGGCCTCGGCGCCGACGATCTCGTCGTGGCCCTGATGTCGGGCGGCGGTTCGGCGGTGCTGAGTCTGCCCGCCCCGCCCATCGCCCTCGACGAGTTCCGGACGCTGACGAGTGCCCTGCTCAAGTCCGGTGCGAACATCGTCGAGATGAACGCGGTGCGAAAGCACCTGTCGACGATCTCCGGCGGGCGATTGGCGCAGGCTGCGTCCCCTGCCCGCGTGCTGACGCTGGCGATCTCCGACGTGCCCGGCGACGATCCGTCGACGATCGGCTCGGGCCCCACCGTACCCGACCCCACGACGCTGGCCGACGCGCGCGCCGTCTTCGCCAAGTACGGGATCGTGCCCTCGCCCGCCATCGCCGCCCGCCTCGCCGATCCGGCGGCCGAAACCGCCAAGGCGCTGCCGAACGCCGATTACCGGCTGATCGCGGCCCCGATCCAGTCGCTCGACGCCGCCGCCGCGGCCGCCCGCAAGGCCGGGTTCGCCGTGCACTCGCTGGGCCCCGATCTGGAAGGCGAAAGCCGCGACGTGGCGGCCGCACATGCGCGTCTTGTGCGCGATATCCGTGCGGGTCGCGGGCCCGTGGCGGCACCCTGCGTGCTGCTGTCGGGCGGCGAGACGACCGTCACGGTGCGCGGCAAGGGCCGCGGCGGGCGCAACGCGGAATTCGCGCTTGCCCTTGCGGTGGAGCTCGACGGGATGGACGGCGTGTGGGCCATCGCCGGCGACACCGACGGGATCGACGGGACCGAGGACAATGCCGGTGCTGTCGTGACACCCGACACGCCGGTGCGCGCGCGCAAGGCCGGGATCGACGCGAAGGAACGCCTTGCCGACAACGACGGCTACGGCTTCTTCTCGGCCCTCGGCGATCTGGTCGTCACCGGGCCGACGCATACCAACGTCAACGATTTTCGGGCTATAGTCGTCGTCTGAACGAACGAGAAGAACCCGGGAGACCGCCCCCTTGCGCCGCATCTGTGCCACCAAAATCGTCGCCACGCTCGGGCCGGCCACCAGCGACCCGGCGGTCATCGAGCGGATCTTCCAGGCGGGCGTCGACGTCTTCCGTCTCAATTTCAGCCACGGCGTCCACGAGGACCACCGCAAGCGCTATGACACGCTGCGCGCCCTCGAAGAGAAGACCGGCCGGCCGATCGCCGTGCTCGCGGACCTGCAGGGACCGAAGCTTCGCGTCGGGACCTTCAAGGACGGCTCCGCGATGCTGAAGGTCGGCGCCACGTTCCGCCTCGACATGGACAAGACGCCGGGCGACGAGACGCGTGCACCCCTGCTCCACCCCGAGATCTTCGCGGCCCTCCAGCCCGACCAGCACCTGCTGATCGACGACGGCAAGCTGCGCCTGCAGACGATCGAGACCTCGCCCACGCATGCGCTCTGCAAAGTGCTCGTCGGCGGCGCCATCTCTGACCGCAAGGGCGTCAACGTGCCGGGCACGGTGCTGCCGATTTCGGCATTGACCGAGAAGGACCGTCGCGACCTCGCCTTCGCGCTGGAACTCGGCGTGGACTGGGTGGCGCTTTCGTTCGTCCAGCGCCCCGACGACATCGCGGAAGCCAAGAAGCTCGTCCAGGGCCGTGCGGGCGTGTGCGCCAAGCTCGAGAAACCGTCCGCGATCGACCGGCTGGACGAGATCGTCGAGCTTTCCGACGCCGTGATGGTGGCGCGCGGCGATCTCGGCGTCGAGATGATGCCCGAGGACGTGCCGGCCATGCAGAAGCGCATCGTGCGCACGTGCCGCACGCTCGGACGGCCGGTCATCGTGGCCACGCAGATGCTCGAATCGATGATCCATTCGCCCACGCCGACGCGCGCGGAAGCCTCGGACGTCGCCACCGCCGTCTACGACGGGGCGGACGCGGTGATGCTGTCGGCCGAGACGGCCTCGGGCAGCTTCCCGACCGAAGCCGTGACGATCATGGAGCGCATCATCAGCCGCGTGGAAAGCGACCCGCTCTACCGCCCGATCATGGACGCCGACCATGCCGCCCCCGAACCGACCGCGTCGGACGCGATCACGGCCGCCGCGGCACAGGTCGCGCGCACGATCAAGGCGGCGGCCATCGTCACCTTCACCACGTCGGGCTCGACGACGCTGCGCGCCGCGCGCGAGCGGCCGGAGGCGCCCATCCTGTGCCTGACGCAGAACCGGCGCACCGCGCGCCGGCTCGTGCTGTGCTGGGGCACGCACACGCTGGTGTCGGAAGAGTTCGCCTCGTTTACCAAGATGGTCGACAAGGCGTGCGAAGTGGCGAAGGCCGAGGGCTTCGCCGATCCCGGCGAGACCATCGCGATCACCGCCGGCGTGCCGTTCGGCACGCCCGGCGCCACGAACATCCTGCGGATCGCCTGGATACGCTGAATTTCCTATGATAAGATTGTATGCCTTGACAGGTTTATGATTGTTTCATAACTGTTCTCTCCACCTTGGGATGTGGAGAGAACGATGCTGCAGCCGCCTGAAAATCTTCTGAACCCGTATCCGCGCCGCCGTTCGTCGATGTTCGGCGGCAGCAGCGGCTGGTTCGATCTCGACGACTGGGTCGGCCCGTCGCACCCGAGCGGGCGGGCCGACGTCGCGAAGATCGAGGCGATCCTCGCCAACAGCGGCGATTTCCCGATGGAGCACTTCCAGGGCCCGACCGGCTACTGGGGCGGCGCGCTCGACGCGGGCATTCGCGCCTACCAGAAGCGCAACGGCCTCGATGTCGATGGCGCATTGCGTCCCGGCGGCCCGACGATCAGCCACATGCGCGATTCCTTCGCCGGCCTGTTCGACGGCTACGAGCCGCCGACGGTCGACGAGATCGACGCGCACCAGAACGCGGTCGGCGACGACAACGACGGTTCGATCGTCTGGCGAAAGCTGTCCGTCGACCTGTCGCAGGTTCCCGGCCTGCCCGAAATCGACCACGAAGCCGATGCGTCGAACGCGCGCCTCGCGCAGGCGATGCTGCGTACCGGCAACATCGACGGCTACGCGCAGCTGATGCGCGACGCGATCAAGCTGGGCGGCAAGCACGCCGTCGCCGAGATCGACGACCTCACGAAGAAGCTCGACGAAGCGTCGCCCGGATTGGGCGGAAGGTTCGCGAGTTCGGTCGTCGGGCCGATGTCGCAGGAACAGCTCGACGCACTCGAAATCAAGCGGCCGGAAGGGCAGCCGCCGGGGACGAAGGTCGCGCTCGGCCCCGCCGCGATACCGCTCTGGCAGTTGGGTTCGGCCGTACTCGGCCTCGGGACAGGCATCGCAGGCGCCTACGCGATCGACGAAACGGCAAAGACTCTGGGAAAGCTTCCCGGTCGGACGCCGGCTGACAACGAGAACAAGCCGGCTCAGCCGCCCCCGCCGGCGCTCCTCGACGTCCCGATCCATACGGGGAATCCGACGCTGGAACCCGCAAAGCCGATCGTACTGCCGAACATCCCGCCTGCAACCGAGGAACAGCAGAAAATTTTCGACGGCGCGTTTGGGAAGGCGGTCGATTCTGTATTTCCACAAATCGTCTACGAGGACGGACGCGTCGACAATCGTGGGACGGACGCCACGATCACGGGAAACAACGAGATTGCAAAAGCCTGCAAGGCGCGTGCGGGCGTGTCGCCACTTGCCGGCCTGATCAAGCACATCGGCGGCGCATCAAAGGACGGAGATGGGAAGCAGTATTTGGAGGAAAAAACGATCAAGACTGGCGAAGTCAGCGATTCGCCGTTCCGTCGCTCAGATATCGCCTACGGCATCGAGAAGGACGGAAATCTTGTCGTCGAGACTCACATCAACTCCGCCACGACACGCGCCGACGGCAGCCTGATCACCCGTGAAGTGACTCCGATCAAGGACATTGCCAGAAAGCTCGGCGAGAAGGTGATCCGCTCGATTCGGAAGTTCAAGGATGGCGACGACAAGGACGAGTATTACAACGAGGCCTACAAGATTTGCGACGAAGCGATGACCGAGATGGAGAAAGAGTACGAACAGAAATTCGGCGGCCCGCGATAGAGGAAATGCTGATGGATATCTCCCATCTCATGCGCGAAGGCGAGAAACCTGCGATCGCGCCGAATGCGGGGCGGCATCGCCAATACTGCTGGACCCGAGCCGACTGGGGGGCCTACGGCGAAAGCCTGCGACAGGCATTCCCGAACATCCTGTTCTACGAGGAATTTGGACATTTGGATTGGCTCGAGCCAAAGCCGGAAATTCGCATTTTCGACCGGCTTGACGATCCCGGCATAACGCAACCTATGTGCGCCTTCTTTCCCTACCCCGGATGGAAGCCGGAGTTGATCCGTGTTTCGCTCGATACTCCGAAAGGTCAGCGCTGCTGGACATGGGCGCACTATCTGTCGCCGCGCTTGCGCATGTTCGTGCGCAGGATCGACCACAATCCGAAGGAGGACTGGCGCGGCCAGTTGCGCGATTCTCCGGTCGAGGGGTGGTTCGAAAGTCACATGTGGACCTCGTACAGACGCGAGATCTCCGAAGAAAGGAGGATCGAATCGAAAGCGATCCGGCTTGCCGAGAAGCTATGCGTCCGGGCGGTTCCCGTTCACTGGAAGTCGGCCGAGGACTTTCTTGCAGGCCGATTCCGCGTCAGCTCCGCAGGGCTAATGCTTGGCGACGGCCGTGTTTCTCCGCGCGTGATCGACTGGTATTGGCAAAGCCCGAATCGCGCATTCGAGCTTTTCGTCGATATTGCCGGCCGCGCGAATGGCTCGCTGCCCGTCGAAGCCGTTCCGGATTCCGCCTGGGGCGACATCCGTCGCCCCAAATGGGCGCAGCGCCCCTAAGTACGGCTTCGCCCCTCAGCTCTCCAGCACGCTGCGCAGCATCCACGCCGTCTTCTCGTGGACGTCGAGGCGCTGGGTCAGCAGGTCCATCGTCGGCTGGTCGTCGGCCTTGGCGACGACGGGCAGCAGCTTGCGCGCGGTGCGGGCCGTCGCTTCCTGGGCGGCGACGAGGTGGCGGACCATGTCGTCGGCCTTCGGCACGCCCGCCACCTCGCGGATCGAGGCGAGCTTGGCGAATTCGCCGTAGGTGCCCGGTGCCGGATGGCCCAGCGCCCGGATGCGCTCGGCGATCAGGTCGAGCGCGTTCCACTGCTCGGTATACTGGCCCATGAACATCAGGTGCAGGCTGTTGAACTGCGGTCCCGTGACGTTCCAATGGAAATTGTGGGTCATCAGATAGAGCGTGTAGCTGTCGGCGAGCAGGGCCGACAGGCCCTTGACGATCTTCGCGCGCGTGGACGCGTCGATCCCGATATCGATCTTCGGGGCGCTGCTCTTCTTCGATGCCATGGCCTTGATCTCCTTCGCTCTTCCCCCGGAATCTGGGGCAATCGCCGGAAAATGCAAGCCCGTCAGGTCATCGTGATCGAAACCGTCCCGAGTGCCCCGAAATCGGCCAAGTAGGCGCCGGGCTTGTCCGCCAGATGCGGCACGATGCACGAACCGGTCGTGATGATGTCGCCGGCCTTGAGCGTCGTCCAGGCGGGCGGGCGGTTGGCGAACAGCACGACGGCCTGGAAGGGATCGCCGAGGATCACGGACCCCGACCCTTCGACGACGACGCGCCCATCGAACGACAGCGTCATCGGATGCTTGCCGAACTCGTACTTGCGCCAGTCGCGCACGGCCGGGCCGTAGACGAAACCGCCGCTCGCCATCGAATCGGCGAGCGCTTCGGCCGGCGTGGCGCCGGGCTGGCGCCCGTCGACGATCTCGATCGCCGGGTGGAACGCCGCGACGGCGTCGGCGACCTCCTCGCGCGAATAGGGGGCTTTTCGCGCCGGCAGGTCGCGGCCCAGCGCGAAGGCGAACTCGCACTCGAACTTCGGCGCGATCAGCGAGGCGCGCGGGAAGCGGGCGGGCGAGGCCATCGTCCAGGGCGTATAGAGCGGCGCGTTGGTGACGACCGGAATGCCCGACTTCGCCTGCTGGGTCGCGTCGACATTGCCGACCTTCCAGCCCGTGACCGTGTGGCCGGAGATACGTGCAATGGCCGCGTGAACCGCTTCGGCGTCCTGGTAGGTGGCGGGTGCCGCCGTCGGCCACTTCGCCATCGTGCGCACTTCGCGGCGCGCGGTCATCACGGCGGCGGCGTTGGCTGCCGCGTCGAACTTGTCGCTCATGCGTTTTCTCCGATCGATCCTTCTGTGACGCTCACGTGCCCGCCGCGCCTGACCATGATCCGCTTGCCGAACAGCGTGCCGACCTGCTTGCGGTGCGACACGCAGATCAGCGTCTTGTCCGGGAAATCCTCGATCAGGCGGCCGAGCATGAACATTTCGGTTTCCTCGTCGAGCGAGGCAAGCGTCTCGTCGAGGATCAGGCAGGGCGCGTCGGTCAGCAACGCGCGCGCGAAGGCGAGACGCTGCTGCTCGCCGCCCGAGAAGGGCTCGCCCTTGTCGCCCACCGGCGCCTTCAGCCCTTCGGGCTCGGCTTCCACGCGCCTGTCCATCTTGACGCGTTCGAGCGTGCGCGCCCAGAGGTCGTCGGCAAGCGTGCGGTGGATCGCGACGTTGTCGGCGACCGTGCCGTGCACGAAGGCGGTGGCAGCGCGCGCGAAGAAGAACAGCCGCTTGCGGTCGGCAAGGCTGAGGCTGGTCACGTCGCGCCCGTCGAGCGTGATGCGCCCCGACGACGGCCGATGCATGCCCAGCAGCATGAAGATCAGCGTCGTCTTGCCGGAACCGGAATCGCCGAACAGGCCGATCTTCTCGCCCGGCCGGATCGACAGCGAGAACGGATGCAACAGCGTCTCGCCCCGGTCGGACACGAGCGTGACGTTCTCGAAGCGGATCTCGCCGAAGGCGGCGGGCGGGCGTGCACCCTTCTCGGCCAGCACGCCGTCGAGCCCCTCGGTCGAGGCCGAGATGCGCTTCAGCGCCAGCCGCGCGTCGTTGATCATCGGCCACGCCTCGCCGATGCGGCTGAGGTTCGGGAAGATCAGCATCGTGTAATAGGCGAAGATCAGGAACTTCCCGATCTGCGGCGTGCCGTCGGTCGTGACGAACAGCAGCACGAGGCAGACGGCCGACGACATGCCGATCACGAATTCGACCAGGCCGTGATAGGCGCCGTGCCGGCGCCAGAGCATCCGGTTCATCGACGCAAGCTTGCGGGCGCCCGCCAGCAGCCGGACGATGAACGCGGCCCCGAGGCCGGTGAAGCGCAGGTCGAGATTCTTCTGGTAGAGCGAGGCGAGATAGCCGAGATACCCCTGATCGAGGGCCATCTTCTCGATGTACTTCTTCTTGCGCCATTGCGCGTAGTAGGCGATCGCGCAGACGAGCACGCCGATTTCGGCGAGCAGGATGTAGAACAGCCACTTCTCGACGAAGAAAATCACGCACAGCATCAGGACGAGCTGCAGCACCGCCACGCCGGCATGGACGAGCGCTTCGCGCAGCAGGCGCTGCACGGCTTCGAGATCTCCGGACGCCGCAGCAAGCACCCCGCCCGCCCCCATCTTCGAGAGCCGCGCATAGGGCCCCCGCAGCAGGTTGAGCGCGATGGACCCGCGGATCGACCGGATGATCCGTTCGGACAGCGCCGAGGTGCGGTACTCGGACAGCAGGAAGAAGGCGAGGACGACGAATTCGATCGCGAAGATCAGGCCGACATAAAGCCAGATGCGGTCGAAATCGCGCAGCAGGGCCGCCTCGATCCCGCCCCACCACGTATCGGGCTTCGGCCCCTCGATCAGCGCGTTGATCGGCAGCGGGCGCACGACGACGGCAACCGACTGCACGCACGCGATCAGGAAGATGACGAAAATTCCGACCCGCCATTTCGGGTCGTGCTTCTTCAGCAGCGCGTCGATTTCACGGATGAACATTCGGGCGCCCTTCGGCGTAGGGTGCGAGCACCCCCACGATCGCCGCATGGGTCGGGGCCGAAAGGCCGTGCCGGGCGGACAGGCGCACGACCGCACCCGACAGCCACGGAAGTTCCAGTTTCGCGCCGCGCTCCAGATCGTGGAGCATCGAGGCCTTCATGCCGTCCGGGATCGCCTCGAAGAACGAATAGGTCTTGTCGACCTGGTCGGCGGGGAGTGCCACGCCCTCGGCCCGCGCGAGCGCGACCGATTCCTCGATGAGTCGGCGCACGGTAGCGCGCGTGGTCTCCGAACGCCACAGCGCGCCCTTGGGCAGGCGCGTCGCGGCGGTGATCGCCGAAAGTGCCGTAAGGAAGACGAACTTCTCCCAGATCGCCCTGGCGATGTCGGGGCTCGCGTGCGCGTCGATGCCGGCGCGCTTGGCGATGGCGGCGAACTCGGCCACGCGCGGATGGTCCGGCCGGCCGAAAGCGCCCGCCGTGATGCGCGCCATCTGGCCGGAATGGCGGATCGTGCCGGGTTCGGCGATCGTCGTGGCGATATGCGCCACGCCGCCCAGCACGCGTTCGGGTCCGAAAGCGGCGCGCAGCATGTCGGGCGCTTCCACGCCGTTCTGCAGCGAGACGACGCAGGTGCCCGGTCCGACGAGCGGCGCGATCTGGCGCGTCGTCGCCTCGACGTCCCACAGCTTCACGGCGAGGAACACGATGTCGACCGGTCCGATCGCGGCAGGATCGGATTCCGCGCGGATCGGCTGGACGAGATTGCCGAGCGGGGATTCGATCCGGATGCCGTTCGCGCGGATCGCGGCCAGATGCGGCCCGCGCGCGACCAGCGCCACGTCGGCGCCCGCCGCGGCGAGCCGCGCGCCGAAATAGCCGCCGACGCCGCCTGCCCCGACGAAGACGATCTTCACGTGAGCGCCGCGCAGGCTTTCTGGATGCGGCCGCACGCGTCGCGCAGCGCTTCGGTCGACGTCGCGTAGGAGATGCGGAAATACGGTGCCAGACCGAACGCCGATCCCTGCACGACCGCGACCCCGACGCTTTCCAGCAGGTACGTCACGAAGTCGGTATCGGTCTCGATGACCTTGCCTTCGGGAGTCTTCTTGCCGATGGTGCCCGCACAGGACGGGAAGACGTAGAAGGCACCGTCCGGCTTCGGGCAGCGCAGGCCCTTGGCCTCGTTCAGCATCTTCACGACCAGGTCGCGGCGCTCGACGAACGACTTGTTGTGCTCGGCGATGAAGCCGTTGGGGCCGTTCAGCGCCTCGACGGCGGCGGCCTGGCTGACCGAGCTGGGATTCGAGGTCGACTGCGACTGGATCGCCTGCATGGCCTTGATGAGCGGGGCGGGCCCACCGGCATAGCCGATGCGCCAGCCGGTCATGCAGTACGCCTTCGACACGCCGTTCACGGTCAGCGTGCGGTCGTAGAGCTTCGGCTCGACCTGCGCGATCGTCGCGAACTTGAAGCCGTCGAACACGAGATGCTCGTACATGTCGTCGGTCATGATCCAGACATGCGGATGCTTGAGCAGCACCGCGGCCAGCGCCTTGAGGTCGGCCTCGGTGTAGGCGGCACCCGTCGGGTTCGACGGCGAATTCAGGATCAGCCACTTGGTCTTCGGCGTGATCGCGGCCTCGAGCGCCTCGGGCGTCAGCTTGAAGCCCTGGTTCTCCGAGCAGGCGACCTCGACCGGCTTGCCTTCGGCCAGGATCACCATGTCGGGATAGCTGACCCAGTAGGGTGCCGGCACGATCACCTCGTCGCCCGGATTCACCGTCGCCATCAGCGCGTTGTAGAGCACCTGCTTGCCGCCGGTGCCCACGGTGATCTGGTTGGGCGCGTACTTGAGGCCGTTCTCGCGTTCGAACTTCGCCGCGATCGCCTTCTTCAGCGCCGGCGTGCCGTCGACGGCGGTGTACTTCGTGTCGCCCGCATCGATCGCCTTCTTGGCGGCGTCCTTGATGTTCTGCGGCGTGTCGAAATCCGGTTCGCCCGCACCCAGGCCGATGACGTTCTTGCCCGCCGCCTTGAGCTCGGCCGCCTTCATCGTGACCGCGATGGTGGGAGAAGGCTTCACACGCTGCAGACGCTCGGCGACGATCGACATGGCTGTCGGATTCCTTGATTCCGGAGGCAGGAAAAAGCCCGGCGAAATTAGACCCGGACGGGGGTTCGCGCAATGTCCTTGACCTTCCATCGGGGGCAAACCGTAGAGGGATTGTCAGCGAACAATCCTTCCGATGGAGAGACCGACATGCTGACCAAGACCGCCGCCGTCCTGACGCTGGCCCTCGCCCTTGCCGGGGGCATCGCCGTCGCGCAGCAGATGCCGAACATGCCCGGCGGTCATGCCGGACACGGCGCGCCCGCGCGCGCTTCCGATTCCGAATCGACGCGCGGCTACCGGGCCGCAAACGCGAAGATGCACAAGGACATGGACATCAAGTACAGCGGCGACGCGGACAAGGACTTCGTCGCCGGCATGATCCCCCACCATCAGGGTGCCGTCGAGATGGCGAAGGTCGTCCTGCGCCACGGCAAGGATCCCGAGATCCGGGCACTGGCCGAGGGCGTGATCCGCGAACAGGAAAAGGAAATCGCGCAGATGCGGGCCTGGCAGGCGCGCAACCGCTGAGGCGCGCTAGAGTCGCTTTCCCGCGACTCGAAACCGGAGCCCCAGCCATGCGCGCCGCCGTCTACTCCGCCTTCGGGCCCGCCGCCGACGTCCTCTCGGTCGTCGAACTGCCGACGCCCGAGCCGGGCCCCGGCGAAGTGCGCGTGCGTCTGGCCGCGTCCGGCGTCAACCCGTCGGACGTGAAGTCGCGCGCGGTCGCCACGCGCAACGCCGTCTACAAGCGGGTCATCCCGCACTCGGACGGGGCCGGCACCATCGACGCGGTCGGCGACGGCGTCGACAAGGGCCGCATCGGCGCGCGCGTCTGGGTGTTCAACGCGCAGTGGAAGCGCGCCGACGGAACGGCCGCCGAGTATGTCTGCATGCCGGCCGAGTTCGCGGTGGCGCTGCCGTCGAACGTCGACTTCGCGGTGGGTGCGTGCCTCGGCATCCCGGCGCTGACCGCCTGGCGTGCGGTCACGCTCAACGGCGGGGTCGCGCGCCGGACAGCACTGGTCACCGGCGGAGCCGGCGGCGTAGGCCATTACGCGATCCAGATGGCGAAGTACGAAGGCGCCAGGGTCTTCGCGACCGTCTCGTCGCCCGAGAAGGCCGCGATCGCGCGCGAGGCGGGTGCGGACGCGACGATCGACTACCGCACCGAGGACGTCGGTGCCCGCGTGCGCGAGTTGACCGGCGGCGAAGGCGTGGACCGCGTGATCGAGCTCGACATCGCCGGCAACGCGAAATCCAGCCTCGACGCGCTGAAGCCGGGCGGCACGCTCGCGGTCTACGGTTCGAACAAGCCCGATTTCACGCTTTCCTTCACGCCGATGATCGTCAAGAACGTCACGGCGGCGTTCTTCATCGTCTACGAGCTTTCGCCCGCCCAGCGGCGCGAGGGGGCGGCGTGGGTCAATTCGCGCCTCGCCATGGGCCAGTTGAAGACCCGCATCGCCGCGCGATTCCCGCTGTCCGAGATCGCCGCGGCGCACCTCGCCGTCGAAAGCGGCAAGGCGATCGGCAACGTCGTGCTCGACGTCTGACGACGCGCGTTGAGCGACGCCACCCGGCGGGCTAAGGTGCGCCGATGCCGCTTCCCCGACTTTCCGCACCGCTGTCCGACGCGACGGTGAACCCCGCCCCGCCGCTGAGCGCCGATCCCGACGCGGCACCGGCGCAGCGGCTGGAGGTCGTGTCCGACTTCAAGCCGGCCGGCGACCAGCCCGCCGCGATCGCGGAGATCACCGACGGCCTGCTGCGCGGCGAGAAGGACCAGGTCCTGCTCGGCGTCACGGGCTCCGGCAAGACCTTCACGATGGCGCACACGATCCAGAACCTGCAGCGCCCGGCCCTGATCCTCGCCCCCAACAAGACGCTGGCCGCCCAGCTCTACGGCGAGATGAAGGCGTTCTTTCCGAACAACGCCGTCGAATATTTCGTCAGCTACTACGACTATTACCAGCCCGAGGCGTACGTCCCGCGCTCGGACACGTATATCGAGAAGGAAAGCTCGATCAACGAGCAGATCGACCGGATGCGCCATTCCGCGACGCGCGCCCTGCTCGAGCGGCAGGACACGATCATCGTCGCGTCGGTGAGTTGCATCTACGGCATCGGCTCGGTCGAGACCTATTCGTCGATGACGCTGAAGCTGAAGACCGGCCAGCGCATGGACCGCAACGCGCTCCTGCGCGAACTCGTGAAGCTCCAGTACAAGCGCAACGAGGCGACGTTCCAGCGCGGCACGTTCCGCGCGCGCGGCGACGCGGTCGAGATATTCCCGGCGCACTGCGAGGACCGCGCGTGGCGCGTCTCGCTGTTCGGCGACGAGATCGAGGCGATCTGGGAGTTCGACCCGCTGACCGGCGAGAAGAAGGCCACGCTCGCCGAAGCGAAGCTCTACGCCAACTCCCACTACGTCACGCCGCAGCCCACGCTCGAACAGGCGATCTCGCAGATCAAGATCGACCTGAAGCTGCGGCTGGCCGAGCTCAACGCGGCCGGCAAGCTGCTGGAGGCCCAGCGGCTGGAGCAGCGCACGACCTTCGACATCGAGATGATGACGGCGACGGGTGCCTGCGCCGGCATCGAGAACTATTCGCGCTACCTGACCGGCCGCAAGGCGGGCGAACCGCCGCCCACGCTGTTCGAGTACCTGCCGAAGAACGCGGTCCTGATCTGCGACGAGAGCCACGTGATGGTTCCGCAGATCGGCGGCATGTACAAGGGCGACTATATGCGCAAATCGACGCTGTCGGAGTACGGCTTCCGTCTGCCGTCCTGCATCGACAACCGCCCGCTCAAGTTCGAAGAATGGGACGCGATGCGCCCGCAGACCGTGTTCGTCTCGGCCACGCCGGGCGACTGGGAAATGCAGCGGACCAAGGGCGTCTTCGTCGAGCAGGTCATCCGCCCGACGGGACTCGTCGATCCGCCGTGCGAGATCCGCCCGACCGAGAAGCAGGTCGACGACCTGCTGGGCGAGCTGAAGACGCTGGCCAAAAAGGGGATGCGTGCGCTCGTCACCACGCTGACCAAGCGCATGGCCGAGGATCTGACCGAGTACCTGCACGAGAACGGCGTGCGCGTACGCTACATGCATTCCGACGTCGAGACGCTGGAGCGCATCGAGATCATCCGCGACCTGCGCCTGGGCGCGTTCGACGCGCTGATCGGCATCAACCTGCTGCGCGAGGGTCTCGACATTCCCGAATGCGCGCTGGTCGCGATCCTCGACGCCGACAAGGAAGGCTATCTGCGCTCGCGCACCTCGCTGATCCAGACGATCGGGCGCGCGGCGCGCAACGTGGACGGCCGCGTGATCCTCTACGCCGACACGATGACGGATTCGCTGAAGGCGGCCCTCGCCGAGACCGACCGGCGGCGCGCCAAGCAGGTCGCGTACAACAAGGAGCACGGCATCACGCCGGAATCGATCCGGAAGCAGATCGGCGACATCCTCGGCAGCGTCTACGAACGCGACCGCGTGACGGTCGGTACGGGCGACGACGGCACGCCGCATCTGGTGGGCCACAATCTGCGCGCCCATATCGGCGATCTCGAGGGCCGCATGCGCGAGGCGGCGGCCAATCTCGAGTTCGAGGAGGCCGCGCGCCTGCGCGACGAGATCAAGCGTCTCGAGGCGATCGAGATGGAGCTGCCGGGCGCGCCCAACGGCAAGGGCGGCTACAACCCCCCGGAAGGTGCCGCCCGGCCGCGTTCGACGGCCGGGGCCGTCAATTCCCGCAAGGGCCGCGCGCGCCGGCCGCAACGGGGCGGTGCGCGCAAGTGAGCCCGATCCTTGTGCCGCTCGGCACGACGCTCGCGGTCCAGGTGCTGGCGAGCGGCGCAAGCCTCACGGCCGCCGTCCTCGCCCCGCTGATCAGCGCCGATCTCGGCGTGCCGGCCTCGTCGGTCGGATTCTACGTCTCGATGCTCTACGGCAGCGCTGCCGTCGCGGGCATGGCGAGCGGCGGGATCATCGGCCGGTGGGGGCCGTTGCGCACGATGCAGAGCGGGCTTGTGTTCGGTGCGCTTTCCGCACTGGCGCTCGCCCATGCCTCGCTGCCGGGGGCGCTGCTCGCAGCGCTGTTGGGCGGCTTCAGTCTCGGCCCGACGACGCCGGCATCCTCGGCGATCCTCGCGCGCGCGACCGATCCCACGAACCGCAACCTCGTCTTCTCGATCAAGCAGACCGGCGTGCCGGCGGGCTTCATGGTCGCCGCCCTCGGCCTGCCGCAGCTTGCGCTCGCCTTCGGCTGGCGAACGGCGTGTCTTTGCGTGGCCGCACTCCTGCTCGCCGCGGCGTTCGCCATCGCCCCGCTGCGCCCGCGGTTCGACGACCGGCGCGAGGCACCCGTCCGCTTCTCGCTGCGCACCCAGCTGGTCGAGCCGTTCCTGCGCGTCTGGCGCCACGTCGAGATGCGGAACATCTCGTTCGCGTCCTTCGCCTATTCCGGCCTGCAGGGCTCGCTCGCCGGTTTCATGATCGTCTTCCTGCTGCACGACACGCGGCTCGACCTCGTCGCCGCCGCCGCGGTGCTGGCAAGCGCCCAGGTCGCCGGCGTGGGCGGCCGCGTCGTCTGGGGCTTCGTTGCCGACCGGCTCGGCAAGCCCGGAACCGTGCTCGCTTCGCTGGGCATCGCGATGGCGGGCTTTGCGGCCTTGATGGCGCTGGCGGCGCCGACCCTGCCCTACGCGCTGCTGATCGCAGCCAGCGTCGCGTTCGGCGGGACGGCGATGGCGTGGAACGGCGTCTTCCTCGGCGAAGTGGCGCGGCTCGCCGCACCCGGGCGCGCAGGCGAGGCGACGGGAGCCACGGGCCTTTTCACGTTCGGCGGCGTGGCGATCGTGCCTGGAATCTTCACCGCGATCGTGTTCGCGACCGACAGCTATGTCGCGGGCTACCTGTTCGCCGGCGCGCTGCCGGGGCTCGTCGGCATCGCGCTGTTGCGCGGGGCTGCGCCAGCGGGCATATCGGGGCGATGAAGCCTTCGCCCGCCCTGCCGCGCACGGCCCTCGTCACCGGTGGTGCGCGACGCATCGGCGCCGCCCTCGTGCGCGCACTCGCCGCCGACGGGTTCGCGGTCGCGATCCACTATCGCGAAAGCCGCCCGGAAGCCGAGGCGCTTGCCACCGAGATCGTCGCCGCCGGCGGCCGCGCGAAGGCGCTGCATGCCGATCTCGCCATCGAAGCTTCCGTGCAGGAACTCGCCGTCGCCGCGAACGCCGCGTTCGGCCCGCTCGGCGTGCTGGTCAACAACGCGTCGGTCTTCGAACGCGACGAGGTGGCGAGTGCCACGCGGGCCAGCTGGGACGCGCATATCGAGGCGAACCTGCGGGCACCTTTCGTGCTGGGCCAGTCGCTGGCACGCCACCTGCCGGCCGGCGCCGAAGGCGCCATCGTCAACCTGATCGACCAGCGCGTGTGGAACCTGACGCCGCATTTCACCAGCTACACGGTCGCGAAAGCCGGCCTGTGGACGCTGACGCAGACGATGGCGCTCGCACTTGCCCCGCGCATCCGCGTCAACGCGATCGGTCCGGGTCCGACCATCGCCAGCGCGCGCCAGGATCCGGCCCAGTTCGCCCGGCAGGTCGCCAGCGTGCCGCTGCAGCGCGGCCCGACGATGGACGAGATGGCCGACGCGCTGCGCTTCATCCTTTCGGCGCGCGCACTGACCGGCCAGATGATCGCGCTCGACGGCGGGCAGCACCTCAACTGGGGCGCGCCAGGCCGCCACCAGCCCGAGGAGTGAGCGTGCCACCCGCCGAACGCAAGATCGTCCCGCTCGCGACCGCCGACCGGCCGGTGCGCAAGATCCTGATCCGCGACCTGGTCCTGCCGACCGAGATCGGCGTGTTCCGCCGCGAGAGGGGCAAGCGACAGCGCGTGCGCTTCAACATCGAGCTCGGCGTGGTCGACCGGCCGCCGCGCCAGGACCGGCGTGCGGAAGTGGTCTGCTACGACCGCATCGTCGTGGGCCTGCGCGCCCTCGTCGCGGAGGGCCACGTGAACCTCGTCGAGACGCTCGCCGAGCGCGCGGCGACGCTGTGTCTTGCCGTACCGTCCGCGCTCTATGTCCGTGTCCGGATAGAGAAACTCGATATCTACAAGGATGCCGCCGCGGTCGGGATCGAGATCGAGCGGTGGCACGCGGTTCCCTGAAACCGGGCAGTTGTGCACACGGGCTCAGGCCCGTCGCAAAAATGGCGGAATTCTGCGGTTTCTTAAGGGAATGTGAAGCTGCCGTGACACAGGCAGATACCAAAAATATTGCGAATCAATGGATTACCGAAGTCTGCCTAATTCGCGGGCAAGATGGCTCGGAACGCGGTTAATGCCCGATTCGACTGGATCGACACCTGGTTCTCCACAAAGTTATCCACACGAATCGTGGATAGTCGGAACCCGGTTTTGCCCCATTGCCCCTTCACGGGCACGACGGTGGCAGAAGCGCCACAGCAAATCTTTGTGATTTGTAGTACTTGCCAGCGCTGCACCGGAAGCTTTACGCAATTTCCGCCATGAGCACGGCCGGCGACGAACAGAACTTCGAACTCAACGCGCCGCCGGAACTGGCGGCAGAGGGAGCCGGCGTGCTGCGCGCGGCCTTGCCGACGCTGCCGCTGTCGCCGGGCGTCTACCGGATGCTCGATGCAAAAGGCGACGCGCTCTATGTCGGCAAGGCCCGGGCACTCCGCAAGCGCGTGGCCCAGTACCTCCAGTTCGACCGGATGCCGAACCGGCTGCTGCGGATGGTCGCCGAGACGCGCCGGCTCGAAATCGTCACGACGCATACCGAGGTCGAGGCGCTGCTCCTCGAGAGCAACCTCATCAAGCGGCTGATGCCGCGCTACAACGTCCTGCTCCGCGACGACAAATCCTTCCCCTACATCGCGCTGATCGAGGACCACGATTTCGCGCAGATCGCCAAGCATCGCGGCAGCCGCGACCGCAAGGGGCGCTATTTCGGACCGTTCGCTTCGGCCGGTGCGGTCAACCAGACGCTGACGGCCATGCAGCGGGCGTTCCTGCTGCGCTCGTGCTCGGACGCGATCTTCGCCGTGCGCACGCGGCCCTGCCTGCTCTACCAGATCAAGCGCTGTTCGGCGCCGTGCGTCGGTCGCATCACCAAGGACGCCTACGGCAAGCTCGTCGACGAGGCCGTCGATTTCCTCGAAGGCCGGTCGCACGACGCGCAAGGAGAACTCGCGGCCAAGATGCAGACGGCCGCCGACGCGATGGATTTCGAGACGGCCGCGATGTACCGGGACCGCATCCGCGCGCTGACGGCGGTGCAGGCGCGCCAGGACATCAACGTCGAAGGATTGGGCGATAGCGACGTCGTGGCGATCCACGCCGAGGGCGGCCAGACCTGCATCCAGGTCTTTTTCTTCCGCGGCGGGCGCAACTACGGCAACCGCGCCTATTTCCCGCGGCACGACCGGAACCTTTCGACCGGCGACGTGCTTGCCGCGTTCCTCGGGCAGTTCTATTCCGACAAGCCCCCGCCGCCGACCGTCGCCCTGTCGCAGGAAGTCCCCGAACAGGACCTGCTCGAACAGGCGCTGGGCGCACGGGCGGAGAAGCGCGTCCGGATCCTGGTTCCCGAACGCGGCGACAAGCGCAAGCCGGTCGAGCATGCACTGGCCAACGCACGCGAGGCGCTGGCCCGGCGCATGGCCGAAAGCGGGGCCCAGGCGAAGCTCCTCGACGGCGTCGCCGCCGCCTTCGGGCTGGATGCGCCACCCAAGCGGATCGAGATCTACGACAACAGCCACATCCAGGGCACGAACGCGATCGGCGGCATGGTCGTCGCCGGCCCGGACGGCTTCGTGAAGGGCCAGTACCGGAAGTTCAATATCCGCGGCCCGGGCAAGTCCGATACCGGTGCCGGCGGCGACGACTACGCGATGATGCGCGAGGTGTTCGAACGCCGCTTTTCGCGCGCCCTTCGCGAGGATGCCGGCCGCGACGGCGGAACCTGGCCCGATCTGGTGCTGGTCGACGGCGGGCCGGGCCAGCTCAGCTCGGTCATGGGCGTGCTCGCCGAGCTGGGCATCGACGACCTCAACGTCGTCGCGATCGCCAAGGGACCGGACCGCGACGCCGGCCGCGAGCGCTTCTTCATGCCCGGGCGCGAACCCTTCCAGCTCGAACCGCGCGATCCCGTCCTCTACTATCTTCAGCGTCTGCGCGACGAGGCGCACCGGTTCGCCATCGGCGGCCACCGCGCGCGGCGCAGCAAGGGGCTCGAACGTTCGGCGCTGGACGAGGTTCCGGGCATCGGCCCCCGGCGGAAGAAGGCGCTTTTGCTGCATTTCGGGTCGGCCGCGTCGGTCAAGCGCGCCGGACTGGCCGATCTCGAAGCCGTTTCGGGCGTCGGCAAGGCCGCCGCCAAAAAAATCTATGACCACTTCCACGACGGCGGGTAGAATCGCGCCGTTTCCGACGATCCCGCAACAGGTCCGGTTCCCGATGGGCTTTTCAGTCCCCATGTGGCTCACGCTGAGCCGCATCGTCGCCATCCCCGTCATCGTCGCGCTCTTCTGGTTCGAGGGCGACGAATGGCGGTACGTCGCGTGCGCGGTCTACGCGCTCGCCGCGGCGACGGACTGGCTCGACGGCTATCTGGCGCGCGCGTGGGCCCAGCAGTCGAAGCTCGGCCGCATCTTCGATCCGATCGCCGACAAACTGCTCGTCTCCGCGACGATCCTGATGCTCGTCGCGTTCGGCCGCGTCGCCGGCTTCACCGTGCTGGCGGCGGTCGTCATCCTGCTGCGCGAAGTCCTCGTCTCGGGCCTGCGCGAGTTCCTCGCCGAAATCCGCGTCGGCCTGCCCGTGTCGAAGCTCGCGAAGTGGAAGACGGGAATTCAGATGACGGCGCTGGGCGTGCTGATCGTGGGCGATGCCGACCCGACCGCTTTCCTGCCGGTCACCTGGATCGGGGAGTTCGGCCTGTGGATCGCCGCGGCCCTGACGCTCTACACGGGCTACGACTATCTCGCGACCGGTCTCAAGCATGTCGACGAGGACGAGAAGCCCGCCGTCGTCCCGGCACCGCCGCCGCCCGCGACGGCGGACGCCGCACGCCGCTCGGCCTGACGGCCATGCGCGTCTTCGGACTCGCGGGCTGGAGCGGCAGCGGCAAGACGACGCTCGTCGTCAAGCTGATCCCCGAACTGCGCCGGCGCGGCATCAGCGTCTCGACGGTCAAGCACGCGCACCACGAGTTCGACGTCGACCAGCCCGGCAAGGACAGCTACGAGCACCGCAGGGCGGGTGCGAGCGAGGTGCTCGTCGCTTCGGCCAACCGTTTCGCGCTGATGCGCGAGCACAGGGGCGCTCCGGAGCCGGCGCTCGAAGCGCTGCTCGTCCGGCTCGCACCCGTCGATCTCGTGCTGGTCGAAGGATTCAAGCGCGACCGCCACGACAAGCTCGAGGTCTACCGCGCGTCCGTCGGCAAGCCGCTGCTCGCCGCCGACGATCCGCACATCGTCGCGGTCGCCAGCGACGGGCCGGTTGCGGGGCTGCGTGTACCGCTGCTCGCCCTCGACGACATCGGCGCCGTCGCGAGCTTCGTGATGGCGCACGCGCGGCTGGCCGGGGCGGCCTGATGGCGCAGCTGTCGAACGACTGCTTTGCATTCGGCGGCGAACTGATGCGGGCCGACGAAGCGCTTTCCATCCTCGCCGCGCGCGCGGTACCCGTGGCCGGCATCGAGAAAGCGTCGCTGCGACGGGCGGCCGGCCGCATTCTCGGTGCGGACATCGTCGCGGCGCGCAACGTGCCGCCGCACGACAACGCCGCGGTCGACGGCTACGCCGTGCATTTCGACGATCTGGCCGCCGACGGCGAAACCCGCCTGCCCGTGCGCGGTCGCGCCGCGGCCGGCCACCCGCTGGAAACGCCGCAGGCGCGCGGAACGGCGTCGCGCGTCTTCACGGGCGCCCGGATGCCCGAAGGGCCCGATACGGTCTTCATGCAGGAGGACGCGCGCCTCGACGGCGACGCGGTGATCCTGCCGCCGGGACAGAAGCGCGGCGCCAACCGCCGCAAGGCCGGCGAGGATATCGTCGCGGGCAAGACGGTCCTTGCCGCCGGCCACCGGTTGCGCGCGCAGGATGTGGGTCTCGTCGCATCGCTCGGCATCACGGAAATTCCCGTATATGCGCGCCTTCGCGTCGCCGTCTTTTCGACCGGCGACGAGCTGCGCGAGCCGGGGACGGAAGCGCCGGCCGGGGCCGTCTACGACGCCAACCGCTTCGCGCTGATGGCGCTTCTGGAGAAGACGGGCTGCACCGTCACCGATCTCGGCATCCTCGCCGACCGGCGCGATGCCGTCGCGAGCGCGCTTGCCGCAGCCGCTGCAAATCACGACGCGATCGTCACGTCCGGCGGCATGTCGACCGGCGACGAGGACCATGTCCGCGCCGCCGTGCAGGCGAACGGCGAGATCCATTTCTGGCGTCTCGCGATCCGCCCGGGCCGACCCGTCGCTTTCGGGACCGTCGCCGGCAAGGCGTTCGTCGGGCTTCCCGGGAATCCCGTCGCGATGATGGTCACGTTCCTGCGCTTCGCGCGGCCCGTGCTTCTCCGTCTCTCCGGCGCGACGGATGTCGCCCCCCTCGCCTTCCGCGTACGTACGGGATTCGATATCCGCAAGAAGGAAGGGCGGCGCGAATGGCTGCGCGCGCGCCTTGCGACCGATGCCGACGGAACGCCGCTGGCGCGCCGCTTCGCGCACGACGGCGCTGGCATCCTCACTTCGCTCGTCGAGTCCGACGGGCTGGTCGAGCTCGCCGAGGATGTCACGGATCTGCCCGCCGGCGCGATGGTCGATTTCCTGCCCTACTCGGAGCTCGCGTCGTGAAGATCCTCTGGTTCGCATGGTTGCGCACGCGCGTCGGCACGGCCACCGAGAACGTCGATCCGCCGGCATCTGTCGACGACGTGGCCAAGCTGCTCGACTGGCTCGCCGCCCGGTCGCCGGGTCACGCCGAGGCGCTGGCCAAACGCGAAGTCGTGCGCGTCGCCGTGAACCAGGAGTACGTGAAGCTCGACCACCCGGTGACGAAGGGCGATGAGATCGCGATCTTCCCGCCCGTGACCGGAGGCTGACGATGGCGATCCGCGTGCAGCGCGAAGATTTCGACGTCGGTACAGAGCTCGACGCCCTGACGCGCGGCCGCACCGACATCGGCGCGCTGACGAGTTTCGTGGGCCTCGTGCGCGACATGGGCGGCGAAGCGAAGATCGGCGCCATGACGCTCGAACACTATCAGGGCATGACCGAGAAGGAGCTGGCCGCCGTCGAGCGCGAGGCGAACGCACGCTGGAAGCTGTCGGCCACGCTGATCGTCCACCGCTACGGACGGCTCGAGCCAGGCGACCGGATCGTACTGTGCGCCGCCGCATCGCCGCACCGCGAAGCCGCTTTCGAGGCGTGCCACTTCCTGATCGACTGGCTCAAGACCAAGGCGCCGTTCTGGAAGCTTGAGGATACGCCGCAGGGCGAAAAATGGGTCGAGGCCAAGGCCGACGACGACCGTGCGGCCGACCGATGGAGGAATCCCGCATGAACGCCGATGCGCTTGCCCCGCGGACGGTCGCGATCCATTTCGCGTGCGGATTCCTGGCCGTGCTGCTGTTCCACCAGGGTGCGATCCTCGTCCTGAACCTGCTCGGCTTCACGCCGAACGGCCCGTTCCGGACGAACCCGATCCCACCCTTCGGCGTGCCGGCTTTCCTGAATCAGGCCTTCTGGGGCGGCGTCTGGGGGATCGTCTACGGGCTCGTGCGCGCGCGCATCCCGGCCGCGCTGCCGGTCGCGGTCGCGGGATTCCTTTTCGGCGTCGTCGGGCCGACCTCCTTCGGATGGTTCGTGCTCGCCCCGCTGCGCGGCCAGCCGATGGCGGGCGGTTTCGTTCCGGCGAACATGCTGCGCGGCATCTTCATCAACGGCACGTACGGGCTGGGCCTTGCACTGATCGCCGCCCAGGCCGGCCGCTTCATGAAGCCGGTCGAGCCAGTCCCGACACCCGACTCCTGAGCGCTTCGTCGAGCAGGCCCGCGCGCATCGGATCGCCGGCCGCAACCGCCTGGCGCGCCGCGCGATCGAGCAATCGCGTGCGCTCGCGCACGGCATGGGTGCGGGAGTCGGCGCCGAACAGGCGCAGCAGGGGATCGATCAGGCGGCGCGCCGGTCCCGGCTCGGGCGTATCCGCCGCGAGCCGGGCCAACGTCGCGTCGTAGGCGGCGAGAAGTTCGTCCGCCGTCACTGGATCGGGAAATCGACCTCGCCGCGGGTAGCGCGGCCGAAATCGTCGAGCAACGCCTTCGTGATGGCGCCCGGCGTGAACTTGTACTCGCCGATCTCGCCGACCGGCGTGATCTCGGCGGCGGTCCCCGTCAGGAACACCTCCTGCGCCCGGGCGAGTTCGTCCGGCCAGATCGCGCGCTCGACGACCTGGATCTGGCGCGACTTCGCCATCGCGATGACCGAACGGCGCGTGATTCCGTCGAGGAAGCAGTCGGGCTTGGGCGTGTGCAGCACGCCGTCGATCGCAAGGAAGATGTTGGCGCCCGTCGCCTCGGCGAGCTGGCCGCGCCAGTCGAGCATCACCGCATCGGCATAGCCGTTCTTCTCGGCCTCGTGCTTGGACATCGTGCAGATCATGTAGAGGCCGGCGGCCTTCGAGGCGGTCGGTGCCGTATTCGGCGCCGGGCGCGACCACTTGGCCCACGTCATGCGGATGCCCTTTTCCTTGTCCTGGAAGTAGCTGCCCCAGGCCCACGACGCGATCGCGACGTTGATCTTCGACTGCTGGGCCGACACGCCCATCATCTCCGAGCCGCGCCACGCGATCGGGCGGATATAGCAGTCGGGCTGGCCGTTGGCCGCCACGACCTCGTTCGTCGCCGCGTCGATCTGCTCGACCGTATAGGGAAGCTCGAAGCCGAGGATGCGCGCCGAATCGATCAGGCGCTGCGAGTGCTCGCGCAGGCGGAAGACCTTGCCGCCATAGGCGCGTTCGCCCTCGAAGACGGCCGAAGCGTAGTGCAGCCCGTGGGTCAGGACGTGCAGCTTCGCGTCGCGCCAGGCGACCAGCGAACCGTTCCACCACACGAAGCCGTCGCGATCGTCAAAAGGCACCAGAGCCATGGCCGTCTCCCCAACTTGAGTCGTTCCTTTCGCCGGGACTGGCCCCGGCGAAACTTTCGCCCGATTTGGACTTGCCACAAGAAACACTCTTGCGGCATATATGTCAACATCACTGACGTATTTTGGTTATGAAGCCCAGACATGCCTGAATTGCGGACCGGTCTCCATCACCTCTACCTACGCGACGAGGATCTGCGCCTCGGCATCGAGCTGCTCTTCTATGCCTATCGCGACTTCACCGCCGAGCCCGACCGCATGCTCGACGAGATCGGTCTCGGCCGCGCGCACCATCGCGCGATCTATTTCGTCGGCCGCTATCCCGGCATCAATGTCGGCGAGCTGCTTGCGATCCTTCGGATCACGAAGCAGAGCCTGTCGCGCGTGCTGGGCGAACTCGTGCGCAAGGGTTACATCGCCCAGCGCCCCGGCACCGTCGACCGCCGCCAGCGCCGGCTGGAACTGACCGAACAGGGTGCGGCCCTTGAGCGCAAGCTGTCCGAGAACCAGCGCCGGCGAATCGCGGCCGCCTACCGGGCCGCCGGCCCGAATGCGGTCGAGGGGTTCCGGCGCGTGATGTTGGGCCTCATCGACGAACGCGATCGCGGCAAAGTTGCCGGAGAGCCCGCAAAGCCGCAGCCGGGCGCCGCCACGCGGCGCTAGATTCCGGGCCGTCCAACACCACAGTTGGCAGGTGCGGCCGTCGCACCTACATTCAATCCCATGGACGAAGCCGCCCACCTCCTCGTCGTCGACGACGATACGCGGACCCGCGAACTGCTTCGCCGGTTTCTGGCCGAGCGCGGCTACCGCGTGGCAACGGCGGCCGACGCCAAAGAAGCCGAATCCCAGCTCGCGGCGATCGCATTCGACCTCGTCGTGCTCGACGTGATGCTACCCGGCGAGGACGGCATGGAGTTCACCCGGCGGCTGCGCGCGGGCAAGCGCGACGTACCGATCGTGCTGCTGACCGCGCGCGGCGAAACGGCCGACCGCATCTCCGGCCTATCGTCCGGTGCCGACGACTACCTGCCCAAGCCGTTCGAGCCGGAAGAGCTTCTGTTGCGCGTACGTAACATCCTGCGCCGCGCCCCGCCTCCGCCGGCCGATGCGCCGGACGAGGTCGCGTTCGGCGCGTTCCGTTTCGACCTGGCGCGCGAGGAACTGACGCGCGGCAACGCGCACGTGAAACTGACGTCGGCCGAGGCGTCGCTGCTCAAGGTCCTCGCGAGTTCCGCCAACGCGCCGGTCAGCCGCGAGGACCTGCTGCGCCGGTCGCGCCTTTCCGGCAACGCGCGAACGGTCGACGTGACCGTCACGCGCCTGCGCCCGAAGATCGAGGACGACCCGCGCAACCCGCGTTACCTGCAGACCATGCGCGGGGCCGGCTATCTTCTGAGGACGGACTGAGCCCGTGCCGACGGACGCGCTCACCAATCTCGCCCGCCGCTACATGCCGCGCTCGCTCTTCGCGCGGGCACTCATCATCCTCGTCACGCCGATGGTGCTGGTCCAGATCGTCGCCGGCTTCGTGTTCTACGACCGGGTCTGGGACACGGTCTCGCGCCGCCTGTCGAACGCCATCGCCGGCGAGGTCGCGACCGTCGTGCAGACGATGGCCCGGTACCCGACCGCCGCCGACCGGGCGTCGCTGTTCCACACCATGCACCTCGCCTACGGCTCGTTGTACGAGTTCCAGGAGGGCGGCATCCTCGACCGTACGGGTCCGGCGGATCCCGGCACGCTCCTCGAGCACTATCTCGTCGCCGGCCTCAACGAACGCGTCCGCCGGCCGTTCCTGCTCGACGCGTGGGGCGATCCCGACGACCTGCATCTGGCGATCCAGCTTCCCGACGGCGTCCTGCACCTGTCGACGTCGCGCCAGCGCGTGTTCACGACCAACGTCTACGTCTTCCTGCTTTTCATGGTCGGCACGTCGCTGATCCTGATCGCCGTCGCGTCGGCGTTCATGAACAACCAGGTCCGGCCGATCAAGCGGCTGGCCGACGCGGCCGAAGCTTTCGGCAAGGGCCGCGAGGACGCCGAGTTCCGCCCTTACGGCGCATCGGAAGTGCGCCAGGCCGCATCGGCGTTCCTGACGATGCGCGAGCGCATCCGCCGGCACATGGCCCAGCGCACCGAGATGCTGGCAGGCATCAGCCACGACCTGCGTACGCCGCTGACGCGCATGAAGCTCGAACTCGCCATGCTCGGCGACCATCCGTCCGCGGCCGGCCTCAAGACCGACGTCGCCGACATGGAACGCATGGTCGACTCCTACCTCGCCTTCGTGCGCGGCGAGGGCGAGGAGAAGATCGAGGAATCCGATCTGGCCATCCTGCTCGGCGAGATCGTCGCCGCCATGCAGCGCGGTGGCCATTCGGTGGCGCTGTCGATCGAGGGCGACATGCGCATGGCGCTGCGGCCGCACGCGGTCAAGCGCAGTCTCGAAAACCTGATCGCCAATGCCGTCCGCCACGCGGCTCAGGTTCAGGTCCACGCGACGCGCCACGCCGGCGACATCGAGATCGTCATCGACGACGACGGGCCGGGAATCCCGCCGGAATCGCGCGAGGACGTGTTCAAGCCGTTCTTCCGCCTCGACCCGTCGCGCAACGTCGAGACCGGCGGCGTCGGGCTCGGGCTGACGATCGCGCGCGACGTGATCCGCGGGCACGGCGGCGACGTGCGGATCGACGAATCCCCGCTGGGCGGCGCACGTGCGCGTATCCGTCTGCCGCTCTGACCGGCCGGATTCGCGTTAGCGTTGCCTTAACGATCCCTCCCTATCGTCCGGATGTCGGGCAAAGCGCGCGCGGAATTCTTCCGGCGATGACGAGACCGATACAACCGCCCCGGCCGGCGATCGCCGCCGGGGCGGCCCAATTTGCCGCCGGAGCGGCCCAATTTCAGGCCTTGCCCGCCGCCGTCGGCGGGCGTATGTCCTCGCGACCCGCTCGCAAGGAAACAAGCCGTTCGATGTCGTCCGCTCCGCAGCATGGCGCCTCCTCGCGCCGCACGTTCGCGATCATCTCGCATCCCGACGCCGGCAAGACGACGCTGACCGAAAAGCTGCTGCTGTTCGGCGGTGCCATCCGCCTCGCCGGGCAGGTCAAGGCGCGCGGCGAACGCCGGCGCGCGCGCTCGGACTGGATGGCGATCGAACAGTCGCGCGGCATCTCGGTGACCAGCTCGGTCATGACGTTCGATTATTCGGGCGTCACGTTCAACCTGCTCGACACGCCCGGCCACGAGGATTTCAGCGAGGACACCTACCGCACGCTGACCGCCGTCGATTCCGCGGTCATGGTGATCGACGCGGCCAAGGGCATCGAGATCCAGACGCGCAAGCTGTTCGAGGTGTGCCGCCTGCGCGATATCCCGATCTGCGTTTTCGTCAACAAGGTCGACCGCGAGGGCCGCGACCCGTTCGACCTGCTCGACGAGATCGAGAAGACGCTGCAGCTCGACGTCAGCCCGTTCGTCTGGCCGGTCGGCATGGGTTCGGATTTCCACGGCTGCTTCGACCTGCGCAACGGCCGCTTCCTGACCGGCAAGCCCGGCGGGTCTTACGAGCGCGTCGTCCAGACGACCGGCCCCGACGATCCGGCACTCGATGCGCTGGTCGCCGAGCGGCCGCTGCGCGAATTCCGCGAGGCCGCATCGCTGGCGATGTCGGCCTATCCGCCGCTCGATCTCGAGGCCTATCGCGCCGGCAACATGACGCCCGTCTTCTTCGGCAGCGCGCTCAAGGACTATTCGGTCGAGAGCCTGATCCAGGGTCTTGCCGAGTTCGCCCCGCCGCCGCGCCCGCAACCCGCCCAGCCGCGGACGGTCGAGCCGGAGGAAGATCGCGTGACCGGCTTCGTCTTCAAGGTCCAGGCGAACATGGATCCGAACCACCGCGACCGGATCGCGTTCCTGCGCCTGTGCTCGGGCCGCTTCAAGCGCGGCATGAAGCTCAAGCAGGTGCGTACCGGCAAGGCGATCGCCGTCCACAGCCCGATCTTCTTCTTCGCCCAGGAACGCGAGCTCGCCGAGGAAGCGCTGCCCGGCGACATCATCGGCATCCCGAACCACGGGACGCTGCGCGTCGGCGACACGCTGACCGAGGGCGAGGACCTGCGCTTCACCGGCATTCCGAACTTCGCGCCCGAGATCCTGCGCCGCGTGCGCCTCGACGATCCGATCAAGGCCAAGCAGCTGCGCCGCGCGCTCGAGGATCTCGCCGAGGAAGGCGTGACGCAGGTGTTCCGTCCCGTCCTCGGCTCGCAGTGGATCGTGGGCGTCGTCGGCCCGCTGCAGATCGAGGTCCTCGCGAGCCGCATCGCCGCCGAATACGACGTGAAGGCCGGCTTCGAGCCGGCACCCTACGAGACCGCGCGCTGGGTATCGGCCGAGGATCCCGCAATGCTGAAGAAGTTCGTCGAAGGCAATCGCGGCAGCCTTGCCGAGGACCGCGACGACGCACCCGTGTTCATGGCCCGCAACGCGTGGGAACTGAACCGGACGATGCAGGACTGGCCCGGCCTGACCTTCCGGACGACGCGCGAGCGCGGCTAGGTCGTCTGCGTCGACATGTTGACGACCGGCTTGACCTGGCTCTTCTCGATCTCGGCCACGGTGCCGGTGATGTATTCGATCGGGACGCTGGCGACGATGCCTTCGGACGGCATCGAGATCATGAAGGCGATCTGACCGCCGACATTGACGAGATTCTTCTTCGACTTCATCGGAAGCGGAATCTTCCGCTTGCGGCACAGCATGATCAGGGCGGCCGTCATCTGCGCGTCCTGCATGATGAACTCGGCGCTGGCCCCGTCCTTCTTCTTGACCTCGATCTTGAAGGAGAGCGAGTCGCGGTCGATGGTCAGTTTGGTCGCCCGGCCATTGGGCGGCGGCTCGCCTTGCGTCCGCTTCCAGTCGAACGCGGCCGCCACGAGGTCGAGATTCTCGAAGAAGATGACGCGATATTCGCTGGCCACGCGGCCACCGCCTTGCCGGTATGTGTCTGGAAGATATAGCACGAGGCCCGATTCGTGGCATCTGTCAGAAGCCTCGCGCCGGGCAAGAAGAGCGTCTAATGTCTTATTTTTCCGGCAGATGGACGGGGATGGACAGCAAAGACTTCCAGTTCGCCTGTACCGCGACCCTGACCGCGAACGAAGGCCGCGAACGGCTCGCATCGCGCAGTTTTTCGGCCGTCGACACGGCGGCGGACTGGGCGATGACGACGGCCGGCCGGCTCAAGACGGCGCTCGGCACCAGCATGTATGGTCAGGTCGAGGTAGCGCTCGGCATCGCCATCGAAGGCCGTCTCGCCGAGGATCCCGAGGCCCGCTCGACGCTCGTCTTTTCCGGAACCCT
>JAEUKY010000365.1 GCA_016794005.1 Rhodospirillales bacterium
TCGATTCGATCGCCTTCGGGCCGAAGGTGCACGGCCTTCCCTCCGCCGAGGCGACCGCGCGCGCGCGCGACCTGCTTGCCCGCGTCGGGCTCGACCCGGCGCTGTTCGGCCGGCGCTATCCGCACGAACTGTCGGGCGGCCAGCGCCAGCGCGTGAACATCGCGCGCGCACTCGCACTTCGGCCACGGCTGGTGATCCTCGACGAGGCGGTCTCCGCCCTCGACAAGTCGGTCGAGGCGCAGGTCCTGAACCTGCTGCAGGACCTGAAGAGCGAGTTCGGCCTCACCTACGTCTTCATCAGCCACGACCTCAACGTCGTGCGCTACGTCTCGGACCGCGTGCTGGTCATGTATCTCGGCCGCATCGTCGAGATCGGGCCCGTCGGCCCGATCTACGACTCACCGCAGCATCCTTATACGCGGGCATTGCTTTCGGCGATGCCGTCGATGGATCCCGACAGCCGGACCCAGGAAGCGCCGATCGCCGGCGATCCGCCCAACCCGATCAATCCGCCGCCGGGCTGCCGCTTCCATACGCGCTGCCCGTTCGCCGAAGACGTGTGCAAGTCGAAGATGCCGGAGCTGGCGCCGGCGCGCACCTCCATCGGCCATCTCGTCGCCTGCCATATGAGCGACGGCGCTTCCGGCCATTCGCGCGCGGGGAGGGGCCTGTGAAGCCGCTCGTCAGCGTCGAGCAGCTCGGCGTCCTGTTCCGCTCGGCGGATCGTACGGTCCATGCCGTCAACGGCGTGGACCTCACGCTGCAGCCCGGCGAGGTGCTCGGGCTGCTCGGCGAGTCCGGATCGGGGAAGTCGGTCACGCTCAAGGCGCTGCTGCGCCTGCTGCCGGAACGGCGCACGACGCTGACCGGCAAGGTCACTGTCGCCGGGCACGACGTGCTCTCGCTCGACCAGAAGGCGCTGCGCCGGTATCGCGGGTCGGTCGTGTCGATGATCTTCCAGGAGCCGATGCTGGCCTTCGATCCGGTCTTCACGATCGGCGACCAGATCGCCGAAGCGGTCATGCGGCACGAGGATGTCGGGCGCGACGCGGGCCGGGCGCGCGCACTCGAGATGCTCGATCGCGTGCGCATCCCGTCTCCAAAGCGGCGTCTGGATGCCTATCCGCACGAGATGTCGGGCGGCATGCGCCAGCGCGCGATGATCGCACTCGCGCTCGCGTGCAAGCCGCAGCTGCTGCTGGCCGACGAACCGACGACCGCACTCGACGCCACCGTCCAGATCCAGATCCTGCTGTTGCTGCGCGAACTGCAGAAGGAGCTCGGCATGGGCGTGATCTTCGTCACGCACGACATCGGTGTCGCGGTCGAGGTTTCCGATCGCATGGCGGTCATGTATGCGGGCCGGATCGTCGAACGCGGCTCGGCGCGCGACGTGATCGGCCGCACCGCCCATCCCTATCCGCGCGGACTGCTCGCCTCGACGGTGCACGGCGCCATGCGCGGCGCGCGGCTCGACGCGATTCCAGGCGCGCCACCGAACCTGTCGACCGTTCCCGTCGGCTGCGCGTTCGCGCCCCGGTGCCGGCATGTCGAAACCGCCTGCCGCGCCCAGCGCCCGCCGCTGGTCGGGATCGGTCCCGGGCATGAGGCGGAATGTCGCAGGGTCGGCGATCTGGGTTGATTTGCGGCGTGCGGCGCCGTGGCGGGGTTGATTTGTCGAAAATCCCGGCCTAGTTTTCCGGCGCAATCGTACCCACAAGGGAGCAATCGCGCCGTGACCCACCGTTCCATTCTCGCTTCGACGATTCTTGCGATCGCGACGGTCGTTTCCCTGCCGGCAAACGCGCAGGATGCGGCTGCGGGAGAGGGCGTGTTCAAGCGCGTCTGTTCGACCTGCCACAACGCCGCCGCGGAAGGGCCACGCAAGCTGGGCCCGACGATGCACGGCGTCGTCGGCCGCAAGGCGGCCTCGGTGGAAGGGTTCCGCTATTCGACGGCCAAGCGCGACGCGGATCTCGTCTGGACGCCGGAAAAGCTCAGCGCCTATCTGCTCAATCCGCGCGAGTTCATGCCCGGCACGACGATGGCCTATGCCGGCCTGAAGAGCGACACCGACCGGGCGAACGTGATCGCCTATCTCCAGACCCTGAAGTAGGGCGTCCTCCTCAGGCGGCGCGGACCGCCTCGAGGAACGAGCGGACGCGCTTGCCCAGCGCGTCGGCCTGTGCGGCGACCTGCGTGGATGCGTCGAGCACGCCGGTCGACGCGGCACCGGTCTCGTCCGACGCGTTGCGCACGCCCGCGATCGCCCGGTTCGTCTCCTCGACGCCGGCGGCCGCCTGTTCGACGTTGCGGCCGATCTCCTGGGTCGCGGCCGTCTGTTCCTCGATCGCGGACGCGACGCTCGCGGTCATTTCCGAAATGCCGCGGATGGCGCCGCCGATCTGGGACATGGCGCCCACGACGCCCGCCGTCCGCTCCTGGATCGTCGCGATCTGGGCGCCGATCTCCTCGGTCGCCTTGGCGGTCTGCGCGGCCAGCGCCTTAACTTCGTTGGCGACGACGGCGAAGCCCCGCCCGGCGTCGCCGGCGCGCGCGGCCTCGATCGTGGCGTTGAGCGCTAGAAGGTTCGTCTGCGAAGCGATCGAATTGATGCGCTTGACGACGTCGCCGATGCGCTGGGCGACTTCGTCCAGCTCGCGTACGCGACCTTCGCTGTCGGCCGCCAGCGTCGTCGTGCGCCCGGCGCTCTCGCTCGACGCCGCGACCTGACGGGAGATCTCGCGGATGGAAGCGGTCAGCTCGTCGGCCGCCGAGGCGACGGTCTGCACGTTCGACGACGCCTCGTTGGCGCCGGCGGCCGCGTTGATCGAAAGCTCGCGCGCCGTCGAGGAGATCTGCGTGAGCTTGCGCGCGGTCGCCTCCATTTCGCCGGCGGCATGCGTCGTGGATTCGAGGATGTCGACGACGCCCGACTGGAATTCGGACGTCAGGTCGGCGATGCGTTTCGCACGCTCGACCTGCGCCTTCTGGGTCGCGGCCGACTCCGCCTCCAGCCGCCGCTGTGCGACCAGATTGTC
>JAEUKY010000002.1 GCA_016794005.1 Rhodospirillales bacterium
TCGCGCAGCGTCGGCAGGCCCTTGGGCATGTCGTTGCGCTTCTCGGTGATCAGGTACTGGTGCTCGACGGCACCGGCCGGCACGCGCACGCCGGCCATCGCGGCCACGTCGCGCGCCCAGATGCCGGCGGCGTTGACGACGATCTCGCACGCGATGTCGCCCTTGTCGGTGCGCACGCCCGTGATGCGGCGGTCCTTCGTCTGGAACCCCTTCACGAGGACGCCTTCGACGAACTTCACGCCGTTCTTGCGTGCACCCTTGGCGTAGGCGTGCGTCAGGCTCGACGGATCGACCGAGCCGTCGTTGGGCACGAAGACCGCGCCGACGACGCCGTCGAGCGAGATCAGCGGGAACTTCTCCTGCGCTTCCCTGGGCGACAGCGTGTGCAGCTCGAAATCGAAGCTGCGCGCGGTCGTAGCCATGCGCTTGAGTTCGCTCCAGCGTTCCTGCGAGGAGGCGAGGCGCAGGCTGCCGACCGGCTTCCATTCCACGGCCTGGCCCGTCTCTTCCTCGAGCCTGCCGTAGAGCTGGGCCGAGTACTGCATGAGCCGCGTGAGGTTGCGCTTGGAGCGCAACTGTCCCACGAGGCCGGCCGCATGCCACGTCGAGCCGTGGGTGAGGGCGGCCTTCTCGAGGACGACGACGTCGCGTTCGCCGAGCTTCGCCAGGTGATACGCGATGGAGCAGCCGACCGCCCCACCGCCGATGACCACGATGCGCGCGTGGCCGGGAAGATCAGCCACGCAGTTCTCCGATGTACCAGTCGTCGAAATGGGTCACGTTGCGCTCGCGAAGCGTGGAATAGGGGCCGGGCACGTAGCCGGGCGAGCTGACGCCCGCCTGCTGGTCTTCGCAGATCTTCCAGTCCTGCTTGTTCGTGATGTCCCAGATCGGCAGCAGCTTGTCGAGCGTGTAGTCCTTGCCCTCGACGGCGGTGGCGTCCACCAGCCAGTAACCGCGCACATGCGTCTCGCCCGGGCCCATCGGCGTCAGGCGGGCGGCGGCCGCGAAATCGCAGTTCGTGTGCTGCCAGAAATTGGGGAACACGGTCGTGCGCAGCGTGCCGCTGTCGGGCTCCTTGATGTCGCCCATCAGCTTGGACACCATCTTGCCGTCCATGCTCTGCGTGACGAAGCCTTCGCGCACCGGCGTGCGGTGGCAACGCCAGTTGACGCCCGTCATGTTCGAGCTGGCGTCGCCGGTATCGAGACCCAGCGATGCGAAGCGCGCGTTGGCCTTCGCGATGATCGCTTCCATGCCGGGCAGCAGCGTGGGGTCGACGATGGCGTTGTCGCGCTGCACGTCGTAGGCGGCGGTGTTGTATTCCTTGTGGTTGGCCGGGCAGTGGTAGCACTCGCGGTTGTTCTGGAAGACGACCTTCCAGTTGGCCTTCACCACGTACTCGATCTTGTGCGCGATCTTGGCTCGGTCGATCGCGTGCGGCTTCATCTTGCGTCGGATCGTGTCGGCGGCCTCGGTGAAGTCCGGCGGATTGTCGGAAAGCGAGAAAAACAGCAATCCGCCCGCGTCGATCAGCTTGACCGGGCGCAGGCCCAGCTCAGACCGGTCGACGCCGAATTCCTTTTTGGTGTCGAGCATCAGGCTGCCGTCGAGCCTGTATGTCCACTTATGGTAGGGGCAGGCGAGTACGCTGCTGTGGCCATGCTCGGTGAGGCAGACTTTCGAGCCGCGATGGCGGCAGACATTGTGGAAGGCGCGCGCCACGCCGTCCTGCCCGCGTACGACGACGATCTCGGCGCCCGCGACCGAGTAGGTCATGTGGTCGCCGGGCTTCGCCACTTCGAACCCGTAGCCGACGAACAGCCAGTGGCGATGATGGATGCGCGCGACGTCGGCAGCATACAGCGCTTCGTCGACGTAGAACTCGCGGGAAAGGGAGCGTCCGGACATATGCCGAGCGACCGCGCCTGCGGCCACGGGCGCCAATGCGCCCGCTGATTCGCGTCCCGATCCGTCCATTTCTGTCCCCTCTGGAATGTTACAGTTACGTTACCACAGGCGGGTAACGGCGCAACATACGCAGACACAATATATGGCGAATACGGCGGTCTCGCCTTCGCCTTTTAGCCGACGCGGAAGTGCAGGTTTCCGCCCAGCTTCCGGACAAGGGCGCGCGGCACGGCGGCAACCGGTACGTCGTTGAGATAGGCAAGCCGGCCGTCGGCGACGTCGAGGTCGTAGTGCCCGGCCGCGACCGCGCGTCGCGCGTGGAGCAGTACGCCGAAGCGCGCGGGCCCTTCGCCGGCGCCCGCGAAGATGCGGGAACCCAGATAGAGGACGGCGACGACGCGGACCTTCAACCGTCGGCCCGCGGCGTCGACGAGTGCCGCGGCATGGCCGCAGGCTTGCGCGAACTCGAACACCGACGGGATCGGGCCGGCCGGGGTCCAGGGTTTCATGCGCAGGCCGGCGAGTATGCGTCCGTCGAGCACGACGGGCGAAGGGCGGCGCAGCCGCAGCCTCATGGCGGGCGGAATCCGGAACCGGGGAACACACCGGAACCTATAGAAGATTAAAAAAGAAAATCAACTTTAAATAACTAACCGCGCGAAGCGCCGGGCCGTGCGCGCGCGACCATCCACGAAAGTATCGCGACGGGCAGCAGGCCGACGGCGACGATGGCGACAGCACCGGTCGAGGCCTGCGCAAGCCGTTCGTCGGACGCAAGCTGGTACACGCGCACGGCCAGCGTGTCGAACCCGAACGGCCGCACGATCAGCGTGGCGGGCAGCTCCTTCAGCACGTCGACGAACACGACCGTCGCGGCCGTCAGGACCGACCCCCACATGATGGGCGCGTGGACACCGGCGACGATCCTTGCGGGTCCCGCACCGAGGCTGAGGGCGGCCTCGTCCATCGAGCGCGTGATCTTGCCCATGCCGGATTCGACGGGGCCGAAGGCGACGGCCATGAAGCGTACGGCGTAGGCGTAGAGCAGGGCGAAGATGGATCCCGACAGGATCAGCCCGGTCGAGACGCCGAACGTCGCGCGCATGAACGCGTCGAGCGCGTTGTCGAAGACCGCGAGCGGGATCAGGATGCCCACCGCGATGACCGAGCCGGGGATCGCGTAGCCCATCGTCGCCAGGCGCACGGCCGCGCGCACGGTTCCCTCGCGCGTCAGGCGCTGGGCATAGGCGAGGCCGACGGCGATCGCGACGGTCGCCGCGGCGGCGGCGGAAGCCAGGACGAAGGAGTTGCCGGCGTACTCCAGGAAGCGCCGGCCGAAGAACGGATCGCCGGCCGTGGCACTCATGTGCACGAGGATCGCGGCCGGGCCCGCGAAGCCGAGCAGGACCGGCAGCGCGCACAGCGCGCCGGCGGCGAACGCCGCGAACCCGCGCAGTTCCAGCGGCGCTATCGGCCGGTATCGGCGCGACGTGTGGTGATAGCGCGCCTCGCCGCGCGAATGGCGTTCGAGCCAGACGAGCAGCAGCACGAAGCCGAGCAGTGCGGTCGCAAGCTGCGCGGCCGCGACGCGGTTGTCCATGCCGAACCAGGTCCGGTAGATCGCGGTCGTGAAGGTGTCGACGCCGAAATACTGCACGGTGCCGAAATCGGCGAGCGCTTCCATCAGCGCAAGCGCCACGCCCGCCGCGATCGCCGGGCGCGCCAGCGGCAGCGCCACGCGCCAGAAGGCGCCCCAGGCACCGCGCCCGAGCATGCGGCTCGCCTCCAGCACGCAGACCGACTGTTCGAGGAACGCCGCGCGCGCGAGCAGGTAGACGTAGGGATAGAACACCAGTACCAGCATCGCGACGGCACCGCCGAGCGACTGGATGTCGGGGAACCAGTAATCCGCGCGGCTCCAGCCGAACGCGTCGCGAAGTGCCGTCTGCAGCGGCCCGGCGAACTGCAGGAAATCGGTATAGGCGTAGCCGATGATGTAGGCCGGCATCGCCATCGGCAGCAGCAGGCCGATCTCGAGCGCGCGGCTGCCCGCGAAGCGGCACATCGTGACGAACCACGCGCACGCAACACCCAGTGCGAGCGTGCCCGCACCCACCCCGAGCATCAGCACGAACGTGTTCGCAAGGATGCTCGGCAGCGTCGTCGACCACAGATGCGCCCATGCGTCGCGCGCGGGCAGCAGCAGATTGAAGGCCACGGCAAGAAGCGGCAGCAGCACGGCGATCGCGGCCGCGAGTGCGAGATACGCGATCGCCGGCAGGCGGCGCGTGGCGCGCATCGGGACGAGATCCTGCGGGGTGCTAGCGGGGACGGGCGTGTCGGTCACGTGCGGCGGCCAAGGCTGATAACCGTTCTCAACCTAGGTCCAATCGCCTGCAAGCGCAAATGCACGCCTCAGACGAGGCTGGCGGCGAATTTCATGTTCGCGAGCACGCGCAGTGCGAGCTGCGATCCGACATAGACGAGGAACGCGTCCGCCATCGCCTTGGCGTAAGCCGGATCGACGGGCACGTCGAGCCTGCCGAGCCTGTTCCAGAACGTGCGCGGCGGCGGCTCGACCGTCACCGAGATCGTCGGGATCGGTTCCACGGTCCGGGGTGGCGGGGCGCGATGCTGCTGGCGCGCCTGCACCCAGACTTCGGAAATTCGCGTGCGGGCCGCTCCGTAGATGCCGCTCCAGTAGAACGCCTTGCGCTCGGCATCGGGCAACTGGCGTTCCAGCGCACGCGGCAGCCAGGCGTCGTAGAGCAGCGTCGCCACGAGGTAGCGCCGTTCCGTGAATTCGCCCTGTTCGGCATAGCCGCCCGGATACATCGTTGCCACCAATACAAAATGTAATTTATTAAAATACAAGATAAATGCCAAGTCAATGCCCGCGTAAGCTGGACGAGGGGACTATTTGGAATCAGGTCGGAAGCGAGCCGGGTTCAGCAGCACCGGGCAGGCGACAACGCGCACGATTTCAGGGTCATACAAGGCGCGAAGCCGGGCATGCGGAACCGTGTAGCCGTCCTGCAGGACGGCTTCGACGACCCAGCCATAGAGTTCGTGACTGACGAAGCGCTGCCCCGGACGGATCGATTCGACATCCATGGTGTAAATACTACGCCATGTCAGTGGCTTGCGCCAAGTGGCGGCAAATCGGCCGGGCATCTATGATCGCCGGATGCGCTTTGGCTCCCTCCTCGCCGCCTGCCTGACGCTTGCCGTGCTTCCCGCATCGGCGCAGGAACCCGCGCGCACGAACGACCGCCACCTGAGCCGGAAGTTCGACGCGGTCGGCCCCACGCCGGCGGTCGCCCCGCCGGTGCGCGAGCCGCAGCGCGACCGGCCCGTCTATCTGCGCACGGCCAAGCCGCTCTCCGAGATCGCGGAGCTGGACCAGAAGGCGTCGGCGGCGTGCCGCGTCCACGATTTCGGGCAGTTCGAACAGCATCGCGGCCGGGCGCTGGTCGCCGGGCGCACTTATGGCGCGGCGGCGGCTGGCAGCGATCTGCTGGCCGACCATCCGAAACTGGCCGCGCGTCCGCCGGCCGTCTACGTGTTCGAGCATCAGGGAATGACCGCCTGCCGCGTCTGGCGCGTCAAGCCGGCCGCACTGCGGGCGGCGAACTAGCCCGCGGCCGGCGGCGCCGGCGGCTTGGCGTGCAGGTCGCCGAAGATCTTGGTGATGACGTCTTCGAGGCTCTTCTTCTCCTCGTCCTTCAGCTTCACGCCTTCGTCGATGAAATCGACGTTCGACGAGATCTGCCGGATCGCCGCGGCGAGGTAGATGTCCATGATCTCGCGGATCGCGTGGAACGCCTTGCAGTTCACCACGTCCATGCGGGAGTCGAAGATCGCCGTGATCGTCCCGCACCGGTTGAGGATGTTCTGCAGCTCGAGCCTGCGCTTTTCGTCCATTCCTTCGGCCATGAGCCTATTTATGCGCGCTTTCGCCGGGTGGCAACTGTTAACCGGCCCGTGCGGCATTCGCGCGCATGGCGCGCACCGCCATCGCGTGCAGCAGCATCGAGGCGATCCCGCACAGCATCATCGCCACGGCGAGCGGGCGCATCGTGCCGTCCTGGAGATGGCCCATGACGAAGGTGGCGAGCGCCCCCAGCGACATCTGGAAGCAGCCGAGCAGGCCCGAGGCCGAGCCGGCCAGCCGCGGATTGACGCTGA
Source organism: Rhodospirillales bacterium (assembly GCA_016794005.1). Taxonomy (GTDB): domain Bacteria; phylum Pseudomonadota; class Alphaproteobacteria; order CACIAM-22H2; family CACIAM-22H2; genus Tagaea. The sequence goes on from JAEUKY010000002.1 coordinate 6,100, forward strand.
CGGCACCCGCGATCAGGTTGGGCTGCGACAGGCCGTGGCAGAAGCCCACGAAGAAGATCGGCACGAACAGCGCCCACACCTGCAGATCGAAGAAGAACGCCCAGATCAGCCCGAACACCAGCCCCGGGAAGGTCAGCGCGTTGCCCAGTCGCGCCATCCGGTCGAGCCCTATGCGCTGGGAATAGCGCCCCGTGGCGAAGTTCCCGAACAGGTAGCCGAGCGCGCAGCCCGCGAACCAGAAGCCGTACTCCGACGGCGGCCGTTCGAGCACGCTGACCATCAGGTAAGGGGCGGCCACGAGGAAGCTGAAGAACGACATCGTGTTCGACGACATCGCCAGCGTGTAGCCGAGGAAGGGCCGGCTGCGCAGCAGCGAGGTCCAGCCGCGCAGGAGATGGCCCATCTCGACGCTGGCGATGCGGTTGTGGTTGGTTTCCGGGCAGCGGAACGCCGCCGCCGCCGCGACGGCCGCGACGAAGACGAGGATCACGGCGAAGCTCGCCCGCCACGAAAAATGCTCGTCGAGCAGCCCGCCGATCGAGGGTGCGACCATCGGCATCAGCGACATACCCATCGTGACGTAGGCGATCTCGCTGGCCGCACGGTCGCGCGAATGCAGGTCGCGCACGATCGCGCGGGCGAGGACCAGTCCCGCGCACGACCCGAACGCCTGCACGAAGCGCCCGGCGAGCAGCCCTTCCATCGACGGCGCGAACAGGCAGGCGAGGCTGCCGGCCACGCCGAGGGCGAGACCGAAAAGCAGGACCGGCCGGCGGCCGTAGCGGTCGGAAAACGGGCCGTAGACGAGCTGGCCCACCGCAACGCCGACCAGGAACAGCGTCAGGGCGAGCTGGGCGGTGCCGTAGCTCGACCCGAACGCGTCCGCCAGCCGCGGTAGCGAGGGAATGAAGACGTTCAGCGCGAATGGCCCGCAGCTGCTGATGCCAACGAGCAGCCAGAGGGGCGGACGGGCGATGGGGGCGGGGGCGTTCTGCACGGTTGGCGCAATCTAGCGGGCTGGCGCGACCATTGCACTGTAGTTGCATGGGTTGCACGCGCCTTGCAGGCAGGGCGGGTACCCTTGCAACGCATGGCGATCCGGCGCACCTTTGCGCCGCTTCGCCCCTTGTTCTGGCAACAGTCGGCACGATCATGACCCTGCACGTGGCACTGCACCATCGGACGGCCTACCGCTACGACAGGCTGATCAATCTCGGGCCCCAGATCGTCAGGCTCCGCCCGGCCCCCCATTCGCGCACGCCCGTCCTGTCGTATTCGCTGAATATCGAGCCGAAGCCCCATTTCCTGAACTGGCAGCAGGACCCGCAAGGCAACTGGCTGGCCCGGCTCGTGTTCCCCGAGAAGACTGACCGCTTCACGGTCGATGTCGACCTGGTCGCCGACATGGCGGTCGTCAACCCGTTCGACTTCTTCCTCGAGCCGTACGCCGAGAAGTTCCCGTTCAAGTACGAGGACGGGCTGCTGGAAGACCTCGCCCCGTTCATGAAGCCGGAGAAGGCGGGCCCGCTGCTCGCCAAGTGGCTGGCGCAGGTGCCCAAGGAAGCCGAGCGCACGATCGACTTCCTCGTCGGGCTCAACCAGCGCCTGCAGAAGGACATCGGCTACATCATCCGCCTCGAGCCGGGCGTGCAGACCTTCGAGCAGACGCTGTCGCTGGGCAAGGGCTCGTGCCGCGACACGGGCTGGCTGCTCGTCCAGATCCTGCGCCATCTCGGTTTCGCCGCGCGCTTCGTGTCGGGCTACCTGATCCAGCTCGTCGCCGACCAGAAGGCGCTCGACGGACCGTCGGGCACCGAGATCGATTTCACCGACCTGCACGCGTGGACGGAAGTCTACCTGCCGGGTGCCGGCTGGATCGGACTCGATCCCACGTCGGGCCTGATGACGGGCGAGGGGCATATCCCGCTCGCCGCGACGCCCGCACCCTCGTCGGCCGCCCCGGTCGAGGGTCTGATCGAAAAGTGCGAGGTGGAGTTCCACCACGAAATGAAGGTGACGCGCGTCGCCGAAAGCGCCCGCGTCACCAAGCCCTACACGGAAGAGACTTGGGCGCGGATCGAAGCGCTCGGCCACGCGGTCGACGGCCATCTTTCGAAGGGCGACGTGCGCCTGACGATGGGCGGCGAGCCGACCTTCGTGTCGATCGACGACATGGACGGGCCGGAATGGAATACGGCTGCCCTCGGGCCGACCAAGCGCCGGCTGGCGGGCAACCTGCTGAAGCGGCTGCAGCGCCTGTGGTCGCCGGGCGCTTTGCTGCATTACGGTCAGGGCAAGTGGTATCCGGGCGAACAGCTGCCGCGCTGGGCGCTTGGCTGCTTCTGGCGCAAGGACGGCGAGCCGATCTGGCGCGATCCGGCGCTTTTCGCCGACGACACGCTCAAGTCCAACGTCAACTACGAGCACGCCGAGCGTTTCGCGCACCGGCTGTGCGAGCGCCTCGGGATCCCCGAGCAGTTCGCCCAACGCGCCTACGAGGACGCCTGGTACTACCTGTGGCGCGAGCAGCGGCTGCCGGTGAACGTCGATCCGCTGAAATCGAACCTGAAGGATCCCGAGGAGCGCGCGCGTCTCGCGCGCATCTTCGAGAAGGGCCTCGACGAGCCGGTCGGCGTGGCGCTGCCGATCCATCGCGGCTGGCAGGGCGGGGCGCGCAAATGGACCAGCGGCTTCTGGTTCGTGCGCCCGCAGCACATGTTCCTCATCCCCGGCGACTCGCCGATGGGCTATCGCCTGCCGCTCGACAGCGTGCCGTGGGTGGCACCGGCCGACTATCCCTATCACTGGGAGCGCGACCCGTTCGAGGACCTGCCGCCGCTGCCGACGCGCGACAGGCGCGAACGCGCGCTGGCCGTTTCCGGCAACGTGCCGCGCACCGGCTTCGCGCATCAGGCCGGCATGGGGACGGGTCCGGACGGCCGTCCGGTCCAGGACCGGAGAGTCCTCGACGAACTGCGCCGGCGCGAGCGCAACGCGATCAAGCCGCAGAGCTCGGCATCATGGGTCGTGCGCACGGCCATGTGCATCGAGCCGCGCGACGGGCTGCTGCACGTCTTCATGCCGCCGTGCCCGACGGCCGAGGACTATCTGGATCTCGTCGCCAGCATCGAGGACACGGCCGCCGACCTCGGCCAGCCGGTGCTGATCGAGGGCTACGCCCCGCCGTCCGATCCGCGCATCGAGAGTTTCTCGGTGACGCCCGATCCCGGCGTGATCGAGGTCAACGTGCATCCCGCGAAATCGTGGAGCGAGATCGTCGACCGCACGACCGTGCTCTACGAGGAGGCGCGCCAGACGCGGCTGGGCACCGAGAAATTCATGGTCGACGGCCGTCACGTCGGCACGGGCGGCGGCAACCATTTCGTGCTCGGCGGCTCGACGCCGGCGGACTCGCCCTGGCTGCGCCGGCCCGACCTGCTCGGCTCGATGCTGCGCTTCTGGCACAACCATCCGAGCCTTTCCTACCTGTTCTCGGGCCTGTTCATCGGGCCGACCTCGCAGCATCCGCGCGTCGACGAGGCGCGCGAGGACCAGGTGCACGAGCTGGAACTGGCCCTTTCCCAGCTTCCCGCGAAGGACACGGCCGGCATCGCGCCTTGGCTCGTCGACCGGGTGCTGCGGAACGTGCTGGTCGATCTCACCGGCAACACGCACCGCACCGAGTTCTGCGTGGACAAGCTCTTCTCGCCCGACCATTCGGGCGGGCGGCGTGGGCTGGTGGAACTGCGCGCCTTCGAGATGCCGCCGCATGCGCGCATGAGCCTCGTCCAGCAGCTGCTGCTGCGCAGCCTCGTCGCGCATTTCTGGGAAGAGCCTTACACGCACCGGCTGGTGCGCTGGGGCAACCGCATCCACGACCGGTTCATGTTGCCGCACTTCGTGCGCGAGGACCTGACCGACGTGCTCGAGACGATGCGCGACGCCGGTTACGGCTTCGAGGACTCGTGGTTCGATCCGCACCACGAGTTCCGTTTCCCAAAGCTCGGCTCGGTCGCCTATCGCGGCGTCGAGATCGAGCTTCGCCACGCGCTGGAGCCCTGGCACGTGCTGGGCGAGGAGGCGGGGGCGGGCGGTACGGTCCGCTATGTCGACAGCTCGCTCGAGCGCCTGCAGGTGCGCGTGCGCAATCTCGTCGATTCGCGCCACACGATCCTGTGCAATGGCGTCAGCGTTCCGCTCCATCCGACGGGCACGGCGGGCGAATACGTCGCCGGCGTGCGCTTCCGCGCGTGGAATCCGTCGTCGGCCCTGCATCCCACCGTCGGCGTGCACGCGCCGCTCGTGTTCGACCTGCACGACGGCTGGACGGGCCGTTCGATCGGCGGCTGCACCTACCACGTGGCGCATCCCGGCGGACGCAACTACGACAAGTTCCCGGTCAACGCGAACGAGGCGGAGGCGCGCCGCCGCGCGCGCTTCTTCGACGTCGGCCACACGCCGGGGCGTACGATGCCCCGCATGCCCGCCCCGAACCCGGATTTCCCGCTGACCCTTGACCTGCGCCGTGGCTAGCCTTCAAGCTCTGCGACTGCCCTGACCAGCCCGAGGAGTCGATGGAGGAAGCGCGCCTGACCGCCGCCGCCGGTGCCGAGCCGGCGGCCGACAAGCCGCCGCCCTTCGACGAGATGGTCACGGGCGGCGGGCAGATCCGTCCGCACTGGCAGCCCTTGATGGGGGCGCTGCGCACGCTGCCGACCGGCGCGCTCGCCGAGCGGATGGACCGCGCGCGCCGCCAGTACGACGAGAACGGCGTCACCTACAACGTCTTCGCCGAGACGCGCGGGCCGCAGCGGCCCTGGCAGTTCGACCTGCTGCCGCTGCCGATCCCGGCCGAGGAATGGGCGGAGATCGAGGCGGCCTTGGTCAAGCGCGCCACACTGCTCGACCGTATTCTCGCCGACATCTACGGGCCGCAGAGCCTGATCCGCGACCGGCTGCTGCCGCCGGCCCTCGTCCACACCAATCCGGCCTTCCTTCGCCCGTGCCACGGTGTGGCACCGGCCAACGGCGCGCCGTTCCTGCATTTCTATGCCGCCGACATCGCGCGCGGGCTCGACGGGCGCTGGCGCGTGTGCGCCGACCGTGTCAACGCGCCTTCGGGTGCCGGCTACGCGCTGGAAAACCGCAACGTGCTGATGCGCACGCTGCCCGAGCTCTTCCAGTCCTCGACCGTGCGCCGCCTCGGCCCGTTCTTCGAGCTGTGGCAGGCGGCGCTGGCACAGCTCGCGCCCAGGCACCGCGAGAACCCGCGCATCGTGCTGCTGACGCCCGGCCCCTACAGCGAGACCTATTTCGAGCACGTCTATCTCGCCCGCCAGCTCGGCCTGACGCTGGCAGAGGGTGCCGACCTGACGGTGCGCGACGCCAAGGTGTTCCTGAAGACGCTCGGCGGTCTCCAGCAGGTCGACGTGATCCTGCGCCGGCTCGACGACGACTATTGCGATCCGGTCGAGCTGCGCCCGGAATCGGCGATCGGCGTGGCGGGACTGGTCGACGCGGTGCGCGCGGGCAGCGTCACGCTCGCCAACGCGCTGGGGGCGGGCGTGGTCGAGACGCCGGCGATCCTTCCGTTCCTGCCCGGGCTCGCGCAGCGCCTGCTGGGCGAGGATCTCGGCATGCCGTCGATCGAGACGTGGTGGCTGGGCCAGCGCGCCGTGTTCGACCAGGTGATCGAGCGCATCGAGGACTACGTCTTCCGCCCGTGCTTCGCCGGCGACGGGTTCGAGCCGGCGGTGGTCGGCTCGGAGCTGGAACCCGGCAAGCGCAAGGCGTTCGTCGAGCGCCTGCGTGCGCGCCCGCACCGCTACGTGGCGCAGGCGCGCATGCACAAGTCGGCGATGCCGGTCTGGTCGGCGGGCGGCCTGATCCCGCGCCCGCTGATGGTGCGCTGCTTCCTCGTGCGGCACGAGGGCACCTACGTGCCGATGCCCGGCGGCATGACGCGCGTGGCGGCCGACGATTCCGGCCTCGACGTGTCGATGCAGCGCGGCGGCGCGGCCAAGGACACCTGGGTCATCGAGCGCGAGCTCGCACCCGTCGTCGTGGGCACGCGCGCGCAGGCGGCGCGCGAGCCGCTGCGCCGGTCGGCGGGCGAACTGCAGAGCCGCGTGGCCGACAATCTTTTCTGGCTCGGCCGCTATGCCGAGCGGCTCGACAACGCCGCGCGCCTGATGCGCGCGAGCCTGATGCGCGTGCCCGCCGGCGGGGCGTCCGCGCGCGAGCTGGCCGAGTTCCAGGCGCTGGCGCGCATGCTGGGCGACCGCGGCCTCGTCGAGCGCACGATGGGCGGGCTGCCCGACGGCCGCTCGATGATGGAAGCGCTGGGCCATGCCTGCGGTTCCGACCAGGGCATCTCGCACCTGTTCCAGGCGATCCAGCGCATCGCACCCACCGTGCGCGACCGCCTTTCGGCCGACATGTGGAACGTCGTCAACGACCTGCTGCGCGACGCGCGCCTGCGCCTGGAAGCCCAGCCGGGCGACGCCGACCGCCTGCTCGAAGGCATGGACCACACGATCGGCGTGTGCGCCGCCTTCCACGGCATGGCGTCGGAGAACATGACGCGCGGCTCCGGCTGGCGCTTCCTCGATCTCGGACGGCGGCTGGAGCGCGCGGCGCATGGCGCTTCGGTCGTGCGCGACGTGTTCGCGGCTTCCGGCCACGGGTCGGAACCGTGGCTGCGCCTGCTGCTGGAACTGTGCGACAGCTCGATCACCTACCGCACGCGCTACATGGCGGCGGTGCAGCCCGCACCCGTCCTCGACCTGCTGCTGTGCGACGACACGAACCCGCGCTCGGTCGCCTTCCAGCTCCAGCTCGTGGCCGAGCATCTCGACCGGCTCGCGCGCCGCGACGTGCGCCCGCTTTCCCAGCCCGAACAGAAGATCGCGCGCGCGGCCCTGACTGCCGTCGAGCTCTTCGACGTCGAGCGCGTGGGCTCCACGATCGACCGCGACGCGATGGCGCTGCTCGACGATCTTCTCGGCGGTACGCAAGGCCGGCTCGCCGACCTGTCGGAGGCGATCACGCGCGCCTATTTCAGCCATGTCGAGACGGTCCAGTCGATCGGCTACGAGGTGGCGCCCGCCCGCGAGGACGGCGCATGATCTACGACGTCGTCCATCGCACGACCTACCGTTACGCCGAACCGGTCGACCTCTCGTATCACGTGATGCGCCTGACGCCGCGCGCCCTGACCCACCAGCGCGTGCTGCGCTCGGCGGTCATTGCCACGCCCGCACCCGTGCGCGTGCACGACACGACCGACTATTTCGGCAACGTCGCGACCTACATGTCGCTGGAGGAACCGCACGCCGAACTGGTCGTCGACGCGCGCTGCGCCGTCGACGTGCAGTTCCCCGTTCCGCCAGATCCGCTGTCGACCCCGCCGTGGGAACAGGTGCGGGACTCGCTCGACGGCGGCGGCCTGCCGGCCGAGACGCTGGCGGTCGAGTTCGTGCGCGAATCGCCGCTCGTCGCGGTCGACGATACCGTTCGCGAGTTCGCCGCGCCGTCCTTTCCGGCCGGCCGGCCGGTGCTGGCCTGTTTCCTCGACCTCAACCGGCGGATCAAGGCGGAGTTCGCGTTCGATCCGCGCGCCACGGGTGTCGCCACCGCGGTGCGCGAGGTCATGCAGATGCGCCGCGGCGTGTGCCAGGATTTCGCCCATGTGATGATCGCGTGCATCCGCGCGATGGGCCTCGCCGCACGCTACGTGTCGGGTTACATCCGCACGCATGCGCCGGCCGGCCAGCCGCGCCGTGTGGGAGCGGACGCGAGCCACGCCTGGGTCGGCGTCTTCGTGCCGGGGACGAGCTGGATCGATGTCGATCCGACGAACGATCTGGTCGTCTGCGACGAGCATGTCGTGCTCGGCTGGGGCCGCGACTATGGCGACGTGGCGCCGATCCGCGGCGTCATCCTCGGCGGCGGCACGCACCGGCTCGACGTATCGGTCGATCTGCGCCCGCTCGACGTCTCATACGCGTCGGAACAGGACGGATAGGTTGTTTGCCGGCATCGCGACGACGGTCGGCGATGCGAATCCTTCCGCCGCCGCGATCACGTCGCCCAGATCGCGCACGCCCCACGCCGGATCGCGTGCCCGCAGGCTTTCGTCGAAGGCCGCGTTCGACGGTGCGGTGTGCGCGCCGTCGCGCATGAAGGGTCCGTAGAGATAGAGAAGCCCGCCGGGGGCGAGCAGCCGGGCCGCCCCGCGCATCAGACCGAGGCACGCCGCCCAGGGCGCGATGTGGATCATGTTGATGCACAGGATCGCATCGGCGGTCGCGAGCGGCCAATTCTCCGCCGTCGCGTCCACCGCGATCGGCGGCAGCAGGTTGGGGCCGCCGTCCGACGCGATCCACGCCGCGATCGAGGCGCGGTTGGCGGGATCGGGATCGCTGGGCTGCCAGATCATGCCCGGGAACGCGGCCGCGAAGGCGACGGCATGCTCGCCCGAGCCCGACGCGATCTCCAGGGCGGTTCCGCGCGCGGGCAAATGCTCGCGCAGCACGGCGAGAATCGGCTCGCGGTTGCGCGCGACGGCGGGTGCCTGACGGCGTGCGTCGGCGCTCATGCCAGCAGCTTGCGCGCGGTCTTGGCGAAATCGGCGGCGGCCTGTTCGCCGTGCCGGTGATGGCCTTCGCGCACGACCCATTGGCCGCCGACGACCACGTCGCGCACCGGGTTCGCGTTGCCGCAATAGAGCCACGCGTCGACCAGCGTTTCGGGTGCGCGGCCGACGAGGGCGGGATGACCGTCGTCGAGCACGACGAAGTCCGCGCGGTAGCCGGGCGTCAGTGCGCCGGTCCTTCGGCCGGCCGCCTGGGCGCCGCCCGCGCGCGCGCGCTCGAACAGGAACGCGCCGGTTGACGCACCTTCGGGCCGGTGCGTCACGTTGCGGCCCAGATGGACGAGGCGCTGGCCGTAGTCGAGCCAGCGCAACTCCTCGACCGGGCTCGTCGACACGTTCGAATCGGTGCCCACGCCGAAGACGCCGCCCGCTTTCAGGAAATCGCCGAACGGGAACAGCCCGTCGCCGAGATTGGCCTCCGTCGCCGGGCAGATGCCGACGACCGCATGGCGCTTCGCCATCGCGTCGACTTCCGCCGGCGTGACGTGCGTGGCGTGGACGAGGCACCAGCGCCGGTCGACCGGCGCGTTGGCCAGCAGCCAGTCGACGGGCGTGGTGCCGGACCAGACCTTGCAGTCGGCCACTTCCTTGGGCTGTTCGGCGATGTGGATGTGGACGGGCGCGTCGGCGTCGAGCCGGTCGAGCATCGCGAGGGCGGCCTTCAGTGCCGGCGGCGTGACCGCGCGCAGCGAGTGCGGGGCGATGCCCACGCACACCTGCGGATCGCCGCGATGGCGGCGCACCAGCCGCTCGACCAGATCGGCATAGGAATCGTCGTCGAGCACGAAGCGCTTCTGCCCGTCGTTCGGTGCCGTTCCGCCGAAGCCGCTCGCCTGATAGAGCACGGGCAGCAGCGTAAGCCCGATGCCCGATGCGGCCGACGCCGCGACGATCCGGTCGGAAAGCTCGGTCGGCACGTCGTAACGCTCGCCGTCGGGATCGTTGTGCACGTAGTGGAACTCGCACACGCTGGTGAAGCCGTGGCGCACCAGCTCGACATAGAGCTGCGTGGCGACCGCCTCGACGTCCCGCGGTGCAAGGCGCCGGATGAAGCGGTACATGATGTCGCGCCAGGACCAGAAATTGTCGCCTTGCGGGCCCGCGCGCTCGCCAAGGCCGGCCATCGCGCGCTGGAACGCGTGGCTGTGCAGGTCGGCAAGGCCCGGCAGCACGGGACCGGCGAGGCGTTCCGCACCGTCGGCCGTCGCACCGGCCGCGACCGACACGAGATCGCCGCGCGCGTCGACCGCGAAGCGCACGTCGCGTGCCCATCCTGTCGGCAGCAGGGCGTCGGAAGCGAAAAAATCTGGCATGGCGCTGGAATCCTCGTGCGAAGCGCCTATTCTTGGGGCGGACGCGGCCGGAAAGGAAGCTTCTTGAAACCGATCTTCGAATTCGCGGCGGGAACCACGCCGCTGCTGATCAGCGTGCCGCATGCCGGCACCTACGTGCCCGACGCGATCGCGGCGCGCCTGACGCCCGAAGCGCTCGTGATGCCGGACACCGACTGGCACGTCGAGAAGCTCTATTCGTTCGCGGCCGAACTCGGGGCGGGCCTGATCGTCGCCACGCATTCGCGCTATGCGGTCGATCTCAACCGCGATCCGTCGGGCAAGCCGCTCTATCCCGGGCGCGACAACACCGAACTGGTCCCGCTCGGCACGTTCGCGAGCCAGCCCGTCTATCGCAAGGGCCAGGAGCCGGACAAGGCGGAGGAGGGCGAGCGCGTCGAGCGATACTGGCGCCCGTACCACGCGGCACTCGCCGCCGAACTCGACGCGATCGTCGCGCGCCACGGCATCGCCGTGCTGTGGGACGGACATTCGATCCCGGCGGAGGTGCCGCGCCTGTTCGAAGGGCGGCTGCCCGACCTCAATCTCGGTTCGGCGGCCGGCGCTTCGGCCGATCCGGACCTGCGCGACTGCGCGAGTGCCGCCCTCGACGGGCCGGGCATGAGCCTCGTCGTCGACGGGCGCTTCAAGGGCGGCTACATCACGCGGCTCTACGGCAAGCCGGCCGCGAAGGTGCATGCACTGCAGCTCGAGAAGGCGATGGTCTCGTACATGGACGAGACCCCGCCCTACCGGTGGGATGCCGCGCGCGCCGCCCCGATGGTGGCCCGCCTGCGCCGCACGATGGGCGCCGTCACGGCCTGGGCCGCTTCGCGCGCGAAGGGCTGAGACGTCAGACGCGCAGCGTGCGCGTCGGCGGCAGCGTGACGGTCACGGTCGTGCCGCGGTCGACGACGCTTTCGATGGAAAGCTTGCCGCCGTGCAGCTCGACGAGCTTGCGCGACAGCGGCAGACCGAGTCCGGTTCCCTCGAAACGCCGCGACAGCGCGTTGTCGACCTGCGAGAAGGGCTCCAGTGCCCGCGGAATGTCCTCGGCCTTCATGCCGATGCCGGTGTCGCGCACCGCAAGGCGCGCGCCGCCGTCGGGTGCCAGATCGACCTCGACCGTCACGCGCCCGCCCGGCGGGGTGAACTTGACCGCGTTGGCCAGCAGGTTGATCAGAACCTGCTTCAGGCGGCGGGCGTCGGCGTCGACTTTCGGCAGGCCGGGGGCGACGCGCGTCTCGACGCGGACCTGACCGGCATGCGCGCGCGGCTCGATCAGGCGCACGCTCGCCGCGGCGATCTCGCCGAGCTCGACGGGCTTCTCGTCGAGCTCGGCGTTGCCGGACTCGGCCTTGGCGATGTCGAGGATGTCGCCGATGACGTTGAGCAGGTGCGAGCCGCTGGCATGGATGTCGCGCGCGTAGTCGGCATAGCGCGGTTCGCCGACGGGGCCGAACATCTCGCGGAAGATGATCTCCGAGAAGCCGATCACGGCGTTTAGCGGCGTGCGCAGTTCGTGGCTCATGTGGGCGAGGAAGTCCGACTTCGAGCGGTTCGCGGTCTCCGCCGCCTCCTTGGCCTCGCGCAGCGCGTCCTCGAAGCGCCGGCGTTCGGTCAGGTCGACGAACATCGTGACCCAGCCGCCGTCGCGCAACAGCGTGCGCTGCGCGCGGATATAGCGCCCGTTGGGGCGCCAGCCTTCGCTGGTCGAGCCCTGCGTGCGGTTGACGTGCAGGCGCCGGGCGACCTCGGCCGGAATGTCCTCGCAGGGACCGAAATCGCCGCGCCGGAGCTGGAACTCGATCGACTCCACGAACGGCGCGCCGACGCGCAGCATCTGCTTCTCGATGCCGATGATGCCGACGGCGCGCTCGTTCCACATCGCGAGGCATGCGTTCGCGTCGTAGACGAGGATGCCTTCCTCGATGCTCTCGAACACGCGCGTCAGGATCTGGGACTGCTGCTCGATCTGGCGCTGGCGCTGGCGCAGCTGCGTGACGTCGGTGCCGATCAGCGCGATACCGCCCTCGGGCGTGCGCTGCTCGAGGATCTGGACGATCCTGCCGTTGGTGAATGTCACGTCGATCGCGTCGCCGGGCGCGTGGTGGCGCGCCATTCGCCAGCGGCGCCAGTCCCCGGCCGGGACGCCTTCGGTGTCGATCCGCCCGCGCGCCAGCAGGCCGTCGATGATCTCGCCGAAGGTCATCCCCGGCCCGAGCTTCGCCGCCTCGCTCACCGAGGTCGAGAATGCGCGGTTGCGGAACGTCAGCACGTCGTCCGCATCGAAGATGGCGAGCGAGGCGCCCAGTCCGTCGAGCGCCTGGTAGAGCTGGCGTTCGGCCGCGCGCGCGCGGTCGGCAGCGGCGACTTCGCTGGTCACGTCGCCGGCGGTGCCGCGATAGCCGCGGAAGCGGCCGTCGGAATCGAAGATCGGCCTGCCCGAGAACGACACCGTGCGCGTCTTGTGTTCGGCGCAGGTCTGGCGCAGGCGGAAATCGCGGAAGGGCTTGTGGGCCTCCATCAGCGTGCGCTGGGCGGCGAGCTCGGCTTCGCCGATCGAAGCACCCGGCAGCTCTTCCAGGCGCAGGCCGATGTCGCCCGCCGCGCCCTCGGGTACATGGATGCTGAAAGGCTTCGAGAAATAGGTGAAGCGCAGGTCGGAGTCCTGTTCCCACAGCCAGTCGGACGTGGCGGCGGCGAAATCGAGCAGGCGTTCCTGCGCAAGTTCCAGCTCGCGCGACTTTTCGGCCAGTTCCGACTCGCGCTGGATGGCGTCCGTCACGATCCGCGCGGTCCCGCGATAGCCCGTGAATCCGCCGAACCTGTCGAAAACGGGTCTGCCGCAGATCGCGAACCAGACGCGTACGCCCGCATCGTTGCGCCGGCTGACGACGAGATCGCGGAACGGCCGCCGGTCGGCGAGGTCGGCCTTGTGGCGCGCCCAGACGATCTCGTCCGTTCCTTCCGGGCAGACGTCGAGGCGCGTCCTGCCGAGGAACTCCTCGGGGCGGAACCCCGCGGCGGCGAATCCCGGCGTCAGGGCGACGAAGCGGTACTGCGCGTCGCGTTCCCAGAACCAGTCGGCGTTCGCCTCGGCGAAGTCCCGCAGATGGTCGAGATCGTCCTGCAGGCGCTTCCGGCGGCGGTCGCCCCACCACCACGCGATACCGGCACCACAAGCCAGACCGGCCGCCAGCCACCCGAGGGAGTCGAGGGACATGAGCTGGCCCGCCTCCGGATCAGTAGCGGACGAGGCTTTCGAAGGGAACCGGCAGGCGCTTGCGGCCTTCGAGGAACTCGAGTTCGATGATGCAGGCGGCGGCGCGCACGTCGGCCCCCGTCTTCTGCAGCAGCGAGATGGCGGCGTTCAGCGTGCCGCCGGTGGCGAGCACGTCGTCGAGAACGACGACGCGCGTGCCGGGCTTCACGGCGTTCTCCTGGATCTCGATCGTGTCCTCGCCGTACTCCAGCGCATAGGTGTGCGGGACGGTCTTGCCGGGCAGCTTGCCGCGCTTGCGCACCATCATGAAACCGCACCCCATGTGGAGCGCCAGGGGAGCGGTTACGAGAAAGCCGCGGCTTTCGATGCCGGCAAGAAGGGCCGGCTTGTGCGGAGCGACGATCCCGGCGAGCCGTTCGATGGCCGCTTTCCAGGCGCCGGCGTCGGCCAGCAGCGGCGAGATGTCCCGGAACAGGATGCCGGGCTTCGGGAAGTCGGCGACGTCCCGGATGTAGTTCTTCAGATCCATACGTATTCCCTGCACAAGCGGCGACCGGTTTTGTTTAGGGGTCAGCCCGGGTCCCGTCCACTCGAATTTCGTGCGGCTCCTGGCCGTCCGATGGCGACGGCCTTGACGATGGCGTAGACGGGGGTGCCGACGGCAAGACCGAGGTCGGCCACGGCGGCGCGGGTCAGCCGCGCGCGCAGGCGGGTATTGCCGATGGCGACGGCGATCTCGGCATGGGCGCCCGGCTCCGGCTCCATCGCAACGACGTGCCCCGGCAGGACGTTGCGAGCCGAAATTCCCTCCGGACGCCGCGTTGCCAGCAGCACGTCGCGTGCGCGGATGTGGACCCGCACCGGCGCGCCGGGAGGCGCTTCGACCGCCGGGACGACCAGCGTTCCGCCGTCGAATTCGAGGCGACTGAGCGAAAAAGCGGCATCGTGCCAGGCGACGCGCGCGTCGAGCGCGGTCCCCGCCTCGAAGCGGCCGGCGAGCGGGTGGAGGTCGACGCGCGCCGTGACCTCGCCGACCGGACCGCAGGCGGCGACGCGCCCGGCATCGACCAGCGCGAGCGTGTCGGCCAGGCGCAGGACCTCGTCGATCGAGTGGCTGACATAGACGATCGGAATGTCGAGCTCGCGGCGCAGCCGGTCGAGATAGGGCAGAAGTTCGGCCTTGCGCGCCGCGTCGAGCGAGGCGAGCGGTTCGTCCATCAGCAGCAGGCGCGGCTGGGCGAGCAGGGCCCGGCCGATCGCCGTGCGCTGCCGTTCGCCGCCCGACAGGTTCGCCGGACGTCGGCCGAGCAGCCCGCCGATGCCCAGCAGGTCGACGACCGCGTCGAACGCGATGGGCCTGGCCTGCGGGCCGGCGCGCCGCAGGCCGTAGCGCAGGTTGCCCTCGACCGTCAGGTGCGGAAACAGGCGCGCGTCCTGGAACACGTAGCCGATGCGCCGTCGTTCCGGCGGCACGTCGATGCCGGCCGCGCCGTCGAACAGGACGCTGCCCGCGACGGCGATACGCCCGTCGGATGGGCGCGCAAGGCCGGCGATCGCGCGCACGATCGACGTCTTTCCCGCACCCGACCGGCCGAACAGCGCCAAGGCCCCGGCCGGTGCCGCGAGCCGCACGTCGAGCGCGAAGGTGCCCAGCTTCATGCGGAAGTCGAGTTCGAGCATCTAGCGCCCCAGCATGCGTCGCACGCGCCGTGCCAGGACTTCCGACAGCAGGAGGCCGGCCAGCGCCAGCGCCAGCGATACGCCTGCGAGGCGGGCGGCGACGTCCTCTCCGCCCGGAGTCTGCGTGGCGGCATAGATCGCCAGCGGAAGGGTCTGGGTCTCGCCCGGAACGTTCGACGCGAACGTGACGACCGCACCGAACTCGCCGAGGCTGGCGGCAAACGCGACGATCGCGCCGGAAAGCACGCCCGGCAGCATCAGCGGCAGGGAAATCGTGAAGAAGCGGTCGAGCGTGCCCGCGCCCAGCGTGCGCGCGGCTTCGTCCAGCCCGGGATCGAGCGCTTCGACCGACAGGCGCACCGCGCGCACCATCAGCGGAAAGACCATCACGGCGGTGGCGACGGCCGCCCCTTGCGCCGTGAACACGAGCCGGATGCCGAACGCCTGGTCGAGCCAGGCGCCCAATGGACCGCGTACGCCGAACAGCAGCAGAAGGAGATAGCCCACGACGACCGGCGGAAGCACGAGCGGCAGATGGACGATACCGTCGACGAGCGACTTGCCCGGAAACCGGCAGCGCGCCAGCAGCCACGCGACGAGGATCGCCGGCGGCAGCACGAACCCGACGGCGACCAGCGCGATGCGCAGGCTGAGACCGACGGCGGCAAGCTCGACGTCGCTGAACGCAAGCATGCCTATTCGACCGCGAAGCCGTGGCGGCGGAATATGGCCAGTGCCGCCGGCGACTGCAGCCCGGCGAGAAAGGCGCGCGCGCCCGGTCCGTCGCGCCCCGCCACGATCGCGAAGGGATATGCGATGTCGGGGTGGCTTTCGGCCGGGAACATGGCCGCGATCGCCACGCGCGGACTGGCGGCCGCGTCCGTGGCGTAGACGACGCCGAAGGGCGCTTCGCCGCGTTCGACGAGGGCGAGTGCGGCGCGCACGGAAGCCGCACGCGCCAGTCGCGGCTCGACCGCCGGCCAGACGCCGAGCCACTCGAAAGCCGTGCGCGCGTAGCGCCCGACCGGCACGTGGGCGGGGTCGCCGGTCGCAAGCCGCCCGCGCCCGAGCAGCGCGCCGAAATCCATGCCGCGCACGAGTTCGACGTTGCGCGCTCGGTCGGCCGGCACGATCAGGACAAGGCGGTTCGACAGGATCGACACGCGGCTTCCCGCCACGAGCCGGCCGCGTGCCGCGAGATAGTCGGCCCATTCCCCGTCGGCCGAAGCGAAGATGTCGGCCGGCGCGCCGTTCTCGATCTGGCGCGCGAGGATCGACGAAGCCGCAAAGGAAAACCGGGCGGGCAGCGGAAGTTTCGCCGAGATCTCTTCCAGCGCGTCGGTCAGCGACGCGGCCGCGTAGACGAGCGGCGCCTGCGCCGCCGCCTGCGACGCCACGCAAAGCGCGGCGGCGGCGACAAGCGCGCGGACAAGGCGGTGCATGGGGATTCCCCGTTATATCCGACCGGATATAACGCCATGCGCCTGCCGCCTGTCAATCGCGGCGGGATCAGCCCGGCGCGTACTGCGCGATGCCGTTGCCGAACGACCAGTCGGCGGGGTCGTTCTCGGCCAGGACGATCAGCGCGTCCTCGGGCCGCACGCCGGCGTCGCGCGAAAGATTGCGCGCGATGGCGGCGTAGAGCGCGCGCTTGAGCTCGACGCTGCGTCCGCGCCGCAGCCAGATCTGCACCGTCAGGAAGCCGGGCCCGCGCGCAATGCCGAGATAACCCGGATCGGCGATCAGCGCGTCGGCCGCGTGTGCAGTCACGATCTGGAAGCGGTCGTCGGCCGGGATCTTGATGGCTTCCACGAGGGCGGCGTGCACGCCGTCGGCGACGGCGCGGCGCGTGGCCTGCGGCATGGCTTGGGGAACGTCGATGCGGACGAGCGGCATGTCACTCTCTCCTTGTTGACGGGGGAGAGAATGGGCGGCCGCCCGCGGCCTGCCAAACGAGATTACCTATCGGCCTTGTGAGCCGGGCTCACGACCGCGGGCCAGCCTTCTCGCCGATGTCCCAGTAGAGGCCGGCCATCAGGCGCAGCCCCTCGCGTGCGACCGCCGGCAGGATGTGCTCGTTGGGCGCATGCTGCGAGCACGACGGATACGAGTGCGGCACCCACACGGTCGGCAGGCCCAGCACGTCGCTGAAGATGTCGTTGGGCAGCGATCCGCCCAGATTGGGGAGGACGGCCGGCTTCGCGTTCGTCGTGCGCTTCAGGCTGTCGACGGCGAAATTGACCCACGGATGCTCGGGGTCGAGGCGCGTGGCGTGGAAGATCTCCTCGCGCGTGGTCGAAAGCTTCACCATCGGGAAGCCGTGCCGGTCGAGATGCCGGCGCAGGGCGGGCAGGATGTTCGCCGGATCGATGCCCACGACGAAGCGCAGCTGGCAGCGCGCCCACGCCTTGGGCGGGATCGCGTTGACCGGGTTGTCGGGATTGCCGGTGCGATAGGCGAGCACCTCGAACGAGCACCAGCCGAACACGCGCTCGGACGGCGTCAGGCCGGGCTCGCCCCAGCCGGGCTCGATCTGCGGGCCGTCGGCGCCGCCGTCGACCTCGCAGTCGGCCAGCGCCCGGCGCACGCTCGCCGGAAGTTCGGCCGGCACCCATTCGGGCAGGCGGATCTGGCCCGTCGGCCCGGCGATGCAGGCGAGCGCATGGGCAAGCTGCAGGCCCGGGTTGGAGATGAGCCCGCCCCAGTTGCCCGAATGATGGCCGCCCGGCCGCGCGTCGATCTCGAGGTCGAAGTTGAACGCACCCCGCGAGCCCAGGAACAGCGTGGGCCGGTCGGCCGACAGGCGCGGCCCGTCCGACGCGATCAGCACGTCGGCCTTGAAGAGGTCCTTGTTGGCCTCGCACACCTCGCGCAGGCCGGGCGAGCCGGTCTCCTCGCCCATCTCGATCAGGTATTTCGCGTTGAAGCCGAGTTTGCCGCGCGCCTTCAGCACGGCGGCCAGCGCCCCGATATTGATCGAATGCTGGCCCTTGTTGTCGGCCGTCCCGCGCCCGTACCAGCGGTCGCCGTCCGGCTTCAGTTCCCACGGCGAAAGGCCGTCGCGCCATTGCGGCTCCAGCCCGCGGATCACGTCGCCGTGGCCGTAGCCGAACACGGTCGTCGCCTTCGGGTCCTCGATGCGCTCGGCGATCAGGAACGGCCCCTTGGCGCGCGGATGGTGGAGGATGCGGCACGTGAAGCCGAGCTTCTCGAGCGTGGGCACCATCTCGCCGGTCAGATACTGCGCGAGCTCCGGGCCGCGGTCGGGATTCTGGCTCTCGGTCTTGATCGCCACGCGGCGCGCGAGATCGGTCTTGTAGCCGCCCTCGTCGAAATAGCGCTCGGCATTGGCGATGGCGGTCTCGCGGCTCATTCGAATTCCTTCCGGTAGAGAGGGGCGTAGGCGTGGCAGGCGACGCGCGCCGCCCCGTCGGCGACGGCGGCGGGTGCGGTCGCCTTGCAGACCGGGCGCGCATAGAGGCAGCGCGGATTGAAGCCGCATCCGGGCGGCGGGTCCAGCGGATCGGGAAAGGCGAGGCCGAGCCCGTTGTCGGGCACGCCCTTGCCCGGTTCGGGCGTCAGCACCGAGGCGAGCAGCGCCTGGCTGTAGGGATGGCGCGCGCTGGCGAATATCTCGGCCGTCGCGGCCAGTTCGACGACGCGGCCCAGATACATGACCGCGACGCGCGTGGCGATGTGCTCGACGACCGCCAGGTTGTGGCTGATGAACACGTAGGTCAGGCCGAACTCCTGCCGAAGATCCATCAGCAGGTTCAGGATCTGGCTCTGCACCGACACGTCGAGGGCCGACGTCGGCTCGTCGCACACCACGATCTCGGGTCGCATGACGAGGGCGCGCGCGATCGCCACGCGCTGGCGCTGGCCGCCGGATAGCTGGCCGGGATAGCTGTCGGCGAAGCGCGCGGGCAGGCCCACGCGTTCGAGCATGTCGATGGCGCGCTTGCGCCGGTAGGCGGCGTCGCCCATGTCGTGCACCGCGAGCGGAAGCGCCACGATCGAGGCGATGCGCTTTCGCGGATTGAGCGAGCCGTAGGGGTCCTGGAACACCGGCTGCACGCGCGCGGCAAGCTTGCGCCGGCCCAGCGCCGCAAGATCCACCCCGTCGAGCGTGATGCGCCCCGCACTGGGCGGCAGCAGGCCCAGCAGCATGCGCGCGAGCGTGGATTTGCCGCAGCCGGACTCGCCGACGATGCCCAGCACCTCGCCCTTCTCCAGCGTCAGGTCGATGCCGTCGACCGCATGCAGCGTGCGTGCGCGCGCGAACAGCCCGCGCGAGAGCGAGAAGTCGCGCCGCACGCCGGCGACTTCCATCAAGGCCGTCATACCGCACCCCGCACGCAGGCCCAGCCGTGATCGCCCGCCAGATGCCGCGGCGGCTCGGCCGCGCAGGAAGCATCGGCCAGCGCGCAGCGGTCGCGGAACGCGCAGCCCGTCACGGTGCCGATCAGTGCGGGAATGTTGCCGGGGATCGAGCCCAGCCGTTCGCCGGGCAAAGTACGGCCCGGTACCGGGATGCATTCCATCAGCGCGCGCGTATAGGGGTGCTGCGGCGCGGCGAAGAGCTCGACCGTCGGCGCATGCTCGACGACGGCGCCGGCGTACATCACCGCCACGCGGTCGGCGATGCGCGCGACGACGCCAAGGTCGTGCGTGATCAGCACTAGCGCCATGCCGAACTCGCGCTGCAGATCCTTCAGCAGCAGCAGGATCTGCGCCTGGATCGTCACGTCCAGCGCCGTCGTCGGCTCGTCGGCGACGATCAGGGCGGGCCCGCACATCAGCGCCATCGCGATCATCACGCGCTGGCGCAGGCCGCCGGAAAGCTGGTGCGGATACTGGCCCAGCCGGTCGCCCGCCGACGCGATCCCCACCTTGCCGAGCAGAAAGACCGCGCGCTCGCGCGCTTCGGCCGCCGTCGCCCCCTTGTGGCGCCGGTAGACTTCCATCATCTGGTTGCCGATCGTGTAGGACGGATTCAGCGCCGTCATCGGCTCCTGGAAGATCATCGACATGTGGGCTCCACGCAGGTCGTTGACGACCTTGCGGCCGGCCCCGGCGAGGTCGATGCCCGCGAATTCGAGCCGGCGCGCGTTCCGCCGGGCGGCCTTCGGCAGCAGGCCCATCATGGCGAGTGCGGTCATCGACTTGCCGCAGCCGGATTCGCCGACCAGGCACAGCGTCTTGCCCTTCTCGACCGAGAACGACACGTCGCGCACCGCGTGCAGCGTGCCGGCAGGTACGGCGATATCGACCGTCAGGCCTTCGACCTGGAGGAGCGCGGTCATGCGCGGCCCTCCGGGGCGGCCACGTCGCGGATGCCGTCGCCGACGAGATTGATCGCCAGCAGCAGCAGGCCCAGCGCGGTTCCCGGGATCGCGATCATCCAGAAGCTGAAGAACATGTAGGCCTTCGCTTCTGAGATCATCAGCCCCCAGCTCGGCAGCGGCGGCTGCACGCCGAGCCCGAGGAACGAGAGCGCGGCTTCCAGCAGGATGGCGCTCGCCATTTCCAGCGTGGCGACGACGACGAGCTGCGGCAGCACGTTGGGCACGATCTCGCCCAGCACGATGCGTCCCGTACCCGCACCCGCCGCGCGCGCGGCGGCGACGTAGTCCTGGCTGCGCGCCTGCTGGGTTGCCGCACGCATGACGACGGCGAAGCGGTCCCACTTGAGCAGGCCCAGCACGAGGATGACCACGCCCAGCGACCCGCCGACGAGCGCGACGACCGCAAGTGCGACCAGCACCACCGGCATGGCGAGGCGCGTGGTGACGAGGAAGCTGACGGCCATGTCCGTCCTGCCGCCGAAATAGCCGGCGAGCAGGCCCATCGTGCTGCCGATCAGGCCCGAGACGAGCATGACCGAGAAGCCGATCAGCAGCGACACGCGCGCGCCGTAGATGGTGCGCGAGAGGTAGTCGCGCCCGAGATTGTCGGTACCAAGCGGATGGGCCCACGTGCCGCGCTCGTGCCAGATCGGCGGGACGAGGCGCGCGGACAGGTCCTGGAAGTAGGGATCGTGCGGGGCGATCCACGGGGCGAGCAGGGCGGCGGCGAAGGCGAGGACGACCAGCAGCGTCCCGAACATCAGCCCCGCATGGCCGAAAATCCGCCGGCGCAGGATCTGGCGGTGCGTGGGCGCGACGAATTCGGCGATGGCGGGCGTGCCGTCCATGTCAGGCCACCCGCAGGCGCGGATCGAGCCACGCATTGACCAGATCGGCCGCCAGCGTCAGCAGGATGTAGACGACCGACAGCAGCAGGACCACCGCCTGAGTCGTCGGGAAATCCTTGTAGGTGATGCTCTGGTAGGCGAGGTAGCCCAGCCCGTCGAGCGCGAAGATCGTCTCGATCACGATCGAGCCGCCGAGCAGGAAGCCGAGTTGCACGGCCGCCAGCGCCACGACCGGGATCATCGCGTTGCGCAGCGCATGTTTCATCACGACGCTGGCCGGCGACAGGCCGTTGGCGCGCGCCGTGCGCACATAGTCGGCCGCCAGCGTCTCGATCATGCCCGCCCGGATCAGCCGCATGAAGGCGGGCGCCGCGTAATAGCCCAATGCGATCGTCGGCATGACGAAATGCTGCCACGTGCCCGAACCCGACACCGGCAGCCAGCGCAGCGTGATCGAGAAGAGCAGGATCAGGCAGAGCGCGAAGAAGAAGTTCGGCAATGCCTGTCCGACGACCGAAACGGCCAGGCACAGCCGGTCGACCCAGCTGTTCGGGAACAGGGCCGCGAGCACGCCCAGCGGGAACGATACGAGGAGCGCGAACGCCAGCGACAGCACGCCGAGGATCAGCGTGGTCGGCAGCTTGTCGGCGACCAGATCGACGACGCTGGTCTTGAAATAGAGCGATTTTCCGAAATCGCCGCGCAGCGTCTGGCCGAGCCATTCGGCGTACTGGACGAGGAGCGGCCGGTCGAGCCCGTAGGTCTGCCGGACCATCTCGATGTCGGCGGCGCGCGCCCCCTCGCCGGCGATGGCGAGGGCGACGTCGCCCGACAGGCGAAGCAGCACGAAGCTGATC
>JAEUKY010000005.1 GCA_016794005.1 Rhodospirillales bacterium
GTACCAGTATTGTCCGAGGAACGCGCGCTGGCGCTCTTCCGTCGCAAGCCAGGGAAGTCCGGTCACGTCGATCACTCCGCCTTGATGCGTGGCCAGCGCCGGATGGCGCCGGGATTTTCGGCAAGCATCCGTCTGTACCAGGCGACGGTCGCCTCGAGCCCGGCCTCGAGGCCGGTATAGGTGAAACCGGAAAGCGCTACGAAGGCCGAATTGTCGGTCACGCGCCGATCGATGCCTCGTGCGCGCGAAGGGTCGAAACGGATCCGGTCCTCCGGAACGCCGCACAGGCGAGCGAGGATCATCGCGACCGCCCTGATCGTCTGCGCCTGCCCGCAGCCGACATTGAGCAGGCCGGCGGACGAATGGTTGGCAAGGCACCACATGTAGGCGCGCGCCATGTCGGGCGCGTAGGTGATCTCGCGCAAGGGGCTGCCGTCGCCCCAGATCGAAAGATCGCCCGCAGCCGGTGTCCACTCGCAGAAGCGCCGGACGAGACCGGCGATCCACGTGCAATCGTCGGCGTTGTAGTTGTCGTCGGGTCCATAGATGCCCGACGGCACCAGCCCGATCACGTCGAGCGAATGCTCGGCACGGTAGGCCCGGATCGCCGGCTCCATCAGCCGCTTGGCCATCGCGTAGGAATAGGCGGTCTCGTGCGGGAGGCCGTCGTGGATCTGGCTTTCCCTGTTCGGCTGCGGGGCCGAGGCCGGATACATCCCCGACGACAGCGTAAGCACGACCTTGTCGAGCCTGTGCGCCGCGGCTGCGTCAAGAACGGCAAAGCACATCGCCACGTTGTCGCGCAGGATGCGCGCGGGATAGCGGCGCGCCAGATCGATGCCGCCAGAGATCGCCGCGAGATGGACGATCTTGCGGATATTCTTGCGGCCGACGAACGCTCGAACGGCGGCGGCATCGGTCAGGTCGAGCGTCCGACGGTCGGTGAAGACGAATTCGTACTCGGGATGTGCATGCACGAGATCCGCGAACGCCGCGCCGAGTACGCCGGTCGATCCCGTCACCAGCAACCGCTGCCGTGTCGCCATCCTGCGCGCTCCGCTTCGGCGCACGCGGGATGCGGTGCTCCGAATCCGGAGAACGCTATCACAAATGCAGTACTTCGCTCACGCGGAACGCCGCGCAGACGGCGATCAGAAATGCCCGGCGAGATGCCGGGCCAGCGCCTTGTTGCCGTAGAGATAGGCGCCCTTCTTGTTGCCGTACCAGACAACTTCCCGGCACCAGTCGGCGAACACGGGCCAGGGTTCCTTCGACCGCTCGATGCGGTAGGCGACGGGCTCCTCGACGAGTTCCTCGCTGCGCCCTTCGAGGATCGCGCGGTAGTACGGGTAGAGATCGCTACCGAGGCGCACTTCGATGTCATCGAGCACGCCCGGCCCCTTCACCAGCGCGCGATTGAGGCGGAAAGCGTCGGCGACCGTCTCGGTCGGCACGAGCGAGCGGTGCTCGGAGATCGTCGACAGCACGAGACGTTCTGCTTCGACATAGAACGCGTCGATCTTGCCGTTCTCGACGAGATCGATGAACACGTACTCGTCGGCCGGCCAGTGGATGCCGAGCCATTTCTCGGAGAAGACGTATTCGACGGCCCCTTCCTGGATCTGGCGGGCATAGTCGTCGAAGAAGGCTCGGATCGCGCCGATGACGGGATAATCGGCGGAGTCGGCGCGGAAGAACGCCTCAAGCAGGCGACGGAACGGAACGCCGCATTTCTCGTGCGCGACGAGGATCGGGATCTGCAGCAGCTTGTTGTAGTGGATCAGCGCCGTCATCCACGCGAAGCTGCGCGCCTTTCGCCAGTCGGCGGCCGGCATCGATGCCGTCTCGACGACCAGATCCTGCGTCTCGTAGATGCCGTCGGGATCGACGTCGATCGAACCGTGGATGTTGACGATCTTCGTCACGACCGTCCGCATGCCGTACTTCTCCTGATAGGCGGGATCGCCCATCTCGGCGTTCGGCAGGATCGACAGGTTGTTGAACTGGATGCGGTTGTGCTGGCCGTTGTCCA
This sequence comes from Rhodospirillales bacterium, assembly GCA_016794005.1. GTDB lineage: Bacteria > Pseudomonadota > Alphaproteobacteria > CACIAM-22H2 > CACIAM-22H2 > Tagaea. The sequence continues at coordinate 2,033 of JAEUKY010000005.1, forward strand.
TCAGCCAGCAGATCCCGTCGACCCAGGAATCGTAGGTTTCGCCCGGAAGGCCGAGGATCAGGTCGGAATATGTCTCGACGCGGTCGCGCGTGAAGCGTCGCTGCAGTTCCTCGTAGGTATCGAGCGCGATGTTCTGGCGCTTGATCGCCTTCAATGTGCCCGGATCGAGCGACTGCATGGAGAGCGTCACGCCCTTGTTCATGCCGGCATCCGAAAGGATCTTCTGCGTGAGATATGCGCGGTCCGTCGCGTTCTTGGTGTTCTGCACCGAAACCGCCTTCGGGTAGCCGCGCTCGGCCTTCGTGCGGGCAAGCGATTCGGCAAGCTGGATGTCGCGCGCGAGAATCCCGAAATTGGCGTCGCAGCAGAAGATGAACTCGATCTTGCGGTCGGCGAACCACGCGATCTCGCGGTCGAGGCGCGCGAGATCGAACTGGAAGACCTTGGCCTGCGTCGCCGAGCCCCAGTCGCAGAACGTGCACTGGAACGGGCAACCGCGATTGGTTTCCCACAGGACGATCCAGTTTTCCTTCGGATTGGCCGCCATCAGCGGATCGAAGACGCCCTCGAGATAGGGCGACGGGACGTCGTTGAGGTCGCGGATGCGCGGCCCCTTCGCCTGGCAGACGAACGCGCCGTCGCGCAGATAGGATAGGTTCGCGATGCCGGACCAGTCGCGCGATGGCCAAGCCTCGAGCAGCTTGGTGAAGGCGTGCTCTCCCTCGCCGTTGACGGCAACGTCGATGAACGGGTTCTCGCGCAGGAACGGCTCGGTCCGGTCCGGCACCTGGGGGCCGCCGAACACGATCAGGATGCCGGGTTTGCGCTTCTTGAGCTCGCGCGCGACAGCCAGCGACAGCTTGACGTTCCAGACATAGGTGGAGAAGCCGACGACGTCGGCCTCGAGCAGCTGCTCGACCGTCTCGGCGACGCGCTGGCGCTTGTAGACGGGGAGCAGGAACTCGAAGCGCGCGGATGCCGCGGCGAACTTGCGGACATAACCCTCGATCAGCCCGACCGCATAGGGCAGGTAGTTCTGCCCCGAAAAGCTGTTGTTGATCTGGATGAGCCCGACCTTGCACGGACCGGCAGCACCGGCCTGTGGTGCCGCCACTTCTGTCTGGACTTGCGGATTCATTTCGCGCGCAGTCTCCCGTGTCTTTCCGGCTCGCCATACGCGATTAAGCTAAAATATCTAAAATCCGATTAACTTTCCCATAAATTATTGAGGGGTATTAAATATCTACTGTCGAGAACCGCTAAAATCCATCCGGCCCGGTAGCGGGAAGGCTTCCGCTGCCGCTTTTTTCGTCATGCCGCGACGTCGATTGATTTCGGGAGGCGCGTTCTGCTAGCAACGGTCGCAAGGGCGTTGCAGGGAGAGGACGTTTGCCGGATTACATACTCGAGACCGAGGGACTGACGAAAGAGTTCCGCGGTTTCGTCGCGGTCAACGACGTCGCACTCCGGGTCCGTCGCGGCACGATCCACGCGCTGATCGGGCCGAACGGGGCCGGCAAGACGACCTGCTTCAATCTCCTGACGAAGTTCCTCGATCCGACGCGAGGCGCCATCCGCTACAAGGGTCGCGACATCACCGGCGCCAGGCCTGCCGATATCGCACGCATGGGCCTCGTGCGTTCGTTCCAGATTTCCGCCGTGTTCCCGCATCTCAGCGTGCTCGAGAATGTACGCGTGGCCCTGCAGCGCAAGCGCGGCAACTCGTTCGATTTCTGGCGCAGCGAACAGGCGCTCGACGAATTCAACGGCCGCGCACGCGAGTTGATCGACTGGGTCGGACTGTCGGAGTTCGCCGAAACGACCGCGGTCGAAATGCCCTATGGCCGCAAGCGCGCACTCGAAATCGCGACGACGCTTGCGCTCGAACCCGAGATGATGCTGCTCGACGAACCGACCGCCGGCATGGGCCACGAGGATGTCGGCCGCATCTCCGCACTCATCAAACGGGTGGCGCAAGGCCGCACCGTCCTGATGGTCGAACACAATCTTTCGGTCGTCTCCGACCTTTCCGACACGATCACGGTGCTCGCGCGCGGCGAAGTGCTTGCCGAGGGCGACTACGCCACCGTTTCGAAAAACCCGGACGTCGTGCAGGCCTATATGGGGGCCGGCCATGGCTGAGCCGATGCTGGCCGTACGCGGCCTCAACGCCTGGTACGGCGAAAGCCATATTCTGCATGGCGTCGATCTCGACGTGCGTCAGGGCGAAGTCGTGACGATGCTCGGGCGCAACGGTGCCGGCAAGACCACGACGATGAAATCGGTCATGGGGCTGGTCGGCGCGCGCAAGGGCTCGGTGCGTTACGAAGGCAGGGAGACGATCGACCTGCCGGCCTACCGGATCGCGCGCCAGGGCATCGCCTTCTGCCCGGAGGAACGCGCGATCTTCGCCTCGCTCGACGTTGCCGAGAATCTGATGCTGCCACCCGCGGTCGGCCCGGGCGGCATGTCGGTCGATACGATCTTCGAGCTGTTTCCGAACCTCAAGGAGCGCCTGTCGAGCCAAGGCACGAAACTATCGGGCGGCGAGCAGCAGATGCTGGCGATCGCGCGCATCCTGCGCACGGGTGCCCGCCTTCTCCTGCTCGACGAGCCGACAGAGGGACTTGCCCCGGTCATCGTCCAGCAGATCGGGCACACGATCCGCCGCCTCAAGTCCGAGGGCTTCACGATCCTGCTGGTCGAACAGAACTTCCGCTTCGCGGCCACAGTCGCGGACCGGCACTACGTCATGGAGCACGGGCGCATCGTCGACGAGATCGCCAACGATGCGCTCGAAGCGAACATGGACAAACTCCACGAGTATCTCGGCGTCTGAATTCCAACATGGGGAGTAACGCGATGAAGAAGCTGAAGAACATGCTGCTGGGGGCCGCGGCGCTGACCGCCCTCGCCCTGCCGGCGGCGGCACAGACGAACGTCAAGATCGGCATCCTCACCGACATGTCGAGCCTGTACACCGACCTCGCCGGTGCCGGTTCGGTCCTCGCCGCTCGCATGGCGGTCGAAGATTTCGGCGCCGCCGCCAAGGGCATCAAGGTCGACTTCGTATCGGCGGACCACCAGAACAAGGCCGACGTCGGATCGAACGTGGGGCGCCAGTGGTTCGACGTCGACAAGGTCGACGTGATCGTCGACGTCCCGAACTCGGGCGTGGCACTCGCCATCAACGAGATCGCCAAGGACAAGAACAAGGTGTTCCTCGTCTCCGGCGCCGCCTCGTCGGGCCTGACGGGTGCGGCCTGCTCGCCCAACACCGTCCACTGGACCTACGACACCTGGGCGCTGGCGAACGGCACGGGCAGCGCCATCGTCAAGACCGGCGGCGACAGCTGGTTCTTCCTGACGGCGGACTACGCCTTCGGCCACCAGCTCGAGGCCGACACGGCGGCGGTCGTCAACAAGCTCGGCGGCAAGGTGCTGGGTGCGGTCCGTCACCCGCTCAACGCCAACGACTTCTCGTCGTTCCTGCTGCAGGCGCAGTCCAGCCGCGCCAAGATCGTGGGCCTCGCCAACGCCGGCGGCGACACGGTCAACTCGATCAAGCAGGCCGCGGAATTCGGCATCGTGCGTCGCGGCCAGAACCTCGCCGGCCTGCTGGTCTTCCTCACCGACGTCCACGCGCTGGGTCTGGAAACGGCGCAGGGCCTGATCATGACCGAGGCCTTCTACTGGGACCAGAACGACGCCTCGCGCGCGTTCGCCAAGCGCTTCTCGGCCGCCAACAAGGGTATCCACCCCACCATGGTGCACGCCGGCGTCTACGCGTCGGTCCTGCACTATCTGAAGGCGGTCGAGGCCGGCAAGTCGGCCACCGACGGCAAGGCGGTGGTCGAGCGCATGAAGGCGATGCCGACCGACGACCCCCTTTTCGGCAAGGGCGTCGTGCGCAAGGACGGTCGCAAGATCCACGACATGTACCTCTTCGAGGTCAAGAAGCCTTCGGAATCGAAGGCGCCGTGGGACTACTACAAGCTCCGCGCCACGATCCCGGCGGCCGAAGCCTTCCGCCCGATCGCGGACGGCAAGTGCCCGATCGCCGGCTGACGTAGCTACCGGGGCGGGGGACGTTCCCCCGCCCCACTTTCTTTCCCCGAGCGGCCGGTCCCATGCCCGACATCTTCGGAATTCCGCCCCAGGCGCTTTTCGGCCAGCTTCTGCTGGGGCTGATCAACGGCTCGTTCTACGCGATGCTGAGCCTCGGGTTGGCCATCATTTTCGGCCTGCTGAACATCATCAACTTCACGCACGGCGCCCAGTACATGATGGGCGCGTTCACCGCATGGATGCTGCTCAACTGGCTCGGCATCAGCTATTGGTGGTCGATGCTGATCGTGCCGGTCGTCGTGGGCACCTTCGGCGTCCTGATCGAGCGCACGATGCTGCGCCATCTCTACAAGCTCGACCATCTCTACGGCCTGCTGCTGACCTTCGGCATCGCCCTGATCGTGCAAGGGATGTACCGCGACCAGTTCGGATCGTCCGGCCTGCCCTACCGTATTCCCGACGCATTGCGTGGCGGTACCGATCTCGGCTTCATGTACATGCCCAACTACCGCGGCTGGGTCGTCGCGGTGTCGCTGGTCGTCTGCCTGACGACATGGTTCGTCATCGAGAAGACCAAGCTCGGCGCCTATCTGCGCGCCGCGACCGAGAATCCGCCGATGGTACAGGCCTTCGGCATCAACGTGCCGCGCATGGTCACGCTGACCTACGGCTTCGGCGTGGGCCTCGCCGCGTTCAGCGGCGTGCTGGCAGCACCCATCTATCAGGTCAGCCCGCAGATGGGGGCCGACCTCATCATCGTCGTATTCGCGGTCGTCGTGATCGGCGGCATGGGATCGATCATGGGATCGATCGTCACGGGCTTCGGCCTCGGCATCATCGAGGGGCTGACCAAGGTGTTCTATCCCGAAGCGTCCGCGACCGTGATCTTCGTCATTATGGCGATCGTCCTCCTGCTCAAGCCTGCAGGTCTTTTCGGGAGGGTCCGATGAGCGGGACCGGCGGCATGCCGCGCCACCAGCAGATCCTGTTCGGGTGCATGGTCGCATTCCTGGCCGTGGCCCCGTTCGTGATCTATCCGGTCTTCCTGATGAAGGTGCTGTGCTTCGCGCTGTTCGCGTGCGCCTTCAACCTGCTCGTCGGGTTCGTCGGCCTGCTGTCGTTCGGGCACGCGATGTTTTTCGGCGGTGCCGCCTATGTCGCGGCGCACGGCGCCAAGGTGTGGGGCCTGCCGTTCGAACTGGCCATCCTCGCGGGTACGGCGACGTCGGCCCTCCTCGGCCTTGCCGTCGGGGCGCTCGCCATCCGCCGGCAGGGCATCTACTTTTCGATGATCACGCTGGCGCTGGCGCAGATGATCTACTTCTTCGCGCTTCAGGCCCCGTTCACCGGCGGCGAGGATGGCCTCCAGAAAGTGCCGCGCGGCAAGCTCCTGGGCATGATCAGCCTGCAGAACGACCTGACGCTCTATTTTGTCGTCGCCGCCATCTTCCTTGCGGCATTCCTCGCGATCTACCGCATCGTCCACTCGCCCTTCGGCCAGGTGCTGAAGGCGATCCGCGAGAACGAACCGCGCGCCATCTCGCTGGGCTACAAGGCCGACCAGTACAAGCTCGCGGCCTTCGTCCTGTCGGCCACGCTCGTCGGGCTCGCCGGGTCGGTGAAGTCGATCGTGTTCCAGCTCGCCTCGCTCACCGACGTGCACTGGACGATGTCGGGCGAAGCCGTGCTGATGACGCTGGTCGGCGGTATGGGAACCATCTTCGGACCGATCGCCGGCGCCGTCGTGATAATCACGATGCAGAACTACCTCGCCGAACTCGGCTCGTGGGTCACGATCGTGCAGGGCGTCGTGTTCGTCGCCTGCGTGCTCGCCTTCCGGCGCGGTATCGTGGGAGAGATCGCGCGCGCGATCAGGAAGCCGCTCTAGCCCCTTGGACCGAATCGGGCCGGTAAACTACCCTTCTGCAAAACAAGCATAATCAGAAGGAGAAGCCGGCATGCTCGAACGTTATTTCGGCCTTGCGGCCGCAGGCACGAACGTGCGCACCGAGGTCGTCGCCGGACTGACGACCTTCCTGACGATGGCCTACATCATCGTCGTCAACCCTTCGATCCTCGAAATCGCGGGAATGGACCGGAACTCCGTGTTCGTCGCGACCTGCCTTGCGGCGGCGTTCTCGACCGCGATCATGGGGCTGTACGCCAACTATCCGATCGCGCTCGCTCCCGGGATGGGGCTCAACGCGTTCTTCGCCTTCGGCCTGGTAAAGGGCATGGGCATGTCGTGGGAAACGGCACTCGGCGCGGTCTTCTGCTCGTCGATCCTGACTGTCGCGCTGTCGGTCAGCCCCGCCCGCGCCTGGATATTCGACGGCATCCCGCGCGCCCTCAAATACGGCATCGCCGGCGGCATCGGTCTTTTCCTGGCGATCATCGGCCTCAAGAACGCCGGGATCGTCGTGGCGCACCCCGCAACCCTGATCACGCTCGGCGACATGCATCAGCCGGCCGCGATCCTCGCCTGCCTCGGCTTCATCGCCATGGTCGCGCTGGAAGCGCGCAAGGTGCCGGGTGCCATCGTTATCGCGATCCTCGGTACGACGGCGGTCGGCGTCATCCTCGGCCTCACGCCCTTCCACGGCATCGTCTCGGCCCCGCCGTCGATGGCGCCGACGTTCCTGAAGCTCGACATCTGGGGCGCGCTGCAGATCGGCGTCATCTCGACGGTTCTCGTCCTGATGTTCGTCGACCTGTTCGATACCGCCGGCACGCTCGTCGGCGTCACCCAGCGCGCCGGCCTGATGACCAAAGACGGAAAGTTGCCGCGTCTGCGCCAGGCGCTGGTGGCGGACTCGTCGGCCTCGCTCGTCGGCTCGCTGCTCGGCACGTCGAACACGACCAGCTACATCGAGAGCGCGGCCGGCGTGGAAGCCGGCGGCCGAACCGGGCTCGTGGCACTGGTCGTCGCAGGCCTGTTCCTGCTGTCGATCGTCTTTGCGCCGCTTGCCAACTCGGTCCCGGGCTTTGCCACGGCACCTGCTCTGGTCCTTGTCGCGTGCTATATGGCCAAGGGCCTCGTCGATCTCGACTGGACCGACATCACGGAGTACGGGCCTGGCATGGTCGCGGCGATCGCCATGCCGTTCACTTTCTCGATCGCGCACGGCATCGCGCTTGGCTTCATCTCGTACGCCGCGGTGAAGACGTTGGCCGGTCGTGCAGGCGAGGTTTCGGGCGCCGTCTGGACGATCGCGATCCTGTTCGTCCTGAAGTTCGCGTTTCTCTGACCTGTGCCCTAGAATGGGCGCATGGAAGACAGCGAGATCCGCATCCTTGGAGAGGGCGACAGGGCGGAACTAGACCGTTTCCTCGGGGAGACCCCCGATACGGCGATGTTCCTGCGCTCGAACCTGCGCCAGTCCGGGATCGTCGACGCCGGCAAGCCCTATCAGGGGACCTATGTCGGCATCTTCGATGCCGGGCAGCTGACGGGCGTGGCCGCCCTCTACTGGAACGGCAACATGATGTTCCAGTGCGCGACGGCAGACGCCGTGCAACTGGCGAACCAGACGCTCGCCGCGGCCTTGCCGCGTGCCTGCACGGGGCTGCTCGGGCCGGGCGCGCTGCTGGAAGAGGTCATCGCCCTCCCGCCGTTCTCGCTGCGTCGCGCGCGCATGGCCTCTCGACAGGATCTCTACGCGCTCGATCTGTCCGATCTGTCGGCGGAAATGCAAATGCTTGCCCGCGTCCGGCCAGCCACGACCAAAGACCGCGAGACGCTGGCCGGCTGGCGGCACGATTATCTGTGCGAAACACTTGGGGCCGAACCCGGCGACGCCACGCGAAGGCGCGCCGGAGAGGAGATCGCCCGAGCAATCGATGAAGACCGCGCTTTCGTGCTCGCGATGGCGGACAACCTGCTCGCCTATGCGGGTTTCAACGCCACGCTGCCGGACATGGTCCAGGTCGGCGGCGTCTATTGCCCGCCGGCTGAGCGCGGCCTTGGCTACGCGCGCGCCGCCACGCAGGGCGCCCTGCTCGCGGCCCGGGCGCGCGGGGTAAAGCGCGCGATCCTGTTCACCGCCGAAGACAACATCGCGGCAAAACGCTGCTACGAAAGCCTCGGCTTCCGGCGCGTCGGCGACTACGGAATCGTGATCTACTGATCGTCGCGGCGGTTGCCGTCGAGCGTACGTTCGGCGATGGCTCGATTTGCCGCCTCGGCCTCGCGCTCCGCCTTGGTCCTGCCGTGCTTCGCGCGGTTGGTGGCCGCGACGGCAGCGGCCTCGTCCCGGGCCTTGCGTTTGCGGGTCTGCCGCAGATTGACGATCTCGCCCACCTTGCCTCCACCCGGTCGTTCGCCACATAGTGCCGCACATGGTACGTCGCGACACGCCGCAAGCATACGACGGGATCGCCCGAAGCATCCACTGGCTCACGGTCCTCCTTGTCGCGATGCTGTTCGGGCTCGGCCTCTATATGACCCGGCTCGACTATTCCGAGTGGAAGGTGCAGGTCTATTCCTGGCACGAATGGACCGGACTGACCGTGTTCGTGCTCACTGGCTTCCGCCTCGCCTGGCGCCTGACGCATCCGCCGCCGCCGCTGCCGCCGTCGGCCTGGATCGAGCAGCTCGCGGCCCACGCGACACATGCGATTCTTTACGCCCTGATGCTCGTGTTGCCGATGCTTGGTTTCCTCGGATCGAACGCGTTCGGATTTCCGGTGAAGTGGTTCGGACTGGTCGAACTGCCGGATCCGATCGGCAAGGATGAAACTCTCGGAGAAGCCCTACTGCTTGCCCACGCATGGCTCGGCTGGCTGATGGGCGCCGCACTCCTGCTGCATGCGGGTGCAGCATTGTTCCATCACTTCGTCCGTCGCGATCCGATCCTTGGCCGGATGTTGCCGGGCGTGAAACCTCCCGGTTCCGAGTAATGCCAGCTGTGTTTCACTACTATAAAAGTATGTCAAATTTATTGCGCAATCTAATATTGTTACAATTCGGATCACGATATGCCGGCATGTTCGGCCGATCCGAAATCATCCTTCCATGGACGTCCAGCTCTGCTCGCGCATGAACTGCGGAACGTAGAACGGGCCAAGCCCACCCTTGCCGGTCGTCCCGGACCCTTTCCAGCCACAGAAGCTCTGGATGCCCGGCCAAGCACCTGTCGTGGCCCCGGAGCGGCGGTTCGCATAGAGGACGCCAGCTTCCGCACGCGCGAAGAAATAGTCGATCTCGGCGGTGTCTCGCGCGTAGCAGCCGGCGGTCAGCCCATAGGCGACGCCATTGGCGAGACCGATCGCATCCGACAGGCTGTCGAACGGCTGAACGGAAAGCACCGGTAGGAAGAGCTCCTCGCGATTGAGCCGATGCTCCGGAGGCAGGCCTGCGAAAATGGCAGGCTCGACATAGCAGCCGTGATCGAAGATGCCGCCCGAAAGGCGCCCACCACCCCGGATGACGCGGCCATCCTTCTCCGCCAGCTTCACTGAGTCCGCATACCGGGCACCGGCCGCCGCATCGACGACCGGCCCCATATAGACGTCGCGCAACGAAGGATCGCCGATCTTCAGTCGGCCGGTCTTCTCGACGAGTCGGGCAAGATATGGCTCGAAGACCGAACGCTCGACATGCACGACAGACCCTGCCGAGCATTTCTGCCCCTGCAGACCGAAGGCCGAACGCATCGTTCCTTCCGCCGCGACATCGAGATCGGCCGTCGCCGTCACGAATGTCGGATTCTTGCCGCCCATCTCGGCGATGACCGGACGCATCCATTTCCCAGTGGCGGACCGGCGCAGCATCTCCATGCCGACGGCATTGCTGCCCGTGAACACGATGCCGTCGACTCCCGGATGTGCCGCAAGGATCGTCCCTGCATCGGCGCCGCAGATGAGATTGAACAGTCCGGGTGGAAAGTCGACTGCCTCGAAACACTCTGCCAGCAAAGCGCCGCACAGCGACGCCTTCGGCGACGGCTTGTAGACGACCGCGTTTCCACCGAGCAGTGCGCCGGTCATCATTCCGGCGGACAGGGCCAGTGGAAAGTTGAAGGGCGCAATGACGCCGAATACGCCGAGCGGGCGCAGGACCACGCGCGTCGCCTCGCGCGGGAACGCGCGGGCCATCTCGCGCCCATAGCCGCCGTTTCGCTCCATCTCGTCCGCATAGTAGCGCAGCATATCGACGGTTTCCTCGACCTCGCCCATCGCTTCGGCGCGCGACTTGCCGACTTCGATCAGGCAGGCGATGCTGAGCACGTACTTGCGCTTTTCGATGACCGACGCGATGGCCCGGATCATGCCGACGCGGCTGGTCCAGTCGCGCAAGCCCCAGTCGCCCGCCGCCTTACGCGCCGCCTGGACAGCGCGGTCGACGGCGTCGGCATCGGCAGCAACAAAACTTCCGATCGCCTGCCGATCGTCGATCGGGCTGACTGTCGAGAAGCGCTTTCCACCCTCGTCCGCGCGGCCCGCGATCCTGTTGGGATGGAACCTCCCGAGACCGGCGCGGACGGCCGGGATCTCGCGATCGAGAAAGTCGTGCAGAGGCGCGAAATCGACGCCGATATTCGAATAGGTAACGCGCGGCAGCGCGGTCTTGTCGGCCATTCTTGTGGTCCTCGGCTAGAAAAGGCTTCCCTGTCGTCCATCCGGCCCTGTCTTGCGGGCCTTCGGCTTGCCGACCGGTTCCGGCTCGGCATCCGGTGCGGGCTCATGGCAACCGGAATCGTCGTGACGGACACTGTTGACGTAGGTCGATACGCGCATGCAATCGAGCCATTCGCTGGGCGGTGCGCGCACGAGCGATCGAGCGTCGATCGCCGGGTCGAGCCATGCGGCATAGTCGGTTGGCGCGAGGATTACCGGAACTCGGTCGTGGAACGGCGCCATGATCTCGTTCGCCGCCGTATTCACGATCGCGAACGTCTCAAGCACCTCGCCCTTCGGCGGGATCCAACGCTCCCAGAGCCCGGCGAACGCGAAGGGCGATCTGTCCCGCATGCGGAACAGCAACGGCTGCTTCGACTTCGCGGCGACCGTCTGCCACTCGTAGAATCCGTCGGCAGGAACGAGGCAGCGGCGCTGGCGGAACGCCTGGCGGAAGGCCGGTTTGTCATGGACCGTCTCGCCGCGCGCATTGATCATGTGGCTCTGGAGGGACGTATCCTCGGCCCAGTAGGGCACAAGCCCCCAGTTCAGCATCCGGAACTCGCGCGAACCGTCGCCCGCCATCCGCACGACGGGTGCGGCCTGCGTGGGGGCCACGTTCCATCTCGGCTGCAGATTCACCGGGGCTCCGTCGAAGCGGAATAGCTCGCGCAAAGCCTGGACCGGCGTGGTAATCGAATATCGACCGCACATTCGGGTTATTGTAAGCCAAAGACGCACGTCGTACGACAGGTCCGAATATGACATTCGCGCTCCACGAGATCTCCGGCCTGCGATCGGCTGTCGTCGGAATCGCACGCCAGGCCGGCGCCACGATTCTCGATATCTACGACGGCGCATTCTCGGTCCGCGACAAGGCTGACCGCACGCCGGTGACCGAAGCGGACGAACGCTCCGAGACAGTGATTGTCTCAGGGCTCAAGTCGCTTGCGCCCGGAATTCCGATTGTCGCGGAGGAGTCGCAGGCACGCGGCGAAGGCGGATTTCCGATTCCGGCGCCAAAGCGGTTCTGGCTTGTCGATCCGCTGGACGGCACGCGCGAGTTCGTCGCACGGAACGGCCAGTTCGCCGTGAATATCGGGCTTGTGCAGGATGGCCGTCCGGTCCTCGGGGTGGTTCTTTCGCCAATCGAGGGGATCGTCTGGTCGGGAGCCGTCGGCATCGGCGCCTGGCGGCAGGTCCGCGATGGATCGGAAACGCCGATCCACGCGCGCCCGCAGCCGCCGAATGGCCTCGTCGTCGTCACGTCGCGAAGCCATTCATCCGGAGCGGAAGGCGCCGTCGCGTCGGCTTACCGGATCGCCGAGCACCGCAAGCTTGGATCGGCCGCCAAGTTCGGCCTGCTTGCCGAAGGTTCGGCCGATCTCTATCCGCGCATGGGGCCGACGTGCGAGTGGGACACCTGTGCGGGCGAAGCATTGCTGGTTGCTGCCGGCGGCCATGTCGAGCGGACCGACGGCCGCCTGCTCGAATACGGGAAACCCGGATTTCGCAATCCCGACTTCGTCGCCCGCGGCGCGTGGTGATCGCTAGCCCGTGTTGCGCATGCCAGCGGCGATCGCGTTGATCGTCAGCAGGAGCGGTTCGCGCCATGCCTGCCCGCGTGCTCCTCTCGCCCGGCGCAGCAGGCGGACCTGCAGCGCGTTCACGGCATCGAGATAGGGTGCGCGCCGGTCGAGGGTGGCGGCAAGCTGCGGGTTATGGGCCAGCAGCCGGGGCCCGCCGGCAATCCGCTTGAGCCATCTTTCCGAAAGCCTGAACTCCGTCTCGATACGCTTCCATATGCGTCGTGCCGCCGCCTTGTCCTTCGCAAGGCCGACATAGAGCGACGCGATCGCCGGGTCGCCCTTGGCCAGCGCCATCTGTACGTTGTCGACGAGATGCCGGAAATACGGCCAGCGTCGGTACATCAGGCGCAGGCGCGTGGAATGGCGCGGGCTTTGCGCCGCGAAGGCCGAAAGCGCCGACCCCACGCCGTACCAGGCCGGCAGGGCAAGGCGCGCCTGCGACCAGCCGAATACCCACGGGATGGCACGGATCGCGCGCAGCGACCTGCCTCCTTGTGGACGGTGCGAGGGACGCGAACCGATATTGAGCGAGGCCAGTTCGCTGACCGGCGTCACTTCATAGAAGAAATCGAGGAAACCGGGCTCGCCGGCGACGAGGTCGCGATATGCAGCCATGCCGGCCGCCGACAGTGCTTCCATCGCCTCCGAAAACCGCCGGTCGACGCCGACGCGATCGCCCGGCGCCGGGAACGTGGCGCGAAGCAGGCCCGCAAGTGCCGTCGAAAGCTCGTAGGCCGCCGTGGGTCGGTTGGAGTACTTGTACGAAAGCACCTCCCCCTGCTCGGTGTACTTGAGCCGCCCGTTGGCGGCCGCGCGCGGCGCCGCGGCGATCGCGTCATAGACCGGTCCGCCCCCGCGCGCGTGGCTGCCGCCGCGGCCATGGAACAGCAGGAACGGCACCCCATGCCGTCCGAAGAAGGCGGCAAGCGCCGTCTGCGCGCGATGCAGATGCCACGAGGAAGCGAGAATGCCCGCGTCCTTGCAACTGTCCGAATAACCGAGCATCACCTCCTGCGTTCCACCGGACGCTTCGAGAAGCCGGCGATAGGCGGGTTCGACCAGCAGCCGTTCGACGATCGCGGGTGCCGCGTCGAGATCGGCCGCGGTCTCGAATAGAGGGGCCACGCGAATCTGTACGACGAGCCCGCCGGCGGCGTCCCACGCGACCAGACCTGCCATGCGGGCCAGGAACAGGACTTCGGCAACAGCCGTCGGCCGGTCCGACATCGAGACGACGTAGGTCCGGACCGCTTCCGATCCCAATTCCGCACGCAAGGTGCCGATCGCACGCAGCGTCTCGAGCACCTCTTCTGTCGCCGCGGAGAGGCGGCCGCCCAGCAGCAGTGTCGGTCCGGGGCGCACCGCGAGCGACA
>JAEUKY010000061.1 GCA_016794005.1 Rhodospirillales bacterium
ACTTCCTGGCAAAGGGCCACATGCTGGCCGACGTCGTCGCGATCATCGGGTCGCTCGACATCGTTTTCGGAGAGATCGACCGATGAGCGGCGGACACGGCCACGTCGAACAGCCGGCGAGCTTCGCCTTCAGCCCCGAGAACCTCGCCTGGGCGCAGAAGATCATCGCCAAATATCCGGCCGGCAGGCAGGCGAGCGCCGTGCTGCCGCTGCTCGACCGCGCGCAGCGCCAGCACCACAACTGGCTGCCGCGCGCCGCGATGGATTACGTGGCGGGCCTGCTCGAGATGGCGCCGATCCGCGTCTACGAGGTCGCGACGTTCTATTCGATGTTCAACCTCGCCCCGGTCGGCAAGTGGTTCCTGCAGGTCTGCACGACGACGCCGTGCTGGCTGCGCGGTTCGGACGAGGTGATGGCCGCGTGCGAGCGCAAGCTCGGCATCAAGGGCAGCGGCGACGCGAGCTTCCTGCATTCGGCGGACGGCAAGTTCACCGTGCGCGAGGTCGAGTGCCTGGGGACGTGCGTCAACGCGCCGGTCATCCAGGTGAACGACGATTTCTACGAGGATCTCGACGGCCCGCTCACCGAAAAGCTCATCGACGCGCTGGCCAAGGACGCGCCGCCGCCGAAGGGATCGATGAAGGGCCGCCAGGGCGCCATGCCCGAAGGCGGGCGCACGAGCCTCGCCGGCATGGCGAAGGCGGGCGGAGACAAGTGATGCTCGAGGACAAGGACCGGATCTTCACGAATCTCTACGGCGACGGCGACTGGGGCCTGACGGGGGCCCGCGCGCGCGGCGACTGGGACGGCACCAGGGAACTGATCCTGAAGGGCCGCGACTGGATCGTGAAGGAGATGCAGGATTCCGGCCTGCGCGGGCGCGGCGGTGCGGGCTTCCCGACCGGCATGAAGTGGTCCTTCATGCCGAAGACGACGCCCGACGGAAAGCCGCTCGACGGGCGGCCGCACTATCTGGTCGTCAACGCCGACGAGTCCGAGCCGGGCACGTGCAAGGACCGCGAGATCCTGCGCCACGACCCGCACAAGCTGGTCGAAGGTTGCCTGCTCGCGGGCGTCGCGATGGGTGCCCATGCCGGCTACATCTACGTGCGCGGCGAGTTCTACAACGAAGCCTCGCATCTCGAGATCGCCGTGCAGCAGGCCTACGAGGCCGGCCTCATCGGCAAGAACGCGTGCGGTTCGGGCTGGGATTTCGACCTCTACGTCCATCGCGGTGCTGGTGCCTATATCTGCGGCGAGGAAACGGCGCTGATCGAGAGTCTCGAAGGCAAGAAGGGCCAGCCGCGCCTGAAGCCGCCATTCCCGGCGGGCATGGGCCTCTATGGCTGCCCGACGACGGTCAACAACGTCGAGACGATCGCCGTGGCGCCCACGATCCTGCGTCGCGGGGCGACGTGGTTCACGTCGTTCGGCCGCCCGAAGAACGCGGGCACGAAGCTCTTCTGCATCTCCGGCCACGTCAACAAGCCGTGCACCGTCGAAGAAGCGATGAGCATCCCGCTCAAGGAACTGATCGAGAAGCACTGCGGCGGCGTGCGCGGCGGCTGGGACAACCTGCTGGCCATCATCCCCGGCGGCGCTTCGGTGCCGGTCCTGCCCAAGTCGATCTGCGACACGGTGCTGATGGATTTCGACGCGCTGCGCGAGCAGCGCTCGGGCCTGGGCACGGCAGCCGTCATCGTCATGGACAAGTCGACCGACATCGTGAAGGCGATCGCGCGCCTGTCGCGCTTCTACATGCACGAGAGCTGCGGCCAGTGCACGCCGTGCCGCGAGGGCACGGGCTGGCTGTGGCGCGTAATGCAGCGCATGGTCAAGGGCCAGGCCGAGCTTCCCGAGATCGACATGCTCGAGGAAGTGACGCGCCAGATCGAAGGCCACACGATCTGCGCGCTGGGCGACGCGGCGGCGTGGCCGGTGCAGGGCCTGATCCGGCACTTCCGGCCGGAAATGGAAGCGCGCATCCGGAACTACAAGGCGGCCCTGCAGGTCGCCAGAGCAGCAGCGGAATAGGGACGGGAAAAGGGCGATGCCGAAGGTAACGATCGACGGCGAAACCATCGAGGTCCCGGGCGGGATCACCGTGCTGCAGGCCTGCGAGCTTGCCGGCAAGGAAGTGCCGCGCTTCTGCTACCACGAGCGCCTGTCGGTGGCCGGCAACTGCCGCATGTGCCTGGTCGAGATGGAGAAGAGCCCGAAGCCGGTCGCGTCGTGCGCGATGCCGATCGCCGAGGGCCAGGTCATCAAGACGAACACGCCGCTGGTCAAGAAGGCCCGCAACGGCGTGATGGAATTCCTGCTGATCAACCACCCGCTCGACTGTCCGATCTGCGACCAGGGCGGCGAGTGCGACCTGCAGGACCAGTCGATGGCCTACGGGAACGGCCAGAGCCGCTTCAAGGAAAACAAGCGCGCCGTACCCGACAAGGAAATCGGCCCGCTCGTCAAGACGACCATGACGCGCTGCATCCACTGCACGCGCTGCGTGCGCTTCGCGACGGAGGTCGCGGGTGCGGAAGAACTGGGTGCCGTGTTCCGCGGCGAGCATATGGAAATCGACACCTACATCGAGAAGGCGCTGACGAGCGAGCTTTCGGGCAACATCGTCGATCTCTGCCCGGTGGGCGCGCTCACCTCGAAGCCCTACGCCTTCAATGCGCGCCCGTGGGAGCTGCGCAAGACCGAATCAGTCGACGTGTTCGATGCACTTGGTGCCAGCATCCGCGTCGACGCGCGCGGCGGCGAAGTGCTGCGCGTGCTGCCGCGCCTCAACGAGGAAACGAACGAGGAGTGGATCGCCGACAAGTCGCGCCACGCGGTCGACGGGCTGAAGCGCCAGCGTCTGGACCGCCCCTACGTGCGCAAGGACGGCAAGCTGCAGCCGGTCTCGTGGAGCGAGGCGCTGGGTGCGGTCGCCGCGAAGCTGAAGGCGACGCCGCCGGGCCGTATCGCCGCGATCGCCGGCGACATGGCCGACTGCGAAGCGATGACGGCGCTGAAGGACCTGATGGCCGCCGTCGGTTCGCCGAACCTCGACTGCCGGCAGGACGGCGCGAAGCTCGATCCTTCGGCGCGCGCGTCGTGGCTGTTCAACTCGACCGTCGCCGGCATCGACGAGGCCGACGCGATCCTGCTGGTCGGCACCAATCCGCGCTGGGAAAGCCCGGTGCTGAACGCGCGTATCCGCCGCCGCTATCGTGCGGGCGGCGTCAAGATCGCGGCGATCGGCCCGCAGGTCGATCTCACGTACAAGTACGAGTATCTGGGCGCCGGGCCGACGGCCCTTTCAGATCTCGCGGCAGGCAAGATCGGCTTCGCCGAGACGCTGAAGGCGGCCAAGAAGCCGATGCTAATCGTGGGGCTGGGGGCACTTGCCCGCGCCGACGGCGCGGCGGTGCTGGCCATCGCGCGCGACATCGCGGACCGCTTCGGTCTGGTCAAGGACGGCTGGAACGGCTTCAACGTGCTTCACACGGCAGCCGCGCGCGTGGGCGGACTGGAACTCGGCTTCGTGCCGGGCGCGCAGGGCCGCGACACGCTCGGCATCCTCGACGGGGCTTCGAAGGGCGAGATCGACTTCGTCTACCTGCTGGGTGCCGACGAGATCGACACGAACCGTCTGGGCAAGGCGTTTGTCGTCTATCAGGGCCATCATGGCGATCGCGGGGCGCATCGCGCCGACGTCGTGCTGCCCGGTGCCGCCTATACCGAGAAGAACGCCACCTACGTGAACACCGAAGGCCGCGTCCAGCAGACGCGCCTCGCCGTGTTCCCGCCGGGCGAGGCGAAGGAAGACTGGAAGATCCTGCGTGCGCTCTCCGAGGCTGCGGGCCGCAAACTGCCGCTCGATACGATCGGGCAGGTGCGTGCGCGCATGGCCGCGATCTCGCCGGTCTTCGCAAAGCTCGACGCGGCACAGCCCGGCACGTGGGCGGCGTTCGGCAAGGCCGGCGCGGTCGACGGCACGCCGTTCGCCTCGCCGATCTCGAACTTCTACATGACCGATCCGATCAGCCGCGCCTCGGCGACGATGGCGGCCTGCACCGAGACCTACCTGAAGGGCTCGGCGGCACGGACCGGAACGCACGGGTAAGGCGACATGGGCAACATCCTCCTCACCGGCGCCATCGAGATCGGGAAGATCCTCCTCGTCGTCGTCCCGCTGCTGGTCTCGGTCGCGATGCTCACGTACTTCGAGCGCAAGGTGATCGGCGCCATCCAGCTGCGCAAGGGCCCCAACGTCGTGGGTCCGTTCGGCCTGCTGCAGCCTTTCGCCGACGCGCTGAAGCTGCTGACCAAGGAAACCATCGTGCCGACCGGCGCCAACCGCGTCGTGTTCATGATGGCGCCGATGCTGACGCTGCTGCTCAGCCTCGTGGCGTGGGCGGTCATCCCGTTCGGCTACGGCCTCGTGCTCGCCGACATCAACGTGGGCGTGCTCTATCTCTTCGCGATCTCGTCGCTCGGCGTCTACGGCATCATCATGGCCGGCTGGGCGTCGAACTCGAAATACGCGTTCCTCGGCGCGATGCGCTCGGCCGCCCAGATGGTCTCGTACGAGGTCTCGATCGGCTTCGTGATCATCACCGTGCTGCTGTGCGTGGGGTCGCTGAACCTCTCCGACATCGTGATGGCGCAGAAGACGGTGTGGTTCGCCATCCCGCTCTTCCCAATGTTCGTCATCTTCTTCGTCTCGGCGCTGGCCGAGACGAACCGCTCGCCCTTCGACCTGCCCGAAGGCGAGTCCGAGATCGTCGCGGGCTATTTCGTCGAGTATTCGTCGATGAGCTTCGCGATGTTCTTCCTCGGCGAATACGCCGCGATGATCCTGATGAGCGGGATGACCACCATCCTGTTCCTCGGCGGCTGGCTGCCGCCCTTCGATATGGCACCCTTCAACTGGATCCCGGGCCTCGTCTGGTTCGCGCTGAAGACGGCGGCGTGCCTGTTCGTCTTCCTGTGGGTGCGCGCGACGATGCCCCGCTACCGCTACGACCAGCTCATGCGCCTGGGCTGGAAGGTGTTCTTGCCGTTCTCGCTCTTCTGGGTCGTGCTGACCGCCGGCGTGCTCGTGTACACCGGCTGGATCCCGCGCTGAGACGGAAGGGAAGATAAGGAAACGACCATGGCCTCCACCCTCGACCGAAGCGCCCGCGCGATGCTGCTGTCCGAGCTCGTCTCGGGCATGGCGCTCACGCTGAAGTACTTCTTCAAGCCGAAGGTCACGCTCAACTATCCCTACGAGAAGGGCCCGATCAGCCCGCGTTTCCGCGGCGAGCACGCACTGCGCCGCTACGCCAACGGCGAAGAGCGCTGCATCGCGTGCAAGCTGTGCGAGGCGGTGTGCCCGGCGCAGGCCATCACGATCGAGGCCGAACCGCGCGACGACGGCAGCCGCCGCACGACGCGCTACGACATCGACATGACCAAGTGCATCTATTGCGGCTTCTGCCAGGAAGCCTGCCCGGTCGACGCGATCGTCGAAGGACCGAACTTCGAGTTCTCGACCGAGACGCGCGAAGAGCTCATGTACAACAAGGCCAAGCTGCTTTCGAACGGCGATCGCTGGGAGGCGGAGATCGCCACCAGCCTCGCCGCAGACGCGCCGTATCGCTGAACCGGGAACCAGGCAGACCCATGCTCGAAGCGATCGTCTTCTACATCTTCTCCGCCGTGATGGTGGCCGCCGCGGTCATGGTCATCTTCGCGCGCAATCCCGTGCACTCGGTTCTGTTCCTGATCCTGTGCTTCTTCAACGCGGCCGGCCTTTTCGTGCTGATGGGGGCCGAGTTCCTCGCGATGATCCTCGTGGTCGTCTACGTGGGCGCCGTCGCGGTGCTGTTCCTGTTCGTGGTCATGATGCTCGACGTCGATTTCGTGGCGCTGCGCGAGGGCTATGCCAAGTACCTCCCGGTCGGGGCGGCCGTCGGCGTGGTGCTCGCGGCCGAGCTCGTCTTCGTGCTCGCACCCTGGGCCTTCTCGGCCTCGGTGCCCGAAGCGATCGCGATTCCCATCCCGGACCCCGGCCAGATCCACAACACGCGGGCCCTCGGCCTCGTGCTCTACGACGACTATGCCTACGTCTTCCAAGCGTCCGGTCTCATCCTTCTCGTCGCGATGGTGGGGGCGATCGTGCTCACCTTGCGCGAACGCGAGGGCGTCAAGCGCCAGTCGATCGCGCGCCAGGTCGCGCGCACGCGCGCCGAAGGCACCGAGACCGTCGCCGTCAAGTCGCGCCAGGGGGTCGACGTCTGATGGAAATCACGCTCGGCCATTACCTGACCGTCGCCGCCGTGCTGTTCACGCTCGGCATCTTCGGCATCTTCCTCAACCGGAAGAACGTCATCGTCATCCTGATGTCGGTCGAACTGATGCTGCTCGCCGTTAACATCAACCTCGTCGCCTTCTCCACGCATCTGGGCGACCTGGTGGGGCAGGTCTTCGCGCTGTTCATCCTGACCGTCGCTGCCGCCGAGGCGGCGATCGGCCTGGCGATTCTCGTCGTGTATTTCCGCAACCGCGGCACGATCGAGGTCGAAGACATCAACATGATGAAGGGCTGAGGGGAATCGCGAGCATGTATACGGCTGCCGTCCTTCTCCCGCTGCTGGGCTTCGTGCTGGGAAGCCTCGTGCTGATGTCGCCGCTGCCGGCCGAAAGCCGGGATCGCGCGGCGCAGATCGTCACGACGGGCTGCGTGCTGCTCGCGGCCCTGCTGTCGCTGTTCATCTTCGTGCAGGTCGGCATCAACGGCCAGACGCGCACGGTCGAGCTGTTCACGTGGATCAGCTCGGGCTCGTTCGTCGCCAACTGGGCGTTCAAGTACGACGCGCTGTCGGCCAACATGGTGTGCGTCGTCACGATCGTGTCGTCGATGGTGCATCTCTATTCGGTCGGCTACATGTCCGAGGACAAGTCGATCCCGCGCTTCATGTCGTATCTGTCGCTGTTCACCTTCTTCATGCTGACGCTGGTGACGGCCGACAACTTCGTCCAGATGTTCTTCGGCTGGGAGGGCGTGGGGCTCGCCTCGTATCTGCTGATCGGCTTCTGGTACGAGAAGGAAAGCGCGAACGAGGCGTCGATCAAGGCCTTCCTCGTCAACCGCGTGGGCGATTTCGGGTTCGCGCTCGGCATCTTCGCCGTGTTCGCGGTCTTCGGCACCGTGCAGTTCGACCAGGTCTTCGCGGCCGTGCCCGCCGCCGCCGACTGGAACATGACCTTCCTGTCGTGGGAATTCCACGCGATGACGGCGATCTGCCTGCTGCTGTTCGTGGGTGCGTGCGGCAAGTCGGCCCAGCTCTTCCTGCACACGTGGCTGCCCGACGCGATGGAAGGTCCCACGCCGGTCTCCGCGCTGATCCACGCCGCGACGATGGTGACCGCCGGCGTGTTCATGGTCTGCCGCCTGTCGCCGATGTTCGAATACGCGCCGACGGCGCTGGGCGTCGTCACGGTCGTGGGCGCCTCGACGGCGCTGTTCGCCGCGTCGGTCGGCCTCGTCCAGAACGACATCAAGCGCGTCATCGCCTATTCGACGTGCTCGCAGCTCGGCTACATGTTCTTCGCCGCCGGCGTGTCCGCCTATTCGGCCGCGATGTTCCACCTGACGACGCACGCCTTCTTCAAGGCGCTGCTGTTCCTGGGTGCAGGCTCGGTCATCCATGCGCTCCACCACGAGCAGGACATGCGCAGGATGGGCGGCAACGTCCACACCAAGATCCGCGCGACCTACGCGATGATGTGGATCGGCTCGCTGGCACTCGCCGGAATGGGCATTCCGGGGATCGGCGGCTTCGCCGGGTTCTACTCCAAGGACATCATCATGGAGAGCGCGTGGGCCGCGCACTCGGCCTCGGGCCAGTACGCGTTCTGGCTCGGCCTCGCCGCCGCGACGATGACGGCGTTCTATTCGTGGCGCCTGATCTTCATGAGCTTCCACGTGGCCCCGCAGACCGACCATCATGCGGTCGACCACGCGCACGAATCCCCGGCGGTGATGATGATCCCGCTCTACGTGCTCGCCTTCGGCGCGCTGTTCTCGGGCGTGGGGCTCAGCTACCTGTTCGTCGGCGACGGGCGCGTCCAGTTCTGGGGCGAGTCCATCAAGGTGCTCAACGACACGATCGAGCACGCGCACCATGCGCCGGGCTGGATCCCGCCGCTGCTGGTGGCGGTCGGCCTCGCGGGCATCGGCGTCGCTTACGGTCTTTACATCCGCAACCCTTCGAAGCCCGCGAAGATCGCGGCATCGTATCGCGGGCTCTACGCGTTCCTGCTGAACAAGTGGTACTTCGACGAGCTCTACGACAGGCTGTTCGTGCGCCCGTCCTTCGCGATCGGCCGGTTCCTGTGGAAGCAGGGCGACGGGCTGGTCATCGACCGCGGCGGACCGGACGCGCTGGCCGCCGGCACGCTGCGTCTGGCGCAGCGCGCGAGCTGGCTGCAGACGGGCTATCTCTACCACTACGCCTTCGCGATGCTGATCGGCATCGTGATCCTCGCCACCTGGTACGTGCTGCGCGCGGGCCATTGAGAGTGTCATGAAAGACTGGCCGATCCTTTCACTCGTCACGTTCCTGCCCCTCGTCGGGGCGGCGTTCATCCTGTGCATCAACGGCACGGCCGAGGTCGTGGCGCGCAACGCGCGCTGGGCCGCCCTGTGGACGTCGCTCGCCACGTTCCTCGTGTCGCTGGTGCTGTGGTTCGACTTCGACCGGTCGAGCTCCGCCTTCCAGTTCGTCGAGCGCAGCGTGTGGATCCCGGGCTACGGGATCGGCTACCACATGGGCGTGGACGGCATTTCCGCCCCGTTCATCCTGCTTTCCACGTTCCTCACGCCGCTGTGCATCCTCGCCAGCTGGCACGTCACCGAGCGCGTGCGCGAATACATGATCGCGTTCCTCGTGCTCGAGACCTTCATGGTCGGCACGTTCGCGGCCCTCGACCTGCTGCTCTTCTACGTGTTCTTCGAGGCCGTCCTGATCCCGATGTTCCTGATCATCGGCGTGTGGGGC